>CALMOM010000188.1:17682-30685 GCA_937873305.1 uncultured Terriglobus sp.
GTACTTTGCGCGCATAGTTTCGGTCTAAGGGCATTCTATTAAGTCATGGGTGTCACGCCCTTGTGGCTTCGGCTCACTTCGGACAGTTACCGTACGGGTCTTCTTCTCTGTGCAAAGGCCGTGAATGCCGTGTTCGGAGCGGCTTGCGGCACAGGAGCGGGACGGTAGGTCTTTGGTCACCATAACCAGCGAAAGAGATTTCTATGAAGCAGGAAGTAAGTGTGGAGCTTGCCGGCGGCAAGCGCATTACCTTTGAGACGGGCCGTATTGCCAAGCAGGCATCGGGTGCAGCCTTTGTCAGCTGCGGTGACACCGTAATCCTGGCCACGGCCGTGGGGGCACCTGACCCTAAAGAGGGTATCGATTTCTTCCCGCTTACGGTGGAGTATCGCGAGACCAGCTATGGCGGCGGCCGCATACCCGGCGGTTTCATTAAGCGTGAGGGACGCCCTTCCGAGAAGGAAATTCTGACTTCGCGGCAGATCGACCGCCCCATTCGTCCGCTGTTTCCCGAGACGTATCGCAACGAAACGCAGGTGGTCGCGTTTGTGTACTCCGCCGACCGCGAAAATGACCCTGACGCTGTTGCCATCAATGCTGCCAGTTGCGCTATCGCATTGTCTGACATCCCGTTTGAGGGACCCATTGGCGCTGTGCGCATTGGGCTGGTTGAGGATGCATTTGTTGTAAATCCGACTTACTCGGAGCGTGCAAAAAGCCAACTCAACATCATGGTAGCCGGTACCAAAGACGGCATCGTGATGGTGGAGTCTGGCGCAAAGGGCGTATCGGAGAACAAGGTAGTCGAGGCCATTGAGTTCGGCCACGAGCAGGTCAAGCTGATTTGTGCCAGCATCATGGAATTGGTAAAGCTTGCCGGCAAGCCAAAGCGTGCAGTAGCGCCGCTGCAGGTGGATACGGACTATGCCACATCTCTGCGCACGCAGGTGGGCGAGCGTCTAACGGACGCCGTGGATACGCAGAAGTACGACAAGCTGACCAGCTACTCCAAGATCAAGGAACTCAAGGACGAACTGAAGAGGGCTCTGCCTGAGGGTGAGCCAGCAGCGGGTAAGAAGCTGGGTAAGTACTTCGACCAGTTGCGTGAGAGCATCTTCCGCGAGCAGGTTCTGAAGAATCACATCCGTCCGGATCGCCGCGCTTTTAACCAGATTCGCCAGATCGACATTGAAGTCGGTATCTTGCCCCGTCCGCACGGTTCGGCGCTGTTCACACGAGGCGAAACACAGGCCATTGTCACGGCCACCCTGGGTACGGCAGACGATGCGCAGCGACTGGAGTCGTACGAGGGCGAGCAGAAACGCCGCTTCATGCTGCACTATAACTTTCCGCCATACTCGGTCGGTGAGGTTGGCCGCATGACGGGTACGGGACGCCGCGAAATTGGTCACGGTGCACTCGCGTACCGCGCCATTGAGGCCGTCTTGCCGGATGAGAAGGAATCCCCCTACACACTGCGCGTCGTATCGGACATCACGGAATCGAATGGCTCCTCATCCATGGCGACTGTGTGTGGCGCGTCGCTGGCCCTGATGCATGCCGGTATCGATTTAAAGTCATCGGTCGCGGGTATCGCAATGGGCTTGGTGAAAGAAGGCGATGATTACGCCATCCTTACCGACATCGCCGGAGCCGAAGACCACTACGGCGATATGGACTTCAAGGTGGCCGGCACGCGCGAAGGTATTACCGCATTGCAGATGGACATCAAGATCATGGGCATTACGCCGCAGATCATGCGTGAAGCCCTGGCTCAGGCACGCGAAGCCCGCCTGTTCCTGCTGGATAAGATGGATGCCGTCATCTCCGGTGCGCGGCAGGAGAAGTCGCGCTTTGCACCGCAGATCAAGACCCTGCAGATCCCAACCGACAAGATTCGCGACCTAATTGGACCGGGCGGCAAGGTGATCCGCAGCATCATCGAGGCCACGCAGGTCAAGATCGATGTGGATGATTCCGGCAAGGTCGATGTGTCGTCGAGCGATCCGGAGGGGCTGGCGCGCGCGCTGCAGATGATCACGGACCTGACCGCGGTGCCGGAGGTTGGTAAAACCTATCTTGGTAAGGTCGTCCGGTTGGCGGAGTTCGGCGCTTTTGTGGAGATTTTCCCGGGCACCGACGGATTGCTGCACGTTTCTGAAATCGCAGAGCACCGCGTGAAAGAAGTAAAGGACGAACTGCGCGAAGGTGACCAGATTCTGGTGAAGGTCATCAGCATTGAGGGCAATCGCATCAAGCTGTCGCGCAAGGCTGTGTTGAAAGAGCAACGCGCCAAGCTGGGCCTGCCCGAGTCTGAGGGCCAGGGCGCGACGGAAGGTGCGGAGAGCAGCCGGACGCCGCGTGGGGGCAATCGTCAGGAGCGACAGGAGCAACCTGTTGCCGTCGCTGCCGCCAGCGAAACCATCACCCTGGAGGGTGGCGGCGATTTCGACGACGATGATGACGAGGACGGCGCAGAAGAAGATGGCGACACTGAGGAGGGCGAGGAGACCGACGCAACGGCGACCTCGTCCACCCCTGAGGGGCAGAAGCCAGCAGGTGCCCCACGTCGTCGTCGTCGTCGCGGCGGCCGTCGCAATGGCCCTGGTGGTGGTTCCCCGGCAGCACCGAAGAGCTAACTAGTACGCGAAAAAGAAAAAGAGTCGCTCGAGAGAGCGGCTCTTTTTCTTTAGAGGCAACGTGGCGAGAGAACGCGGTGTTCGTTACTCCTGTGGTCCAGCCTGTTTAGGTACACTCGCTCTAATGGCAGCCTCCATGTACATCGTGGTCGAGGGCGAGGATCCGGGGTTCGACACTTTTGTCAATGGCCGTGCCCTGGTCCGCAACGAAGACGCAGTCGAGCGCATGGCGAGGCGACTGGGAGTTCGGCCGCTGATCGATTTCTTCTCAGCGGACCAGAACTCCATGGCTCTGCTGGTGGAGGAGGGAGCCGGCGACGCGGCGCTGCTGGGTAAATTGCTGCCGCCGCAGTGGTATGCCGGGCCGGAGGGCCTTGCATCCGTAGGACCGCTACTGCAGGCTATGCAAGCTGAGCCACAGCAGCTGGGTACCGACGGGGTGCTGCTATGCGAAGAGTTGGAAGAGTTTCATGCTGTGCTGCAGAAGACAGCGGATCGCGGCCTAAGGTGGCATCTGGCAGTCAGCTGGCGCTAACCTGTTTTGCCAGCTTCAGGAGGCGTTATTGATTCTTGCACCGCACGAGCACGTGACACTCGAGACGCCGCACGGCCCCATGCGTACGCATGTGGTCAGGCCCGCCGCTCCAGGCCGCTACCCGGGCCTGGTGTTTTACTCTGAGATTTTCCAGATCACGGACCCGATCCGACGCACAGCGGCGCTGCTGGCTGGTCACGGCTACGTGGTGGCCATGCCGGAGGTGTACCACGAGTTTGAGCCTGCAGGCACGGTGCTTGCGTACGACCAGGCCGGGTCTGACCGGGGCAATCGCTGGAAATATGAGAAAGAGTTGGCTAGTTACGATGCCGACACGCGAGCCGTACTGGATCACCTGAAAACGCGGCCTGACTGCACGGGAGTGTTGGGCGCGGTCGGTATTTGCCTGGGCGGGCATCTCGCATTTCGTGCAGCCATGGAGCCGGCCGTGCGCGCCACGGCGTGCTTCTATGGCACAGACATTCACAAGGGCACACTCGGCAAGGGCCAGCACGACGACTCGCTGCAGCGGGCAGAGCAGATCAAGGGCGACTTGCTCATGATCTGGGGTCGGCAGGACCCGCACATTCCGCTCGAGGGCCGCAGAATTGTGCAAGCAAGGCTGGACGAAGTGAACGTACGCTACGAATGGCACGAGGTGAACGGGGCACACGCCTTCATGCGAGACGAGGGGGCGCGCTACGACCCGGAGCTTGCGCTACTGCTCTATCGTGACGTGCTGGAGTTCCTGCACCGTACGCTTGCCCACTGCGACTAACCCCGTTCCCTGACTGGCAAGTCTAGGAAAGGTAGCTCTGGATCCAGGGATCGTCCGAGTGGGTTAGATCGAGCGTACCGCCGTCGAAGATGATCTTGCCCTCGTTCAGGATGAGAAATTTGGTGTTCTCGTCGACCTTGTTATCCGGAATGGGCAGCATCTCATTCTTTTCGGGATCGAAGCGGTGCGTCGCCAGAACAAATGCGTCCTGCAGACGGTGGGAAATCATCAGCGCCGTTGTGTGCGAGATATCGCGCTGCTTGACGACGAGTTGCACGATTGTCGTCGATGTGATGGGGTCAAGGCCGCCGGTCGGGGAGTCGTACAGGATGAGGTCCGGCTTGGTGATGATAGCTCGCGCGATGGACACGCGGCGACGCATGCCGCCGGAGAGCTCCGAGGGAAACTTGGTAATGGCCTTGCCGAGTTCTACGAAGTCGAGTGCTTCCTGCACGCGCTTGTGGGCCTCCTCTGGTGCCGTACCCTCTTCATTCAGTCGATAGGCGACATTATCTTCCACGTCCATGGAGTCAAACAGCGCCGACTCCTGAAACACCATGCCGACACGACGGCGCATTTGGAACATCTGCTCCTCAGACATGGTGGTGATCTCTTCGCCGAAGACCTTGATGCTGCCTCCATCTGGCTTGATCAAGCCGTTGATCAGCTTCATCAACACGCTTTTGCCGCCCCCCGCCGGACCCAGCAGCACACGCGTTTCCCCGGGCTGCACCACAAACGAGACGCCATCGAGCACCTTGTTGCGCTCAAAGGTGATGCTCACGTCCTTGAGTTCGAGAACGGGGCCGGCTGGTGCTGGTGTTTGATCGTCAGCCACTGTTACCGCCCAAAGATGCCGATGGTCAAACGGCTGATGAGAAAGTCCACGACGATGATGAACACGGAAGACACGACGACGGCCTGGGTGGTCGCCTTGCCCACACCTTGCGTACCGCCTTTGGTGCTCATGCCGAAGTAGCAGCCAACGGTGGAGATGATGAACCCGAAAAAAATCGGCTTCATCATGCCCTGTACCACGTCGCCGTATACCAGGGCGCGATAGGTGGAATGAAAGTAGGAAGTGCCGTTGAGGCCCAGCATGAAGACGCTGACCAGCCCGCCACCCGCAACGCCCACCGCGTCAGACAGGATGGTCAAGAAGAAGAGCATGAACACCGTAGCCGAGACGCGCGGGAGGACGAGCTTGCGAATGGGGTCGACGCCCAGAGCCCGCATCGCATCGATCTGCTCCGTCACCTTCATGGAGCCAAGTTCACTGGCCATCCCTGAGGCGTTTCTGCCGGACACCATCAGTCCGGTGAGCACGGGGCCGAGTTCTTTCATCATGGAGAGCGAAACCAGGCGACCGGTCATGCTGATGGCGCCGAACTCTTGCAGTGATGTAGCCGATTGCAGTGCAAGCACGCAGCCCGTAAAAAAGCCGGCCAGAATGGTGATGGGCAGTGAACCGAAGCCTATGGCATCCATCTGCAAGAAGATGTCCCCAAGATAGATTGGCGGGGAGAAGAGTGCGGAAACTGCCCGTGCGCACAGGATGGAGTAATCCTGAACCGCTACGACACTGGTTTTGACGAACTCAGATGGTGAGGCAAATGGCATGTGCTTGGGTATCGCTCATCCTGCGCGAATGTTGATGCTGCGTTTATGGTTGCACACTCTGATGCGGAACGGGTGAGTCTCGATTCGTCGCGCCGGTACACGCAGGCCGGGGGCTGCCAAACTTCGCCCAGGATGAGAACATGAAGTATGACCTCCTCGATGCGGGCGATTGTTTTGCACGGTAAAGAAGATTTGCGCATCGAGAGCGTGCCCATGCCGGAACCCGCCACGGGAGAAGTCGTGCTGCGGGTGGGTGCCGCGCTCACCTGCGGCACCGACCTGAAAGTGTATCGGCGCGGCTACCACGCCAAGATGCTGGTGCCGCCGACACTCTTTGGGCATGAGGTGGCAGGCACCGTGGCCGCCATCGGACCCGGTGTGCAGGCGTGGGAGACGGGCGATCGAGTGGTGGCTCTCAATTCAGCTCCCTGCGGTGTATGCCTCTTCTGCAGGAAGTTACAGCCGAACCTGTGTAGCGATCTTCTGTTCAACAATGGCGCCTATGCGGAGTACATCTGCGTGCCGGCGCGCATTGTCGAGAAGAATACACTGCCGGTGCCGGTCGGCCTGCCCTTTGAACACGCCGCGCTCACCGAGCCTCTAGCCTGTGTGGTTCATGGTTTTGAGGAGAGCGGCGCACAGGCGGGCGACACCGTTGCGGTCATCGGTGCAGGCCCCATCGGGCTGATGTTTATGCGGGTGGCAGCTATTGCTGGCTGTCGCGTGATCGCGGTAGTCAAGCGAGATGACCAGGTGGCGAGTGCGCGGCGGTTTGGCGCAGTAGAGACGGTGCAGATTGCAGAGGGCAGCGATACTGTGGACCGTGTGCGGCAGCTAACAGAGCAGGGCGAAGGTGCGGACGTTGTGATCGAATGCGTCGCTACGCCAAACACGTGGCAAGAGGCCGTGGCAATGGTCCGCAAGGGAGGCGTGGTGAATCTCTTTGGCGGCCCCCCAGCTGGCACCCAGGTTTGCTTCGATACCAACCGCCTGCACTATGGCGACATCACGTTAAAAGCCAGCTTCCATCACACGCCCGAGACCTGCCGGCGCGCCTTTGCCTTGATTGTAAGCGGCACCGCAAAGCCCGAGGAGTTCATCACCGCATCGGCGTCATTGGAGGCGGTACCAGAAGTCTTTCGCCGCATGATAGGCCGAGCTGCGCTTGGCGTGCTGGATATCAAGACAGCAGTTTTTCCAGGTGTCGCGGGATGAGCGCGGCAACCCAGTTGAGCGAGCAGCGGCTATGGGGTGCTCCAGGAATCTATTTGGAGCCGGAGGCTCGGCCGTCGCTGCAGCAGGCGCAGGCATGGTGCCGCCGGCTGGCAGGTTCACATTATGAGAACTTCCATGTTGCTACGCAGCTGCTGCCACGGGCTCTTCGTCCGCACTTCCACGCCATCTATGCGTATTGCCGCGTCTCCGACGACCTAGGGGATGAGGTGGCAGATCCGCAGACCGCGACGCGTTTGCTGAGCACGTGGAGCGACATGCTCAACGAGTGCTATGACGCACCCGGGCGCTCCAGGCACCCAGTGTTTGTGGCCCTGCAACCGAGTATTGTGGCATGCGGATTGCCACGGGAGCCGTTCGCAGATCTGGTACGTGCCTTTCAAGACGATCAGGTAAAGACCCGCTTTGCTGGGTTGGCTGAGTTAGAGGAGTACTCCTGTTACTCCGCTAACCCGGTCGGGTCTCTTGTGCTGTACACCTGTGGGTATCGGCAACCAGAGTTGCACGCGCTTGCCAACCACACCTGCACGGCCCTGCAACTCGCCAACTTTTGGCAGGACGTGGGTGAGGATCTGCGCGACCGCGACCGCATCTACCTGCCGCAGGACAGGCTGGCGCAGCACGGCCTTTCTGAGCAGGATCTGCGAAGCGGCAAAGAAGACGAGCGGTACCGTGCCCTGCTGCGCGAGCTAGTGGATGAAACGCGCACCATGCTTCTGCGCGGCGCACCGCTGATCGATCGCGTCGATCGGGAGTTGGCAGCGACCTTATATTTGTTTACAGCGGGTGGGCTTGCAATTTTGCGAGCGATCGAGCGCGTGGACTACAACACCCTGAGCCGGCGGCCAGAGGTTTCGAAGTCAGCAAAGGCGACTCTGCTGATGAGTGCGGCACTGGGCAAGCTGGGCGTGCGGCGCACCTCGCGGGGTTTGTGATGAGCTACAGCGACACAACCATTGAGGCAGCCTTTATTTACTGCCGCGCTGTGGCAAAGCGAGAGGCAAAGAACTTTTACTATGGCTTCTTGGCACTGCCTACGCACAAGAGAGACGCGATGTGTGCTGTGTACGCGTTTATGCGCCGTGCGGACGATCTTTCAGATGATGAGACGCTGTCTATCCCGCAGCGCCGGGAGCTGATGGCTCGTTGGCTGCACTCATGGCGCTCCGGCGATGCGATTGAACCGCAGGACGCTCCGGTCTTTTTGGCAGTGCGGTATGTACAGGAGCGCTTCTCTATCTCGAGCGCATTGCTAGAGCAGTTGGTGCAGGGCACCACCATGGACCTCCAGCCGACGCTACCTGCGGGCGTCCGCCGCATCGCCGTAGGACCGCGCGTTCTGGATCAGTATGAGACGGTGGCCGCGCTTGAAGGGTACTGTTACCTGGTGGCCTCCGTGGTTGGCCTGGTCACCATTCGCATTTTCGGGTACGCCGACAGTGGGGCCGACAGGTTTGCGGAGCAGCTAGGGCTTGCGTTCCAGTTGACGAACATCCTGCGCGACGTGAGAGAGGATGCGGAGCGCGGCCGCATCTATCTGCCGCAGGAACTGCTTGCGAAATATGGCCTTGAGCCTCCGGATGTACTCGAGCAGGTACGGCATGAGGACGTAAGCCCCGCCATGCAAACCTTGCTCGCTGAACTCGCCATTCGCGCGCAATCGCTGTACGCCGCGGCAGACCGCTTGATTCCGCTACTGGATGCGGATAGCCGGCCTGCCATGCATGTTCTGGTCAACATTTACCACCTGCTGCTACGGCAGATTATCCAGGAGCACTACCGCGTGTTTGGGGAACGCGTGCGGGTGTCGACGGTCCGTAAGGTCGCTGTGCTGAGCCATGGCCTGCTGCGTGGTGTACTCTCGCGCGTCAAGCGCACGGGGGCTGCTGGATGAGCGCTGCGTTCGAGGTTGTGGTTATCGGTGCCGGGCTTTCCGGCCTGGCTGCCAGTGCCGCGCTCAGCGGGGCAGGGGCAAAGGTGCTGCTGCTGGATAGCAAACCCTTTGTGGGTGGGCGCGCATACTCCTACGAGCACCCCTCGCTGCAGGAGGAGATCGACTGCCAGCATGTGCTGCTGGGGTGCTGTACCAACCTTCGTGCGCTGTGCGACAGTGCCGGCGTTGCTGACCGGATCCGGTGGTACGACACGCTGACCTTTCTGCAGCCGGACACGCCAACGCGCACGGAGCTAAGCGTCCGGCTGCTACCCGCGCCCATGCACACGGCAGTCGACTTCTTGCGTGCGCCCATGCTCTCGTTGACCGACAAGGTGGTTGTTGCCCGCGGCTTAATGGAGTTTGTCGGGGGGTACCCAGCCGCAGACACGGAGAGTTTCGCGACCTGGCTGAAGCGCACCGGTCAGACAGACAGGGCCATTCGACACCTGTGGGAGCCAGTTATTGTGGGTGCCTTGAACGACACCTTTGAGCACTGCTCCACGAAGTATGCTGGGCAGGTCTTCCACGAATCGTTTCTAAAATCGGCAAAGGGCGGGCGTCTCGGCATCCCCACTCTTCCACTTTCGCAGTTTTATAGCTTTGTTGCGGAACAGTGTGTGCGGCAAGGTACGGAACTGCGCTTGCAACAGGCCGTCAACGGATTAACGAAACAGCACGACGGATGGCACGTGCAGACGACGGAAGGCAGCTTCAACACGCCACACGTTGTGCTGGCAACGCCATTCCAGCAGACAAATGCACTGGCGCCGCAGCTGGGCGTTCCTATCGACACATTTCGCAACGCACCCATCTGCACGGTTCATCTGTGGTTCGACCGGGAGATCACAGATCTGGATCACGCCGTGCTGCTGGACACAGGCATTCAGTGGATCTTCCACAAGTCGCGCATCCGGCGCTGGCCTGCGGACCGCGGCAGCTATGTGGAACTGACCATCAGTGCTTCGTTTGCGCAGCTGCACCAGACGCGGGAGGCGATACTCGCGTCGGCCTTGAGAGAGCTGCAACTGTTCTTTCCAGCCGCTGCCGATGCAAAGCTGATGAAGAGTGGCATCCTCAAGGATGCACGTGCCACCTTCTCCGTTGCGCCTGGCATGGATGCGTACAGGCCTGCGCAGGCGACCGGTGAGGCGGGCCTCTTTCTTGCGGGGGACTGGACGCAAACAGGCTGGCCTTCGACGATGGAGGGTGCTGTTCGCGGCGGCCTTCTGGCGGCAGAGGCTGTCACGGCGAGCGCGGGTGCGCCGCAACGGTTTCTGCAACCAGACCTGCCGCCCACCGGTCTGATGAAGCTATTATCGCGTCAGTAGCACGACACCAATCGCTACGAAGAGCGCTGCCAGCCAACGGCGACCGTCGACATTCTCTTTCAGGAAAACTTTGGCGGACACCGCTGTCGCAATGAACGTAAGCGAGTTGGTGGCAGGTGCAACCAGGCTCAGGTCCGCACCAGACAGCGCGAGCAGCAAGGCGAAGAAGCTGATGGCCATGCAAGCGATGCCGCCCAGCAGCCAGGGAGACGCCACAACCGTTCGTACGGCGCCGAAAAGCCCAGCCTGTGAGCGGATGGCATCCAGATCGCCGATGCGTGTCATCGCAGCTGAAATGAGCGTTTCACCCGCGGTGGCGCCTAGCACCATCACAGCGATGGTCACGACGGTAGGTGTGCTCACAACGACCATCTATGGGCAATCCACCAACGCTTCTGAAACTGGCGGCCGCTCCGTTCGTGAGGGGCCATTGGCCACGAATCCTACGCCGATCACAATGCAGGCGATGCCCGCCCACCGCATCGGCGTGATTGCCTCGTGCAGCCAAATACGGCCAATCCATGCAGTGATGACGTTGCCGAAGGCTGTGGCAGGCTGCACAAAGGTGAGATCGGCCCAACTGAGCGCCGTCATGTAGCTGCCCATAAAGCTGATAAGCACCGCAATGCCAGTCAGTACCCACGGATTGAGTAAGGCCCGAAGCAGGAGGCTGGGGTGCGTGAACGAGACCGGACCCACGTCGCGCATGCCGCGGCTTAGCAAGCCATCACCCACGGACGCGCCCAGCATGATGAACACAAGCATGCCGTACTGCGCGGGTCTCAGTCTGTGAGTCACTGCTGCATTAGATGATGGCACGGCGATACAAGCTACACGTGAAAGGCTGCCCGCGGCGCACGCCGCTCCAGCTCTGCCAGAAAACCTGAGAAATCATCTGGCTGTACCGTAAGCCTCTGTACCTGAGTCAACGGTGCGTTGCCGCCATAGACGATAACCGCCACTTCACGTCTGCGACCAAGTGGCGGCTCAACGGACGTAATGCTCTCGTATGGTACGGCTTGCTGCCAGATGGCACGGCGCTGCAGTAGAGATGTCGCGGTAAATGTCCAGCGCGTCGTCAGGAGGACGGTCCACACGCAAAAGATCGCCAGCCACGTGATGCCTTGCAGAAGAGCAAACCCATCATGTAAGTGGTGCCGCCAGTAGCGACCCACAGAGAGCACCAGGTTTACGAAGGCCAAGCTCATCCATAGCAGTGATGGAAGCCGGGCCTGATAGAACTTCATGCCGCCACTCTAGGCCAAGAACACTCAGGCTCCAAGTAGAAAGGCCGACCTAAGGTCGACCTTTCCCTTTTGTTCTCGCTCAGTGCACGAACTACGCATTCATGCTGACTGATTCCTGCTGACGCAAGGCATTCTCTTCCGCCTTTGCCCGGGCAGCCTTGTTGCGCTGGGCACGCAGCTTCATGAATGACTTTGCTTCCACATACAAGCGTGGAACATCACGATTGACGATCGCCTTCCAGACTACCCGGAACGCCGCCTTTGGACGGAAATAGTACTCGTCATAGAAGCGGTGCACCATCTCCATGACGTACTCGGTCGGCAGGCCAGGGTACTCAATGTGCGCCATCTGGTGGCCGCCATTGTCGTTCATGTTCTCGTTGGTGATAAAGCCGTTCTTTTCGGCGAAGTCGTAAAACTCCGTGCCGGGGTAGGCGTGGGCCACGGATACTTGGATGGTTTCGCAGTCTAGCGTCTTGGCGAAGTTAATCGTGTTACGGATGGACTCTTTCGTCTCGCCCGGCAGGCCAAGAATGAAGTCTGCGTGGATGACCAGGCCGAGGTCATGGCAGTCCTTGACGAAGTCGCGCGCACGCTCAACGGTGGCACCCTTCTTGATGTTCTTGAGGATCTGCGGATCGCCTGACTCAAACCCAACGATGAGCAGACGGCAACCCGCCTCCTTCATGGCCTTAAGAGTTTCGCGGTCGGTAGTAACGCGGCTGGTGCAGGACCACGTGATGCCGAGCGGCTTCAGCTTGCTGCAGAGTTCAACCGTGCGTGCTTTTTGAATATTGAAAGTGTCGTCATCAAAAAAGAATTCCTTAACCTCCGGGAAATTCTCCTTGGCCCACTTCATCTCCGCGGCTACGTCATCGCTGGAGCGCTTGCGCCAGGCATGCCCGCTGAGCGTCTGCGGCCACAGGCAAAACGTGCACTGTGCCGGGCAGCCGCGCGTGCTGTACAGGGAGATGTACGGGTGCAGAAGGAACGGCACGTTGTAGCGCGTGACGTCCATGTCGCGTTTATAGATCTTGGTCGCCCATGGCATTGCATCCAGGTCTTCCACCTGCGGCCGGTCGCCGTTGTGCTGAAAGCCACCATGCTCACTGCGGTAGCTAATGCCGAGGATCTCGGAAAGCGGTTTTCCCTGCGCAAACTCTACTACGGAGAAGTCGAACTCACGGCGGCAAACAAAGTCGATGACGTCGCACTCGTTGAGCGCCCGCTCCGGATCGGTAGTCACTGGCGGGCCAACAAACGCAATGTTGATCGCAGGGTTTGCCGTTTTGATTGCCTGCGCGAGCGCATGGTCTCCAGACCAGCCCACCGTCGAGGTGAATAGGACCAGAAAATCGTAGCCCTTGGCGATCTCAATGGTCTCGTCCGCGCTGATGTGGTGAGGGGGGGCATCCAGCAGGCGCGAACCCTCCAACATGCCAGCGGGATAGGCCAGCCACACTGGGTACCAATACGACTCAATTTCGCGGGTGGCAGGCCAGCGGCTGCTTGCTCCGCCGTCGAAGTTTTCAAACGAAGGCGGATTCAGGAATAGCGTTTTCAGTGGCATAGACACGCTAGAGTTTACCATTCTGAGGGTTTGTTCCCGGCGAAAAGACCATGTGCCCGGCTACGGACGTATGGTGCCGGGCACAGTCGCGCCCTGTGGAACCGTACTGTTGACAGG
>CALMOM010000189.1 GCA_937873305.1 uncultured Terriglobus sp.
CGCCGTGCCAGCGGTAATTGATCTGCATGCAGCCGATGTCGATCAGCTTCGCGCGCTGCACGCCCAGGTCCTTCGAGATGAGCTTTTCGGTCGGCACCTGCGTAAAGCGCGGATCGCCCACATACTTGTACATGTCAGCGTAGGCCAGCTTCTTGGCCTCGATCATCACGTGCAGCGCATCAACGGAATTGTGGCCATACTTGGCCATGGGGTACTGCTCCATGATGTTGAGCATGGAGAGCGCGGCGATGCCCTGGCCGTTTGGCGGTAGCTCATACACGGTCCAGCCGCGATAGGTGGTGGAGACGGGCTCTACCCATTCCGGCTTGAAGTCGGCAAAGTCCTCGTGGGTGTGCACGCCGCCCTGCGCCTGCAGAAACTTGACCATCTGGTCGGTCATATCGCTGTTGTAGAAAGCGTCGCGACCCTTGTCGGCGATCATTTGCAGCGAGTGCGCCAGTGCAGGATTCTTGAACTCGTCACCAGCGACGGGAGCGTGATTCCAAATCGCGTAGGTTTCCTTGTAGCCGGGCTGCTTTAGCAGGCCACGCGCCACCCAGTAGCGCGCATTGCGCTCGGCCAGCGGAAAGCCGTTTTGCGCGTAGTAGATGGCCGGTGCCAGCAGCTGTTTGAACGGCAGGGTGCCGAAGCGCGTGCGCATCGCATCCCAGCCCGCCACGGCACCCGGAACGTCTACCGTGTACACACTCAACGGATTGATCTTGTCCACGCCCTTGGACTTGAGGTAGTTGATGGTGAGCGCCTTGGGCGTCCAGCCGCTGCTGTTTAGGCCATAGAGCTTACCCGTTTTCGCCTCGTAGTACAGGATGAACAGGTCGCCGCCAATGCCGTTGACGTACGGCTGCGTGACGCCCATGACGGCGTTTGCGGCGATGGCTGCATCGATAGCATTGCCACCCAGCTCCAGGATGTGCGCACCTGCCTGCGACGCGAGGAACTGCGGCGCGGCCACGATGCCGAACTTGGTCACAATCATCGATCGGCCCTGCCCCGGCACCGATCCTGACGGCGAGACCGAAGCCATGGGCTGTGTAGGCTTTGGCGGGTCTGACACGGCGGCGGGCGGCGGCGGTGGCGGTGTGGCCTGCGCTGCTGCGTTCGAAAGTGTGGCGGCTGCCTGCAGGGTGCAGGCGCAAAGGGTAAGCGTGCGAACGATCTTCACCACGACCTCCAGGAACGGCAACGTCGGCCAGCCTGCCGCGTTGCGGCTCTGTTCGACAACTTGGTTGGGTTGATGGTGGCAATTTTACCTCGGAATACACACACACGGCAGAACGGTAACCTGCTTCGCCATGGACCCTACAAAGCCATGGTCTGGTCCACTTAGGAATGTGAATAGTTTGTTATAGTACGTTTCAGTTCCCGACATCATTGCGTCTTTTACGACCCAAATAGCAGTCCGGTCCGGCACCTTTGTTGGGGTGTTCTGCCAGATGCAAGCTGCGTTTGCGTGGTAAAACGACTCGTTCGCTGTGCGTGTTTGCGTTCCCGTTCCTGATTTTGGAGACACCATGAAGAATCGCATTTCCCTGCTGGCGCTCGCCGCCGTTCTGGCAGCGCCGGCTGCCCTTGTCGCACAGTCCACGGGCACCATTTCAGGCACGGTGAAAGACCCTTCCGGCGCCGTGCTGCCAGGTGCGCAGATTACCGTGCACAACATCGGCACGGGCGTGGACCGCACACTCACCAGTGACGGCGCGGGCCAGTATGTGGCCCCCTCGCTGCCGCCGGGTGACTACAGCATCCGGGTTACAGCAGCCGGCTTCTCTGCATACACGCTGCAGCGCTTTACGCTGCTGGTCGATGCCAAGAGCAACGTCGACATTCCACTCGCACCCGGATCGGCGGGCGAAACCGTGCAGGTCGAAAGCGCGACGCCGCTCATCGACTCCGAGAGCATCACCGTGGGCCAGGTCATCGACCGTCAGACCGTGCAGGAAGTACCGCTGAACGGCCGACACTTTCTTGACCTCACCGTGCTGACCGCAGGTGGCGTGACGGCACCGGCCAACGGCAACTTGACCGCGCCCAGCCGAGGCCTTGGCGCGAACTCCTTTATCACTGCGGGCAATCGCGACGACTCGGTCAACTTCCAGATCAACGGCGTCAACCTGAACGATCTGGTGCAAAATCAGATTACGTTTCAGCCGTCGATCAATACCACCTCCGAATTCAAAATCAACAACCAGACATTTTCGGCGGAGTACGGGCGGTCTTCCGGCTCCATTGTGAACGTCAGCACGCGTTCCGGCACCAACGCGTTCCACGGCGAGGTGTTCGAATACGTTCGCAACGACGCCGCAGACGCGCGCAACTACTTCAACCAGGCAGGCGTCACCCGCCAGGCTCCCTTTAAGCGGCACAACTTCGGGGCGGCCGTTGGTGGTCCCATCTGGAAGGATCACACCTTCTTTTTTGTCAGCTATGAGGCACTGCGCCAATCCCAAGGACTCACCATCAACAGCGGTGTGCCCACGGCGGCCCAGCGCGCCTCTGTGACCGATGCCGTGGCGGCCCGTTTGCTCACGTACGTGCCGCTGGCAAATAACGCCGCTGGCAATCGCTACGCGGGCATCGCCGCAGGCCCGGTGCAAACCCACCAGGGCACCGCCGATATCAGCCACACCTTCAGCCCGGCTGACACGCTGCAGGGCTTTTATGCCATCCAGAAAGACAAGAGGACGGAGCCCACGCTGCAGGGCAACACCATTCCGGGCTTTGGTGATAACCGAGCCGCCAGCCGCCAGATCCTGACGCTGAACGAGACACACGTGTTTTCGCCACGCTTTGTGAACGAGGCACGGCTCGGCTTCAATCGCATCGCCATTTCGTTTAACCCCAACGTGACCACGGATGGCACGACCCTGGGCCTGGGTACCGGCAACACGGGTGCGACTGGCATACCGCAGATCACCATTACCGACGTCGGCCTCAACTTTGGCGGCCCCGCAGGCTTTCCGCAAGGCCGATCCGATACGTTCGGAATCTTTTCCGACACGGCGACATACACGTTTGGTAAGCACTCCCTGAAGTTCGGTGGCGAGTTCCGTCGCTTCCTGAACGCTAACTTTAGCGGCGACACCGGCACCATCGGCTTCACCACCTATGCCAATTTTTCTCAGGGTCGCGCCACCAGCTACTCCATCACGCCGGGCACCCTGTCGAACCGGATTTATGCCAACGCCGTGGGCGCCTTTGTGCAGGACAGCTGGAAGTTGACGCCGAACTTTACGGCGGAACTCGGTTTCCGCTACGAGTGGAACGGCTCGCCCGTGGAAGGCAAAAACCGCTTCACCGTGCTGGACACAGTGAACAACGCACTGGTCCAGGTGGGCACTAACGGTTACGGCAACAGCCCCGCGTGGGCTTTGCCTATGATGTCACTGGCAATAACAAAACGGTGCTGCGCGGCGCGTACGGCTACATGTCCGATCAGCCGGAGACCAACGCCGTCAGCGGCCTGAACAGCAACCCGCCGTTCCGCAACAGCGTGACGTACTCCACCACGGTCGCCCTGCCATACATTCCAGTGGAGAACCTGTACGCCTCGGCAGGCGCAGCCGGCGTCGCCATTTCTGCCATCGACCGCAATTTCAAAAACGCGTACACGCAGACCTACAACTTCAACTTGCAGCAGGAGCTGCCCGCTGGCGTGGTCATGTCGCTGGGCTACTACGGTTCGGTGGGACGGCACCTGCGCCAGCCGCTGAACATCAACCAGCCCAACCTGCAGACGGCCGTGCGGCCCTTTGCGCGGCTTTCCACCAGCAGCCCCATCTTGCCCGGTGCCGCGACAGCGGTCAACATCAACCAGGTATCGTCCATCGGTCAGTCCGACTACAACGCCATGTGGCTCACACTGCGCAAGGCCTTCCGCAATGGCGTCAACTTCAGCTTCAACTACAACTGGTCCAAGTCCATCGATCTCGGCTCGCTTAGTGGCACGGCCTTCCAGGACGCTACGCGCCCGTACACGAACAAGGGCTTGTCGGACTTCTATTTTTTTAATGTTATGTGGTTCAACGAGATCTACTCATTGCCCTTCAAGGG
>CALMOM010000190.1:0-4023 GCA_937873305.1 uncultured Terriglobus sp.
GAACTGGTCGTTCGACGAGATGATCGTGGTGATGCCCGCGGTCAGCGCCCGCAGATCGCGGCGGGAATCGCGGTAGGCGCGGGCGAAGATCATCCCCTCGCCGAGATCCTTCGGCTCCCGCCGGGCGCCGCCGGCATTGGCCGCGAGCGCGTGCTGATCAAGCTGGCGTCGACGTGGGAAGGCATCAAGGCCGCCGAAATTCTGGAGAAGGAAGGCATCCACTGCAACCTGACGCTGCTGTTCGGTCTGCACCAGGCGATTGCCTGCGCGGAGGCGCATGTGACGCTGATCTCGCCGTTCGTGGGCCGCATCCTGGACTGGTACAAGAAGGACACCGGTAAGGACTACCAGGGCGCGGATGACCCTGGCGTGCAGTCTGTAACGACGATCTACAACTACTACAAGAAGTTTGGCTACAAGACGCAGGTAATGGGTGCCAGCTTCCGCAACATCAGCGAAATTAAAGAGCTCGCAGGCTCTGACCTGCTGACCATTGCGCCTAAATTGCTGGAAGAACTGAACAGCCAGGAAGGCACGCTGGAACGCAAGCTGGATACAGCCAAGGCTGCCTCGCTGCAGATCGAGAAGATTTCGATGGACCAGGCGATCTTTGAGAAGATGCACGCGGAAGACCGCATGGCGCATGACAAGCTGAAGGAAGGGATTGAGGGCTTCAGCAAGGCGCTGGAAGAACTCGAACAGCTGCTGGAAAAGCGCATCAAGGAAGTGGCGGAGCCAGCACACGCGTAACGATCAAGGTACTCATGAGAAGAAGGCCGGAGAAACTCTCCGGCCTTTCTGTTTGCCTGGTGGGTGAGTCTACACACATACGACAAAGGAGCGGTGCTATGAGTGATGACCTCGTTGAATCCGTGTGGGACTATCCGCGGCCGCCTCGGCTGGAGCAAAGCGGACGGCTCCTGCGCATCGTGCACGGCGGAGAGGTTATCGCAGAAACCAGCCGCGCGTGGCGCATCCTGGAAACCAGCCATCCGCCGGTGTACTACATTCCGCAGGCAGACATTGCGATGCAGTGGCTTACCCGCTCGGCGCGGCGTAGCAGCTTTTGTGAGTGGAAGGGTTCTGCCGTGTACTGGAACGTCGATCTGCGCTCCTTAGCGCCCAACGCTACCGTTGTGCAGGACGCCGCATGGAGCTACCCTGATCCGTCTTCTGCGTATCGGGAATTGCGAGACCACCTGGCCTTCTACGCCAGCCGTGTGGATGAGTGCACCATCGACGGCGAACGTGTAAAGGCGCAGCCGGGTGACTTCTACGGTGGATGGATTACGTCTCACGTGCGCGGCCCGTTCAAGGGCGCGCCGGGCACGCTGGGCTGGTAGCGGAGTCAGCTTCGGCGCAATAGGCTTGCAACCGAAATATCCTCATCCAGCGTAGGCCAGTGGATCCCGCTGCCGCGACCGATAAATCGCCAGTCCCTGCGTTGCTGCTCTGAGGCATCGCGAAGACGTGGAAACCACGCAAGCGGAGCGGCCAACTCTCGACCATCCGCAAGAGAAATGCGCAGGAAATCGTCGGTAACGGTCACATCGGTTGCGGTCGGGTTTAGTTCAACCAGCAAAATGCTCATGCCAAGCCTCGGGCCATCTCGTTCGTCAATCGTCATCCTGAGCGGAGCACGTAGTGCGGAGCCGAAGGACCTGCTTTCCTGCCGGGCTGTATTGCCGCTTCAGGACAACAGCAGGTCCTTCGACTACGCTGCGCTTCGCTCAGGATGACGAGAGGGAGTGACCGCTTACATACCTGGAATCTTAGCTGGTGTTTTTCGGATACATCCTGCGGTCTTTTATGGCTTCTGCGTCGCGTCAATCTGCGCGGGTGCAAATGGATGTGGTGCGCTCGGCCCCTCGCCCAGTGTGTCGCCAGCGTCGTCCATCGTTTTGCCGGTCAGCGCACTGGACACGGCGGTATCCATCATCAGCTCGGCGAAGCGGTGGGTGCGCTTGTCGAGCGTGTCGATGCCACGACGAATGAGCTTGTACTCGTTGCCTTTTACGCTGGCGTCCAGTTCCATCACGGCCGCTTTGATCTGCTCGATCTCGTCGCCCGTCCGCTTTTGCCACGCGGGATGCTTCTCGCCCTTTTGCACGGCTTCCAGGATGGTGTTTGCTTCGTTCTTCGCCTCGATCAACTGGCGCTGCGTCAGGTCTTCTTCGGCGTAGTCGAAGGAGGCCAGGATCATGTCTTCTACCTGCGCGTCGGTCAGGCCGTAGCTTGGCTTTACCTCGACTTCGGCGGCCTGGCCGCTGCGCTGTTCGCGGGCGCTCACCTGCAGAATGCCGTTGGCATCAATCAGGAACTTGACTTCGATGCGCGGCATGCCCGCCGTCATGGGCGGGATGTTCTTGAGGTCGAAGCGCGCGAGGGAGCGGCAGTCCTTCGCCAGTTCGCGCTCACCCTGCACTACATGGATGGCCACGTTGGTCTGGCCGTCCACACCGGTAGTGAAGTGCTCTGTTGCGCTGGCCGGGATGGTGCTGTTGCGCTGGATGATCTTGGCCACCACGCCGCCCAGCGCCTCGATGCCGAGCGACAGCGGCGTTACGTCCAGCAGCAGCAGTTCGTTCGTAGCCTCCGAGCCACCTGCAAGGATGTCGGCCTGGACCGCTGCGCCCAGCGCGACTACCTCGTCCGGATTCAGGTCGGTGTGCGCCTGCTTGCCGCGCGCGGACAAGCCAAAGATCTCATCCACCAACCTGCGCACGGCGGGAATGCGCGTGGAGCCACCCACCAGCACGACTTCATCAATCTGCTCTGGAGCGATGTCCGCATCCTTGATGGCCTGCTTTGCGGGTGCGGCGGTGCGCGCGATCACGGAGGCGATTAGCTGCTCAAACTGCTCGCGCGTGATTTCGCGCTGGTAGCGCTTGTCGTCCGGCAGGCTCAGGTTGAAGCGTGCGGAATCCGCGGAGGACAGCTCGATCTTCACGTCGATGACGGCTTTGCGCACGGCCTGCACAATCTCTGGCGTAGCCTGCAACCCGAGCTCGTTTGCAATCTCGTCGAGCGCGATGTGCATGAGCAGGTTGTCGATGTCGTCGCCGCCTAGGTGCGTGTCGCCGTTGGTGCTGATGACCTCGAAGATGCCGTCGTGCAGCTTGAGAATCGACACGTCGAAGGTGCCGCCGCCAAAGTCGTACACGGCGACGGTGCCCTCCTTCTCGCGGTCCAGGCCGTAGGCCAGCGCCGCCGCGGTGGGCTCGTTCACCAGCCGCAAAACGTCAAGTCCGGCGATACGCCCCGCATCCTTGGTGGCTTGGCGCTGCGCATCGTTGAAGTAAGCGGGCACGGTAATGACGGCGCGCGTGACCGGCTGGCCGAAGTACCGCTCCGCGTTCCGCTTGAGCTGGCCCAGCACCAGCGCGGAAATCTGTGGTGGCGTCAGCACCTGGTCGCCCACGTGCAGGCGCAGCACCTCGTCGGACTTTTGGTCGTCGTCGATCTTGAATGGAAAGAGCGCAAGCTCGTCGCGCACATCGTCGATGCCGCGGCCCATCAACCGCTTGGCGCTGTACACGGCATTGCCCGGCTGCTGCAGCAGCGTTGTGCGAGCGCCGTTGCCAACAGTTGTCTGCGCGCCTGTGACGGCGACGACGGAGGGCACCAGGGAGGAGCCGTCCTCGCCAGGGATGACCACCGGCTTGCCATTCTGAAGAAATGCCACCAGCGAGTTGGTGGTGCCAAGATCGATTCCGACAACGCGATTCTGTTCTGCCATAAGCTGTTTTCGCCCTTTGCGCATTGGATGCACCCTTGCCTCACTCGCTGCGAACTGCCCGTCCGCAAGGCCTGTGGACCCACTGAACGTATGTTCACAGAACAGGAGTGTCAGCGTCGCGGCGGTGGGCGTACACTTCCGCGCATGTCAACTCTCAACGGTCGGGTCGCTGTGATTCCAAGTGTTCTCTACAGCGATGCCAATGCGGGAATCGCATGGCTCACGTCCGCGCTTGGCTTTCGCGAACATGCGGTCTACCGTGGCGCGGATGGCGTGGTGGAGCA
>CALMOM010000190.1:4033-33335 GCA_937873305.1 uncultured Terriglobus sp.
ATGGTGATGCTGGGAACCGCAGGGCGCAACCCGGAGGCTGCGGCGTGGAACGCCCTGCCGCGCGAGTTGGGCGGCACATCCACGGGTGGCGTCTACCTGATTGTGCCAAACTGCACGCCGGCATGGCAGCGTGCGCAGGCAGCGGGTGTTGAGGTGCTAATGCCGCTGCGAACCATGAGCTATGGCGGCAAAGCGTTCGCCGTGCGCGACGTGGACGGCCACATCTGGTCGTTCGGCGAGTACAGTCCGTGGGCTGAAGCTCAGACGATACCCGCCGAATGAGCTACGGCTGCCGAGCCTTACGGCTCTTGATGGTTTCCTCGTTCATTTTTTGGTAGAAGCTGTCGTATTCGCCTCGCGCTTCGGCAAAGCGCCGCGATTTAACGCGTTCCACCAAGACCTCTGCCGCGTCCGGCTCTTTCTGCAAAATACCAAAGGTCTCCGAGATGTACTCGTCCAGAGGCATGGCATTCGGGTCCGTTTTCTGGCGGTCCCCCATCAGCTCGGTTTGCACATAGGGCGGCACAATCTCAATCACCTGCACTCTGGTGCCCTGCAACTGGTACCGCAGTGACTGCGAGTAGGAATGCATGGCAGCCTTGGTGGCGCAGTACGTGGGTGTCAGCGACAACGGCACAAAGGCCAGGCCGGAGGTCACGGTGAGCACGGTGGCCGCGGGCTGCTGCAACAGGTGCGGCAGCAGGGCACTGTTCAGCCGGATGGGCCCCAGCAGATTGGTCTCGACGGTCGCTTCCGCAGTGGCTGGGTCGCCTGCCCTCAGGTCTTCCTCGCGCATAATGCCCGCGTTGTGCATCACCGCGTTCACCGTCGGATACTTCCGGAGGAGGTCTGCCGCAAAGCTCTGCACCGCGTCTGCGTTGTCCACGTTCAAGGTCTCGGCGGCCATGCCGGGGTTGGCGGCGACCACCTCGTCCAGCAGTTCGCGGCGGCGGCCCGCAATGATGACCGTGCTGCCCGCCCGGTGGAACGCCTCGGCCAGGGCGCGGCCGATGCCTGAGCCGCCGCCGGTAATCAGAATGGTGCTGTCTGCGATGTTCATGTGCTCCCCGTTACTCGAGTGCTGCGTTCACGTCCCGTACCAGATTCCGCAGGTACGAGCGCCGATTCAGTAGTGCCAGCATTTCATCCTTGGCCGCATCTTTTGCGCCATCGTCACCGCTGTCGACGGCTGCATCCCAGCTGGTCCACTCGGCCTCCAGCTGCTTTTGGCTGGCCTCCAGCAGGCCGGTGAAGTTCGCCTTTGCGGCTTCCAGGTCCTTGCGAAGTTGAGGGTCGTTGTCGGCGCCCGCCTTGGCCATCTTCATCTCTTCCAGCTGCATGTTCAGCTCAAAGGCTTCTTCCAGCAGGTCTGGTGGCACAATCTGCTTCTTCTGCTCGCCAGTGGCGCGGGCAGACTCGGTGGCCTTCACTGACTGCTCTTCCAATTCCACGCCTTCGGTTTCCAGCAGGTACTCTGTGCGACGGATGGGGTCGCGCAGGGTGCGGTACGCATCGTTCAGCAGGGATGACTTCTCGGTCGCTGCGGCCTGCTCCTCGGCTGGCTTTGAGGCGAAGCGATCCGGGTGGAACTCGCGTGATAAGCGGTAGAAGCTCTTCTCCAACGCCGCTGTGTCGAGTTGCAGCTTGGGTGGCAACCCGAACACTTCAAAATAGGTCATGCGTCTTGGATGCGAGTACGTAGGCGCTCGCGAACTGTTTAGCCGCAGTTGCAGGCAGGTACGTCCTGGCGTCGGCTGATCCGCGCAAGCACGACCGCCGCTATAAGCAACCCGAAGACTCCAGCGACGGAATGAGATGGACCAAGACCTGGCTTGGTGATGAACTGCTCTGCGAATAAGAGGGCAATGCCAAGGTAAGCCGCCCACTCTACCCTTCGAAGTGCGGCATCCTGCCACCAGAACGCAGCCACGCTGCCGGTGAGCATGCCAAGCGCAGCTACGAACGCGGCAAGCCGGAGAAACGTCGCAACATTTGGCGCTTCGATGACGAAAAGCGTAGATGCAGCCAGCGTTGCGCTCAGAATGGTCAAAAGGGCAATCCCGAACAGCCGCAAGATTCGCGTAAATCGCGGCTCCGCTGCGGCGCAGGTGGCGGCAGTCTCAGGCATGCCAGCGCCTACGCGGAGAATGACGAACCGCAGCCGCAACTCTTAGTACTGTGCGGATTGATGAAGTTGAAGCCTTGCCGCATCAGCGTTTCTTCGAAATCGAGCGTCATGCCGCTGAGGTACAGAAAGCTTTTGGGATCGACAAAGATCTGTACCTTGTCGCCGTTCTGGTTGTACACGTACACACGGTCACGCTCGCGGGGTTGTGTGTCGAAGCGAATGTTGTAGCTGAGGCCACTGCAACCGCCGCCAGTAATACCCACCCGCAGGCCGCCCTGCTCGCCGTTGACATTTTCCTTTGCCATCGCCGAGCGGATACGTTTTAGCGCCTTTTCTGTCACCTGGATGTTCTGTGCCTTGGCGTTGTCAGCGGGGGCAGACACGGGCGCAGCGATGGGGCTGGAGTAGACGGGTGCGGCACCAGCCTGCGGCGCTGGCGCGCTCATCTCGCTGCTGGTGCCTGTTGCGATGCCTACTACGGTCATGATTCCTCTTTCTACCAAGCAGGACGAAAGCCCCGATCGAGCGAGTCGTCAGGGCTGGTCGTCAAGAGCACAACTGCTAGCTTAGGCGGAAGCGCCAGCCAGTGCGGGCTCTGCCTCGGCCACGTTGTTCTTCTTCTTCCAATCACCAATGGCGGCGCGAATAGCATCTTCTGCCAACACCGAGCAGTGAATTTTGACCGGCGGCAGTGCTAGTTCCTTCACAATCTCTGTGTTGGAGATGCTGAGCGCCTCGGCCACCGTCTTGCCCTTGACCCATTCAGTGGCAAGTGACGACGATGCAATTGCTGAACCGCAGCCGAATGTCTTGAACTTTGCGTCTTCAATGACCTGCGTGGTGGGATTAACCTTGATCTGGAGACGCATCACGTCGCCACATTCCGGTGCGCCCACCAGGCCCGTGCCTACCTCTGCACTGCTCTTGTCGAGCGTACCCACGTTGCGAGGATTTTCGTAGTGATCAACAACCTTGTCGCTGTATGCCATGTTCCTGTCTCCTGTCGAGCGCGAAACGTACTATTTGGATGCTTGCCGGTCTAGTAAAGACTTGCCGGCTCCTTTGACAGCGAAGCTTAGTGGGCGGTCCACTCGATCTTGGTCAGGTCGATGCCTTCCTTGACCATCTCGTACAGCGGGCTCAGCTCACGCAGTTTCAGCACCGTGTCAATCATTTTGTCAGCCACGTAATCCACTTCTTCCTTGGTGTTGAAGCGGCCAAGCCCGAAGCGGATGGAGCTGTGGGCCACGTCGTCACCAAGGCCCAGCGCCTTGAGCACGTAGCTGGGTTCAAGCGTGGCGCTGGTGCAGGCCGAACCGGACGACACGGCGATGTCGTTGATGCCCATCAGGAGGCTCTCGCCCTCGACGTAGACAAAGCTCATGTTCAGGTTGCCGGGCAGGTGATGCTCCATGTTGCCGTTGACAGCGATGTAATCCAGCGCATTCTCCAGCTTGTGGCGCATGTAATCACGCAGGCCGGTCAGACGCGTAGTTTCGGAAGCCATCTCATTCATGGCAATCTCACATGCCGCGCCAAGGCCAACGATGCCGGGGACATTCAGCGTGCCGGAACGCATGCCACGCTCGTGGCCGCCGCCGTCGATCTGTGCATTCAGCTGCACGCGGGGGTTGCGGCGACGTACATAGAGCGCGCCCGCACCCTTCGGGCCATACAGCTTGTGGCCGGTCAGCGACAGCAGGTCGATGTTGTTGGCCTGCACGTCGATCGGGATTTTGCCTGCGGCCTGCACTGCATCCGTGTGGAATAGCACGCCTTTCGCATGGCACAGCTTGCCGATAGCCGCGACCGGGTTCACCACACCGATCTCGTTATTGGCGTACATGATCGTTACCAGGATGGTCTCCGGCGTGATCGCTGCTTCAATGTCAGCGACCGAAACCAAGCCGTCCGCCTGCACGGGCAGGTAGGTCACGCGGTAGCCGTTCTTTTCCAGGCGCTTGCAGGTGTCCAGCACGGCCTTGTGCTCAGTCACCTGGGTGATGATGTGGTTGCCTTTTTCGCGGTACATCTCCGCGACACCCTTGATGGCGAGGTTGTTGCCCTCGGTTGCGCCACTGGTAAAGATGATCTCTTTGGGCGTGGCATTGATCAGCTTGGCAATCTGCTCGCGCGCCTTCTCGACACCCTGCTCCGCCTCCCAGCCAAAGGCATGGTTGCGGCTGGCGGCATTGCCATAGATCTTCGTCATATAGGGCAGCATGGCTTCCAGCACGCGTGGATCCAGCGCGGTGGTGGCGTGGTTATCCATGTAGATGGGCAGCTGGACGCCGGTGTGGACGGGCGTGGTCTGCAGAAGTTCGATTTCAGCGGCAAGGCTCATAGTGCTTGTTCTCCGTGGTGCGTGGGCGAAACGTGCAGCGTGTGTCTCATCTCTGGTGCGGCGGTGTGGCTATAGGGCAATGGATACCAGGCCACCGGCGACCGGTATGGCGTCGGGGTCAATCGGCTCCACCAGGTCGGCGATGACAATACCGCTAAGCAGGTCCTTGATGCTTTCGTTGACCTTGCGCAATGGTTCTTTGATGGTGCAGTGGCCCGCCAGGTCGCAGGTGCCGTGAATGGTGATGCAGCTGGTGATGAACAGCGGTCCATCGATTGCGCGGATTACGTCAAAGGCGTTGATGTCAGTGGCAGACCGAGCCAGGGCATAGCCGCCATTGGTGCCGGCATGGGAAATCAGGATGCCCTGCCTGGTCAGTGTCTGCAGAATCTTTGCCAGCAGGTGCGGTGGTATGTGGTACGCGTCTGCAATGTCCTTGGCTGACTGTGCGCTGGCCGCACCGGTTCTGCCGGTGGCAGCAGCCTGCTCCGCCAGATACTTCAGCGCCATAAGGCCGTAATCCGCTTTTTTAGTCAACCGCAGCATGGGTATCGGTGAGAAACAGCCGCTTTCTCAACAGCTTAAGTCTAGGCGTGCAAGCAGTCACTTGCAATGGCAAGAGACGGTTGTTTGAGAATGTTTCTTAAAGAAAGCGCACGCTTGCCGGTCGTTGCACCATGAGTGGTGCAGTCTTTAGAGCGACTGGAGTGGCTCCCTGGCGATACGATGGAGCACCACCCAGGCGTACTGCGCTGCAGAAAGTGGTGCAAGCCACGCAATCAGGACCAGCATGACGTGCCGCAGGGCTGCCAGCGAGGTTGTGTCACGAATGGCGGTGATCAGCACCAGCAGCATGGTAAAAATCTGCAGCAGGGTGTTTGCCTTGCCGATGACGCTGGGCTTGAAATTGCGCATGGTGCCGGTAAAGAACAGCAGAATGCTGATGAGCAGGATGCCAAGGTCGCGCGCAAAGACCAGCACCGTGACGTAGAGCGGCACCAGGCCGACAGAGGTAGTTACGAGAAAGAGTGCCGACAGCATCAGCTTGTCTGCGATGGGGTCCAGGTACTGTCCCAGTCGGGTGCTCTGGTTTAGGCGGCGCGCCAACCTGCCATCCACCGCATCGGTGGCACCGGCAACCACGAAAATCAGCAGGGCCACCTCTTCATGCCGCCGCAGAATGGCAACGATCAGCAGAGGTATTGACAGGAGGCGCAGAAGCGTCAGAAGGTTTGGCAGGGCGCGGAACTGTCGCAACAGCGTCATGGCGTACAAGGCGTCGGAAAACGACTACTGATAGTGTAGCCAAGCCGGCCAGTGCCGAACTCTGGCAGTTGGCTCGCGCGCATGAACCAGGGCGCTGCCCCGTTTGCCCCTCCGCAGACTACGACGTACACTGGAACCGTTGCCGCATTCATCCGCTGAATGCCGGGCGCAGGCGCGTAGCTCAGTTGGTTAGAGCGCTACCTTGACACGGTAGAGGTCTCCGGTTCGAATCCGGACGTGCCTACCACTCTTTTGGATTGTTCTATGAGCAGGTGAGCCAGCCTTCCAGTCAGGATCGTTTTCAATTGGCCACGCTCTAGTTTGTCAGGAAGGCAGGTCTGCACGTGGAGTGCACTGTGCCGAGGACGACGTGATGCATTCAGTTGGCGGGAGCTGATCGAAATGGCAGGTTTAACGCTTGAGCGTCGATGAGCGAACGATAAGCTCTGGCTCAACGATCATGCGTTGAGTTCCTGACCGCAGGTCGGGAATGCCGCCCAGCTGCTTGAGAACGGTAGTGGCGGCAAGCACCCCCATCTCGTGCAAGGGCTGCCGGATCGTCGTCAAGGCCGGTCGGTGTACGCCTGCAAATGCGATGTCATCAAAGCCCAGCACAGACACATCGTTTGGCACGCGCAAACCGGCGTCGTGCAAGGCCATGACGGCCCCGATGGCAGAAACATCATTGAACGCAAACAGTGCTGAGAAGTCTCGTGCCTGATCGAGGAGCTTGCGCGTGGCGCGATAGCCCGGTTCGCTGGTTGGTAGATCCTCTTCCAATTGCACGACCTGGTTGGGCCTGAGAGCGATGCCAAAGCAGGCTGCGGCGCGCTCGATGGCGTTCCATCGGACCTCTGTTTCAGAACTGAAGGGCTGCCCTTTGATGATGGCGATCTCCCGGTGCCCCAGCGCGTAGAGATGGTGGAGCGCGAGTTCTGCCGCACGGTCATGATTGAGGACGATGTTGGTGACGTTCGGACGAGAGTCTGGACAGGAGACTGTAACGGTCGGAATTGGCCCAACGAAGGGCAGGGCTGTATCCACGGCAATGATGGCGTCTACCGCGCGTTCTGCAAAGATCTGCTGAGCCCGTGCCAGCACCTCCGCCCGGTGATGGTGTGTGAGCATTACCAGGATGTACCCTGCCGCTGACAGCGTTTCCTCGATCCCGGCCAGGATGGGCGTGGCATACCCCTCGGAGATTTCTGGAATGATGACCCCGACGCTTGTGGAGCGCCCCTGGCGCAAGGATCGCGCCAACAGGTTTGGCCGGTAGTTCAATTGCTGTGCCGCGGCAAAGATGCGTTCCTGAGTGGCGGCAGGGATGGAGCGCGCCGTCGGCGAGCCACTGAGCACGCGTGAAATGGCAGCCATAGACAATCCGAGGTGCTCTGAGAGCGTTCGAAGGGAGGCTGTCCTGCTGTGCGTGCGGCTTGGCACGGGCGGTTCGCTGGCTGAAGACATGGAACATTGCCATCTTAGCGCAGCACACGCCAACTCCTTGACAGAGCTTTTTGCTGAGGCGCACACTCTCGGTTGCCCAGTTAAAGGTTTGCCTAAGCAGCGCTCTCATCGCGCTACGCCAGATCAATACCGGGTCTCGGAGGCTGTATGTTTCATTCCTACCACCCCTTCCTCAGAAAGGGTCTGTTCTCCACCACCCGTGCCGTCCTGCTAGCATCCGCCGCAGTCACCGCGCTTGCACCCGTCGCCCACGCGCAATTTCGTGCCTCCATTACCGGCACCGTGACGGATAGCACCGGAGCCGTCATCCCGGGCGCACAGGTCACCCTGGTCGACAAGCAGACCGGTAAGTCGCTGCAATCGACCACCAACGGCGCGGGCACCTATAACTTCAACGCCCTGCCGCCCGACACCTTTACGCTCACCACGGCGATGAGCGGCTTTTCTACCAAGACGATTAACGACCTCTCCATCACGCCAGAGCAAGCGAACAACGTGAACGTGCAGCTGGCTATTAGCGCCAGCAGCACCGTAGTCGAGGTGAATGCCGACACGGTGTCGCCACTGGAGACGACGACCGGTTCGATCTCTGGCACCATCTCGTCCAACGAAATTCAACACCTGCCCACAGCGGGTGGCGACGTATTGCAACTATTGCAACTGACGCCGGGTGCCTTTGGCGACGGTCAGCGCAGTTCAAATGGCGGCACCAATAGCCTGCCCGGTTCGCAGGGTCCTGGCGGCTCGGGAGCGGGCCAGGGCTCGTTCTCAACGGAGAATGGCCCGCAGGTGCTCTCAAACGGTGGCCAGTACGAGACGAATGCCATTAGCATCAACGGCATCAGCACGACCTCTGCCGTATGGGGCGGCACCAGCATCATCACGCCAAACCGGGATTCAGTTGACGCCGTCAAGATCACCAGCAACGGCTACGACGCCGAGTTTGGTCGTTTCAGTGGTGCCAACGTGGAGATCACAACCAAAGCGGGTACCAACAGCTTTCATGGCAGCGCGTTCTTTCGCGTAGACCGTCCTGGCCTGAACGCGTTCAACCGGTACAACGGCCCGAACTCCTTACTACCATTCACGCTTGGGCCGGGCGTCGCCAACACCAATGTAAATCGGGCAGCTGCACATGGCCTGGTGCGTGACACGACGCGCGACAACGACATAGGTGGCAGTGTCGGCGGTCCTATTCTTAAGGACCGCATCTTTGCCTTCTTTGCTTATGAAACCATCCGCAGCGGTTCCAACACAACGGCGAATCACTGGTACGAAACACCACAATTTGACACTGCCGCGGCAAACAGCACCATTGCGAACAAGTACACCAATTTTGCCAATCACGGGCTTGTAGGTGCTACCCAGCTCAACTCCACGTGCGCCACTGCTGGCCTGACAGAAGGTGTCAACTGCCGTACGGTGAGTGGTGGCATCGACATTGGTTCACCCCTGAAAACAGCGCGCGGCACGCAGGATCCAACCTACATTTCGAACTCAAACCCGGGTACCGGCTCTGGTCTGGATGGTGTGCCAGACATCGCTCTGTACCAAACCTCGACGCCAGATACGCAAACGTCAACGCAGTACAACGGGCGGCTGGATGGCGATGCCACCCACAAGGATCACCTGAGTTTCACTATTTATTGGGTGCCGCTCACGCATAACTACATCAATGGCCCCGCGCGCGGATATAACCAGTGGCACCACAACCAGGTGAACGAAGCAGTAACGCTGGTGTGGAATCACACGTTCTCGTCGTCATTCTTAAACGAGGCACGCGCTAACGCCTCAGGCTGGCGCTGGAACGAGGTCACGGATAATCCGCAGGCACCGTTCGGTCTGCCACAGGATTCAATCAACACGCCGGGCGGCACAGGTACTGACGTGCAGTACTTTGGTGCCAGCGGACCCAGTCATTTGAATCAATGGACGTACGGCTACAAGGATGTTGCGACCAAGATCATTGGCAATCACAGCATTCGCTTCGGTGGCGATGCTACGCAGTTGCACTACCTGCAAGACCCGGTCTATGCGGCGCGACCGAGTTTCAACTTCTACAACGTGTGGAACTTTTTGAATGACGCACCCTACAACGAGAGCGGCCAGTTCAACCGCTTTACCGGTGTACCGTTCAGCAACCGGTATGACATGCGCGAGTGGATCACTGGTGGCTTTGTGCAGGACGACTGGAAGGCGAGTCGGAACCTGACATTGAACATGGGTGTCCGTTACAACTACTTCGACTCGCTCTACTCCAAGCAGAACAATTTGTCGCATGTTGTGCTCGGCTCTGGTGCAGCCACATATACCGGATTGCAACTGGTGCGTGGCGGTAATTCCTGGGTGCCACAAAAGGGCAACGTGGGGCCTCAGTTTGGCTTTGCGTACAACCCTGACATGTTCAATCGACGCTTTGTGGTTCGCGGTGGGTACGGGTTGAGCTACAACCAGGAAGAGATTGCGATTTCGGCTAACCAGTCGAACAGCCCGAACGACTCGGTCTCGCCCACCTTTAACAACAGCACCCCTACGGCGGCTGACTCGCGTATCCAATACAACATCCCGGCGGATTCCGGCTCGCTGTTCGGCTATGCGGCAAATACCAACACCATTACGGCCTACGGTGCCAACGGCCTGCCCACCACAAGCGGCTTTCAGTTGACCATCGTGCCCAACCACTTAAAGACACAGCAGGTGAATCACTACTCGCTGCAGGTGGAGGGTGACCTGGGTCATCAGATGGTCGCGACGGCCATCTACCAGGGCAGCTCCGCGCACCACCTCATCTTCCATCAGAACGCGTACACGCGTGGTCAGTATCTCGGCCAGGCCTTCAACACGAAGTCGTCTCTGATCGACATCTACGGCGACAATGGTGGATCTAACTTCAACTCGCTGGTACTCGACCTGAAGCACAACTACGCTCACAACTTCTCCGTGGACGCCAGCTACACCTGGGCCAAGAGCATGGATGACAACTCCGGCCCGTACACCGAAGATCCGTACTCGTACCGGCCTGACCTGGTGCGTGGCCGTTCGGACTTCAACGTGGGCCAGGCGTTCAAGATCTACGGCCTGTACGCGCCAAAGTTCTATTACGGTGCCAACAACTTTGCCAAGGTGCTGCTCAATGGCTTCAACATCAGCGGCATCTTTAACTTGCACTCCGGCTTTCCATGGACGCCGACCGCCAACTACGGCGTGAATGCGTTCTACACGGGCAGTGGTTATGGCACATTGCGACCCACTGGCTACTTTGGCAACGCAGGGCACGATTACAGCAATGCTTCGTTTATGTCGGCAAACTCGCCTAGCCGTAACTTCCAGGGCGGACCGCAGAACTACTTCTCGGTGTACGACCAGACCACCATTGCTAACAGTTCGTCCGCCTTCCCCAACCCGATCCGCTTCTTCCCGCTGCCAGGCCTCGCGCGCAATAGCTTTACCGGGCCACGCTATCGTGATCTAGATGCTACGGTCACCAAGGCGTTCGGCATTCCGAACCGCTACCTGGGTGAGCGCACCGGGCTGGAGTTCCGCGTCGACGCCTTCAACGTCCTCAACATTACGAACCTGAGCTCCAACATCAACAGCCAGGTGCAGACCGTGACCAATGGCGCTGTCAGCACCAATCCAAACTTCGGCATCTCCACCGCGGGCCTTGCTGGCCGCCAGGTGCAGATGCAGGCGCGCATTAGTTTTTAACGATGCGCAGTACCACCAGGGAGAGTGCGCCACCGTGGGCACTCTCCTTTCTTTTGCACATCTACGCATTGTTGCCTGAGGACAGTTCATGAAGCTCGTCGCCACATCGTCCTTTTCTCGCATGCTCGTGCTGCTTGCGGCTGTGACTATTGCTGTGTCTGCAACGACCCTGCTGCAGGCGCAGGAGCGCATCACGATCGACGCAAACGCGAAGACGACGCCCTTTCCCCACATGTGGGAGCAGACCTTTGGCTCGGGCCGCGCGATCCTCGCGCTGCGCGACAGCTACCGGCAGGACCTGGAAAAGGTTAAGCAGGCTACCGGGTTCGAGTCGGTGCGCTTTCACGGCATCCTGATGGACGAGGTGGGTTTGTACGACCCGGACCGCATGACTAAAAATCCCGGGCTTGCGGCAGAGAAGGCGAACGACGCCTCCACCTACAACTTCAGCTACGTCGACCAGATTTACGACGGCTTGCTGGACCGCGGCGTACGGCCGTTTGTGGAACTGAGTTTTATGCCGCGCAAGCTGGCCGCGGATCCCAACCTAACGCAGCCCTTCTGGTACAAGCCCGTCGTCTCGCCACCACAGGACTACGCGAAGTGGGACGCCATGATTACCGCTTTTGCGCAGCACCTGGTGGATCGTTACGGCCTGGACGAAGTGGCCCAGTGGAACTTCGAGGTGTGGAACGAGCCCAACCTTGACTTCTGGGGCGGATCGCCGAAGCAGGCCACGTACTGGGAGCTATACGACCATACCGCGCGTGCGGTGAAAGCAGTCTCGCCGCGCCTGCGCATCGGCGGACCGGCAACGGCGCAGGCGGCATGGGTCACCGACTTTTTACAGCACGTCCATGCGAATAACGTGCCGGTCGACTTTGTGAGCACGCATGTGTACGCCAATGACCTGGCGAAAGACGTGTTTGGCACAAATGAGAGCATCCCGCGCAGCACCATGGTCTACCGTTCTGTGAAGAAGGTGCACGATCAGATCGCGGCGTCCGCCCTGCCGAAGTTGCCGCTGTACTTTTCGGAGTACAACGCCAGCTACGCCAACGAGCCGAACGTGACCGACTCGCCCTACATGGGTCCGTGGCTGGCCAACACCATTCGCCAGTGCGACGGCATCGTGCAGAAGATGGCGTACTGGTCGTTCAGCGACGTGTTTGAGGAACAGGGCGTGGTTCGCACGCCCTTCTACGGCGGCTTTGGACTGATGGCCGCGGACGGCATCCCGAAGGCATCGTTTAACGCGTTCGCCGTCCTGCATAAGTTGGGGACGGAGCGTCTTGCAGTTGCGTCGGAGTCGGCGCTGGCAACGAAGGACAGTACCGGTGCGCTGGCCCTTGCATTCTGGAATTATGCTCCACCCAGCGGCGAAGGCGCGCAGTACACCGCGCCCACTGGAGCACCCGGACCGGATCGCACCTTCGACCTCAAGCTGCAGCACGTTGCAACGAACGCAACGGCGCAGGTATGGCGCGTGGACCCAACGCACGGCAACGCGCTTGCCGCATTCGACAGCATGGGCAGGCCACAGGGCTCGTTGAGCCGCGCGCAAATCGCCACGCTAAAGCAGGCCGGTGCCCTTACACAGCCAGAAACAATGACACTGCAGGACGGCCACTTGCGCCTGACTGTGCCTGCATACGGACTCGTCGTGGTCCTGCTGCAGAAACCCTAGAGAACTATTATGAGCACCAGCCGTACCCACCTGATTGCCGTGCTCGTAGCCTGCGCAGCCTGCCTGCACATCGGCGGGCTGCGGGCACAAGCGCAGGCCTTCGACCGCTTTGCGAACCACACGTTCTTTGCGGGCAGCCCCTCCTCGGACTACTACCCGTACAGCCGCGGCAACATCTCCGCGCCCAGCACGCTCAAGCTGCTGCACGACCGCATTCCGTTGCAGTCTGCACACTTTAAGAGTGGGCCAAATGCGCTGGAACTTTCCTGGGCTTCGAATGCGAATGGCGGGTGGGACGCTACCGTGCAGGCGGTCCACTGGCGCAACGCAGACCCTGCCTGGCAGGGTGACACGCTTGCGTTCTGGGTCTGGACGCCAGAGACCATCCGCGCTGCAGATATGCCCTCCATCGCGTTGGCCGACGATCAAGGTGGACACACGACAGCGACGCCGCTCCAGCGCTTTACACGCGACATTCCCGCACAAACCTGGGTACGCATTGCCGTGGACCTGCGTGCGCTTCCGTCGGCCTCGCTGCGGCCCTTCCAATCGTTGCGTCTGGATCAGGTGATCTTCAGTCAAAGCGCGGCAGATGCCCACGCGCACACGCTGCTACTGGACGAGGTGCGAGTCGATACCGACAGTACGGCACAACACGCGCTTTCCGCACCGGCGGCGCTCACTGCCACAGGTTTCGAGCGCCACGTCGATCTTGAGTGGCAAGCCGCGGAAGATGCCTCCACCGCGGAATACGTCATCTACCGCTCCCAGCATGGCGAGTCCTTTCGTCAGGTGGGCGTGCAGCGCTACGGCGTACACCGCTTTACGGACTGGCTGGGCGCGCCAGACCAGGAGGCCAGCTACCAGGTGGCCGCGCGCGACGGAGAGATGCACGAGTCGCAACGCAGCACCGCTGCTACCGCTCGCACCCACAGCATGACGGACGAGGAGTTGCTGACCATGGTGCAGCGTGCCAGCTTTCGCTACTACTGGGATGGCGCGGAGCCCAACAGCGGCATGGCATTGGAATCACAACCGGGACCGGACCACATGGTGGCCATGGGTGCCAGCGGCTTCGGAGTCATGGCATTAGTGGTTGCCGTGGACCGCGGCTTCATCACGCGAGAGCAGGGCGTAGAGCGCATGCTGCGCATCGTCCGCTTCCTGGATGCAGCAGACAAGTATCACGGTGCATGGCCGCACTTTCTAGATGGCCGCACCGGCAAGACGGTCTCACTGTTCGGCATCTACGACGACGGTGCTGACCTGGTGGAAACCTCGTTCATGTTGCAGGGCCTGCTGACCGCCCGGCAGTACTTTCGTGCAGACACCCCGCAGGAACGAGAACTGCGCGACCTCATTAACCGGCAGTGGCGTGGTGTGGAGTGGGACTGGTTCCGTGCCACGCCACAGCACGACGCGCTGTACTGGCACTGGTCGCCGCACTACGCCTTTCACATTGCCAACCGGCTGGAGGGCTGGAACGAGGTCATGATTACGTACCTGCTCGCCATTGCCTCACCCACGCACCCGGTGCCGGCGTCGCTGTACAGCACGGGCTACACGCGCCAGGGGCCGGGTTCGCACGGGCAGTACGGCATCAAAGAGACATACTTCGGCATTCCGCTGGAACAGGGCTATCTGCCGGGTACGCCAGGGCCGCTCTTCTTTACACAATACAGCTATATGGGCTACGATCCGCGCGGCGTGCGCGACCGCTTCACCAATTACTTCCGCAACAACCGCAATGAAGCCCTCATGAGCCAGGCGTACTCCGTGAACAACCCTGGGCACTTTAAAGGCTACGCTGCCAACAGCTGGGGGCTGACCGCGGTGGACGGACCGGACGACCGCTACCATGAGTACAAGCCCTTCAACGAAGACGATGGCACCATCGCACCTACCGGCGCGGTCAGCAGTTATTGCTACACGCCGGAGGCCTCGCTGTTAGCCATCCGCCACTGGTATCGCGATCTGGGCCAGCACCTGTGGAGCATCTACGGCTTTCGCGATGCGTTCAATGAGCAGGACAACTGGTATTCGAGCACCAACATGGGGCTAAATCAGGCACCACAGGTGGTCATGATCGAGAACGGTCGCTCTGGCCTTATCTGGAAGAACTTCATGTCCGCGCCGGAGATCGCACCCATGCAAAAGGCGATCGGTCTTCAGGCGGATCATGACTAACACAGTCCGATGCAGCCGATCAATAGCGTATTGCGAACGCTAGCGAACGCTGCGTCGGATTGTGCCCACAACGCCTAGCAGGCCCGTGCCAAGCAACACAAACGTCGAGGGCTCGGGTGTCGACACCACCACACTGACGTTGTCCAGTTCCGCATAGCTCTGGTCGTTAAAGGCGGCAAAGCGCAGAGTGGTGGTCGCTGAGGTCGCCTGAAACGCAATCTGTTGGTGCACAAAATTCTGATTGCCCAGGTTTGTCACGGAGTAGACGGGCGTGCCGCCAAGGTATGCAGTGAAGGCGTTGCTAACTGCAAAGCCGCCATTGTCATTGGCCAGATCGAATGCCAACGTGTACAGCTGGCCCGCCGTGGTCGAAAGGGTTTGCGCAATGGATGCGCCACCGTCCGCCGCAGTAGAGCCGAAGTATGCGGCCCATTTGCCGTCAGTGGCCTGGCCGTAGTTTGTACCGGTTTGGCCGCTGCTGTCGACAAAGGTGCTGCTATCGCCCAGCGTGGTCTGCCAACCCTGAAAACTGCCGATGCCGAGGGCGCCCTGTTCAAAGCTGCCGTTAGTGACAAGGTTGAAGGGCGCGGCTGCAGCCGTCCCGCAGAGTGCCAGCCCAGAGACCAGCGTGAGTAGGTGGCGTGATGTCATGATGTGTCCCTTCAAGAATGCAGAGTGCGCGTTAGTGGCTGTAGCAGGTCTTGATGCCGACGTAGCGATAGAAGTGGCTGCCAGCGGAGTTGCGCGCAGCTTCGCACGCCGTGGGAAAGTCGGTTTCCTTCTCGTTAAACAGCATCTTGACCAGGATCGTAGCGCCGTCTGTGTAGAAGTCCCACTGAATGTTGGCTGCCAACTCCCCGTTGATCTCGCCACGCCACGGATTGTTGTCGAAGGTATAGGTCTGCGCCATGGGCACGGATTGCGAGGCGCTCGGGATGCCCAGCTTTTCCTGGAACGGGATCATGATCTCTGCGTGGGTAAAGCGCAGCTTGGCCGCGTGCTGGAGATTACCAGCGGCAATGGCGTCACCCTCACTGAAGAAATCATCGAGCAGGGATTGGCTCATCTGGTAGGTGACGCCCGCGCTCTCTGTGTACGACGGGCCCTTCTGGTAGAAGTCAGCGGCGTCGGAGATGTAATTGAACGTGGGCAGCGTGCCTGCCGGGAAGTACTTGCCCATGTTGATCGGCACCTCGTTCACCATGGCGGGCGTGATCTGGTACACGGCGTAGAGGGCGTTCGCTGCATCCACTGAATTCTTGAGGGTGGTGGTCCCGTCGCCATTGATGGTGGTGGTGAACTTGCCGTCGCTGGACGTGAAGGTGTAGCTGCCCGTGTTCAGGTAGCTGGTGGTGCCGGCATCCAGCGCATCGACAAAGGGTTTGGTGAACAGCGTGTACAGCACGGCGTGTGCGGCGGCATAAGCGGACGAGCTGTAGGTGATGCCGTTGATCTTGCCGATCTGGATGCTGTCAGACGCCAGGAAACTTTGATACTGCAGGCTGCTTTGATAGGTGGGATAGTACGGGTCCGTGCTGGCGGGCAGGTCGGTCTTGGCGTTGAGCTTGTGGAAGTAGAGCTGAAAGCGGTTGACGCCAGCGGGCTGGGCTGCTGGCTTGCTGATGGGGTATGCCGTCAGCGCAGGTGTCAGGGCGATGTGCGACGCGATACCCGGTACTGTGTTGCCGAGGGATTGCGTGAAGAAGGTGCTGCTGTCGATGGCGCGGTTTACGCCAGAGGTAGACACCAGGATTTGGCGGCTGCCGCTGGGAACCGAGGTCAGCAGTGTGCCTGTGCGGGCGACCATGCGCTGGGCCAGCTGCGTATGCTCCTGGATGCCGAGCAGCGTGAGGTTGCCGTAGCCCGGAGCGCTGATGCCAGCAACGCCGTAGCCCAGCAGGGCATTGGCCTGGATGATGCGCAGGAGGTCCGGGCCAAGGCGTGCGCCGGTTTTGGTCAGGCTACCCTTCGCCTGCGCATCCAGCCACAGGTTGTACATGGCCAGGTCGCTGCCTGGACTGGACAGGCCGCGGGAGCCGTGCCTCGCAACCAGTTCTGTGTACACCGGGGTGAAACCAGCTGGAGCAGCCTCGTAGGTCGAGCTATCCTGCGCGGGCGTGTAAGGTGCCTTGCTGCCCAGGTAAAGACCAGTCTGTGCCACACCGGTCGCAGAAACGGTGGAGCAAACGAGAAGCGAGAAAGCGATGACGCGCATCGTGAAGGGATCCCAGAGGCTGAAATGTGGGTACAGGCACCATCATGGCCAACGGGTGCACTGCTTACATTAACGCCGTGTGTCGATTGGATGAATTTGGTCACCGCCTGAATCGACGCCCACCACCTTGCCACTGCTGTGCACAGTCCGGGCATGGTGGTGTCTGCACCACGCAGCACTTACGCGACGTTGATGCCGGGCTTCCCCGCCTCGGTCCGGAAGCGCGCAGCGGTTGTGACTGTGCCATCCATGCTGGTGACCTTGTCCACGGTGCGCAGCTCACTGCGCATCTCTTTCGCATCCAGCTCGCAAAGAAAGTAGCCGCGCAGATCGTTGTTGTAGACGATGTGTGGGTTGTCCCGCAGTTCCTCGTCGGAAAAACGCGTCCTTGCGACACCATCGCCGCCAGAGGTGATGGAAGTGCCGACCAGTTCCGTGCCGACCACTGCGGAATCGGGATTGTTAAAGTCAGCTTTCAGGTCGCCGACCCACGTCTGGTGCGTGTCGCCGGTGACCACCACGGGATTGGAAGGCTTGGCCTCAGCGAGGTACTTCATGAGCCGCTGACGTGCCGCAGGGTAGCCGTCCCACTGGTCCATGTTGTAGACCAGTTCGCCGTCGCGGCGTTCCTTGAGTTGCTGAATCATGACCTGGTTGGCCACAACGTTCCACTGCGCTGGGCTGCTGGAAAGCGCCTTCTGAAACCACGTTTCCTGTGAGGGGCCCATCATGGTGGCGGCAGGGTTTGCCCGCTCTGCGCAGGGTGCTTTGAAGTTATCGCCGCAGGGCTGGTCGGTGCGGAACTGGCGCGTGTCCACCACGGTGAACTGGGCTAGCTTACCGTAGGACAGTGTGCGGTAAACCGTCATGTCCGGGCCGGTAGGCAGCGAAGTGCGGCGCAGCGGCATGTTTTCGTAGTACGCCTGAAAGGCCGCGGCACGGCGCTTGAGAAACGCCGCGGGCGGGTCGTTCTCCTGGTCAATGTCGCCAGCCCAGTTGTTCTCCACTTCATGGTCGTCGAAGGTGACGATCCACGGATGCGCCGCGTGTGCTGCCTGCAGGTCCGGGTCGCTGTGGTACTGCGCGTAGCAGGTGCGGTAGTCGTCCACCGTCTCCAGCTTGGGCAGGGTGTGCACGCGCGGGCGGTCTTTCGAACGGTACTCGTAGATGTAGTCGCCCAGGAACAGCACGGCATCCACATCCTGCCCGGCCAGGTCGCGGTGCGCGTGGTAGTAGCCATGCTCGTAGTTCTGGCACGAGGCAAAGGCGAAGCGCAGCCGGTCCACCGTTGCGTTGGCTGCGGGTGCTGTGCGCGAGCGGCCCACTGGGCTTGTTGCGTCCGCCGTGTGGAAGCGGTAGAAGAAGTCGCGGTGCGCGGGCAGGCCGGTCACCTCCACGTGAACGGCATGGCCCATCTCTGGCGTGGCGGAGGCGGTGCCCTTCTGCACGATGTGGTGGAAGCCGGCGTCGGTAGCGACCTCCCACCGCACCGGCATCGCCACGGGTGGCAGGCCGCCGTCACCACGCTTTGTATCCGTGGAAAGGCGTGTCCACAGCACAAAGCCGTCCGGCTCCGGATCACCGGAGGCAACGCCCAGCAGGAACGGGTTGCTGCGTAACGCCTGCCCCGCGGGCACAGGCAGGGCAAAGCCGCGTGCCGCCTGCAGCAGCAGGGCGGCACTGGCAGTGGAAAGAAAAGCACGACGATTGATCTCAAGCGGTCGGCGAAGCATGGTGTCCCTCTTGTTGCTGTTACGAGCGCGTCTGCATTGCGCGACTTACCGTGTGAAGCGGATGCTCAACTGAATCTGCCGGGCTGTTTCGGCAGCAGTAGGCGCGTTAAAGGTCGCGTTGGGTGTCGCATTTGGCCCAAAGGTGCGGTTCACATTGGTGACGTTGAGGCGATTTGGCAGGTTGAACACTTCTGCCGCGACCTGGATGGTATTGCGTTCGTGTACGTGCAGATCGCGCGACGCGCGGAAGTCTGCCTCAACGTATGCGGGCAGCCGGTACGAGTTGTAGCCGACGCCCACCGGCCGGTCGTTGAAGATCAGGTCACCGTTGTTGTCCTGTCCGGTGACCGGCGAAAAGGGCAGACCGCTCTGCGCCACCTGCCGGGCAGACAGCGTCCACCCATTGACCAGGCGTGCAACAGCTGTGTTGGTCACGGGAAACGCTGTGTTGTAGACGCCCGTAAAGGTGAAGCGGTTAGGCTGGCTATAGTCGCCGGGGCCCTGGTCTGCTGCGGGGTTCGCCGGGTTGCTGGGCGTCGTCAGCGCACCCAGCGTGGGGTAGTTGAGAACGTACGACTGGCCATACACATGTTGCGAGTTATACGACGCCTGGAAGCTGAGGCCGTGGCGTGCGCGCTGCGTGTACACCAGCAAAAAGCCGTTGTAGTGCTGGTAGCCCGCAGAGCCTGCCGTGTAGATGCTGCCGAACGCCGGGTTGGGCCGGTTGGTCGTGCCGCCGTACTGTGGGCCGCCGTTGGGTGCGGTGCCGATTACCGCCAGGTTCGACGGAACGGCGTACGGCAGGTCCACCGCGTGGTTGCCGAAGTATGACACCGCCAGCGCGCCGTCCGTTACCAACTGGCGCTCCACCGTGGCAAAGTACTGGTGCACCATGGGGTCCTGAAAGCTGGGGGCAAACACGTACAGGTCAGACGGCAGCAGTGCGGTATTGCCCGTGGTTGGCACAGCGCCTGTCGTAAAGGCCGGCGCGCCGGTCTGCGTGGGTGTCACCGTCAGGTTGCGGACGGCCACGCCATTGCCGCGCACAAAGGTGTTGAAGTTCTGCGCGACGCTGGTGTTGTAGTAAATGCCGTAGCCACCGCGAATGACGGTCTTGCCGTCGCCCTTCGGGTCATAGGCCACGCCCAGGCGCGGTGCCAAGTTGTTGTAGTCCTGCGGAATAGTGCCGGTGGCTGGATAATTCGGGTTCAGCAGGCCCTGCGGGCGCAGGAACACTTCGTAGCGTAGGCCATAGGTCAGCTTCAGCTTGCTGTTGACGCGCCAGTCGTCCTGCACGAAGTAACCCTGGCTCACGACGCGCGAGGTGGTGAACTCCTGCCCGATGGCGCGGGTGTACTGCGTATAGGTGTAGGGGCGGCCCGTTGAGGGATCAATGACGTTGTTTTGCGCGTTGACTGCCTGTTGCAACGGCGTAATCGCACCGCGCAGGGCGTTCGCGTTCAAGCCAGTAAAGGTAAAGGTGCCGTTCAGGTTGCGCGTGCGCTCCTTAAACGAGTTCGGCAGGAGGTCCACGCCTGCCTTGATCGCGTGGTTGCCGATGTTCCAGGTGAAGTTGTCAACGAACTGAAGACCAGACTCATACGACACAAAGGTCCCGTCCGCGAGGCCGTTATAGCTGCCGATGCCCATGATGTTGATCTGCGGCGTGAACGGGCTGATGACGCCGTTGCTGATATCGCGCTTGATGCTGAGAAAGCGAAACTCGTTCAGCTTGTTCGGTCCAATGGTGGTGACCAGCTGTGCTGTGCCAGACTGCGGATTCTCATCGAAGCGGGCGGCTACTTCGCGCGTGATCTGGCCACTGCCCAGCGGGCTTTCGCGGTCCCGGTAGTAGTTGTAGCGCAGCATCAGCCGATTGGCTTGGTTCAGCTGCACGTCGCCCTTAACCGTCACGGTGTGTGCACGAAAGCTGCCGTTGAACGAGGCAATGTCATCCGGTGAAATACCCAGCGCCGCCGCTGCCGACGCCTGCTGCGCACCGCCAAAGGTGGACACCTGCGGCGCGTCCTGTTGCCAGCGCTCGTAGCTGCCGAAGATAAAGGCCTTGTTCTTCTTGAGGGGGCCGCTAGCGGTGCCGCCATAGTTGTAGCGCGAGAAGGGCGGCGTGGGTGTGGTATCCGTTAGCAGAAACGGCCGCTCAGACAGTGCCTTGTTGCGTGCAAACAGGAAGCCGCCGTAGTGCAGGTCGTTGGATCCAGACTTTGAGATGGCGTTCAACTGCAGGGCTGCTGCGCGGCCAAACTCTGCGGAGTAGTTGGTGACCACCTGCACTTCGTTCAGCGCGTCTTCGCTGATGACCAGGTTACGCGCGCCGTCCTGCACGTTGTTGCTGACACCGTCCACGTTGAGGGCGCGAAAACCGAGGCCGCCAAACGAGACGGAGGGCGTCCCAGTGCCGGAACCACTGGTGGAAAGTGGCGGTGCGTTCACGATGGGATTGACCGCAAACAGGTCGAGAAAGCTGCGGCCCGGTACCGGGATGTTCTGCACTTCGCGGCTGGTGTACACGTTGTTGTAGGCGTTGGTACGGCCGGTTTCAATCACCGGGAGGTCAGCTGTGACCTCGACCGTGGTGGCCACGGAGCCCACCGCCAGCGCTACCCGCAGCGTCTGCACCTGTCCTGCAGCCAGCGCAATGCCGGTCTGTTCTTGCGGGCTGAACCCATCCTTGGTGATGGACACACTATAGGTGCCGGGTGGCAAAATCTGCACGCGAAAGTAGCCCGCATCGTCCGTCTGCGTGTCACGTGTCAAACCGGTCTGCGTGGCAACCACATGAACAGCAGCACCAGCCATCGCGGTGCCATCCAGGGCGCGCACATACCCCTCGATATTGCCGTCGATGGCTTGGCTTTGAGAGTACGCAACGGGAGCACACAGGCAGGCTGCAGTCACTGCCAGGGGCAGCGCAGAGGCAAAACTGGTTCGCATAGCGTCAACCTAGTGCGGTTACGTGAACAGACTGTTTCAACCCGATGACATTTCTGCGTACCGGCTTCAGGAGTGGAAGTAAACCAACCTACAGCTGACGCGCGATATGAAAATCCAGACCTAGATCGAGTGCGCGAACACTGTGGGTGAGGGCACCGACGCTGATGAGGTCAACGCCAGTTGCCGCGATTGCCGGGATGCGATCGAGCCGGACGTTGCCACTCGCCTCCGTCAGCGCACGCCCCCGAATCTGGCCCACAGCGGTCTGCAGATCGTCCAGCGAAAAGTTGTCCAGCAGCACCGTATCCACACCTGCAGCCAGCACCGGTTCCAGCTGATCGATCCGGTCGACCTCAACTTCAACATGGGTGGTATGCGGCAGCCGGGCTTTCATGGCGAGCAGCGCCTCGGTGATATCGCCTTCGATGGCAGCAAGATGATTGTCTTTCACCAGAACGGCATCGGAGAGTGAAAAGCGATGGTTGTGGCCGCCGCCGCAGCGCACCGCGTAGCGCTCCAGCAAACGCAGGCCTGGGGTAGTCTTGCGCGTGTCCACGATGCGTGCGCAGGTACCCGCAGCAGCGGCGATATACCGCGCTGTCTCTGTGGCAATGGCAGACAGGCGCTGCGTGAAGTTGAGGGCCACACGCTCGGCGCGCAGAATTGCTCGCGCGCTGCCTGATGCGGTCGCAAGGGTGTCGCCTGCCTCAAACCGCTGGCCGTCGCGGCAGAAGACGTCCACCGCAACGTCGCCCTCCTGCTGCATGGTCAGACGGAACATGTCCTCGCCGCAAAACACACCCGGCTCACGAGCACAGAGGTGGGCGACACTCTGCGTATCTGCAGGCACAAGCGTCTCTGACGTCAGGTCTCCCCAGGGCGCGTCTTCGGCCAGGGCCATGCGGACAAAGGGCAACAGGGTGGAAGCAGAAGGACGCTGCATTGGCTCCACAGCTACTGCACCACGGGCTTGGGCGCAAGCGCCAGCATACGTTCCAGTGCCAGCCGCGCGGGTGCGGCAATCGCCTCCGGCACTGTGATCCGATTTACAATTTGGCCGTCGACCAGGGACTCCAGCACCCACGCCAGGTAGCTCGGGTGGATGCGATACATGGTGGAGCACGGGCAGACAATGGAGTCCAAACAGAAGATCGTGTGCTGCGGGTACTCCTTTGCCAAGCGCTGTACCAGGTTGATCTCTGTGCCGATAGCGAAGGTGGTGGGCTCCGCCGCCGCCGCAACAGCCTTCCGAATGTAGTCCGTCGAACCGGCCTCGTCGGCGGCATCGACCACCTCCATTGTGCATTCAGGATGCACAATCACACGGACGTCCGGGTGCCGGTGACGGGCCAGCCGTATCTGATCCACGGTGAACCGCTTGTGAACAGAGCAGAAGCCGTGCCAAAGGATGAGCTTCGCGCGCATGAGCGCTTCCGGGCTGTTGCCGCCCAGCGGCTGGTCAGGGTGCCAAACGACCATCTGCTCGTGAGGAATGCCCAACAGTTTGCCCGTGTTGCGACCCAGGTGCTGGTCTGGAAAGAACAGCACACGCTCGCCTCGATCCAGCGCCCAGCGCAACACACGGTCTGCGTTGGACGAGGTGCAGACGACGCCCATGCGCTCTCCACAGAACGCCTTCAGGTCGGCGGCAGAGTTCATGTAGGTGACAGGCAACACCGGCGCTTTGCCGCTGGCATCCGGCGCGTCACCATACAGCGCGGAAAGCTGCTCCCAGCAGTCCTCGACCGTATCGATGTCGGCCATATCGGCCATGCTGCAACCCGCAGCCAGGTTCGGCAGAATGACGGCCTGGTCCGCGCGGGTGAGTATGTCTGCCGTTTCAGCCATGAAGTGCACGCCGCAAAACACAATCGCCTCTGCCGCCGGCTTGGTCAGCGCGACCTGCGCCAACTGAAAGCTGTCTCCGACAAAGTCGGCGTACTGTACGATCTCGTCTCGCTGGTAAAAATGCCCCAGCAACACGACTCGGGAACCCAGCGTCTGCCGGGCAGCGCGGATGCGTCTGTCCAGTTCCGCAGCCGAAGCACGGCGGTATTCCAGGGGCAGCGTCCCTTGCCGGGGGGCTGCCGCAGGAATCAAGTCGGCCGCAGAGGCCCCGGGGCCATAGCCCACTTCCGCGTCATGCTCCCACGGTGCATCGGCCAGGCCTGCGGAACAGGTTTGCGGCCCGGCTCCCGGCGCTGAGAGATCGATGGTAACGAGGGGTGCGCTTTCCATTGTGAGTGGCACAGCTTCTCCTGCCGCCGTCGGCTGACTCCCCCGCCTATCGAGGTGAGTCGTCACGGCATGGACCGTCTCTATTTAGTTTACCCGTGGGAGGCCGCGCAATGCATGCAGTGCGGCAGGTCCGTATTACCGCTTTGCCGAGCACTGCTGCCGACCAAAAATAACGGGTGCCGCTTACCGATTTACCGCAATGTCATGTACACCCTCTACTTTGGTGCACATGGCTCCCAAGAACCTGCGTAACATCCTGCTGGCGACCGCGTGCGTCTCGGCTACCCTACCCGCCCTGGCGCAGTACGAAAATGGCAGCGTCGTCGGCACGGTCCGCGACAGTTCCGGTGCGGTGGTGGCCGATGCGACCGTGACCGTCACCAACCGCGCTACCGGTGTGGTCAGCACTCGCCAGAGCGACAGCACAGGCGATTATGAGGTGCCCGCCCTTCGTGTGGGGCAGTACGACGTCACCATCACGCACCCAGGCTTTGCTGCGGCCACGGCCTCCAACATCACAGTCTCAGTTGCGGCGCGCCAGCGCGTGGACCTGCAGCTGAATGTGGGCGAGGCGACTACCACGATGGAGGTGTCTGACGTAGCGCTCAAGGTGGAAACCGACGAGAGCCAGCGTGGCGAAACGGTGACGCAGTACCAGACGGAAGGTCTACCGCTGGTGAGCCGCAATTACAGCGATCTGGTGGGCCTGGCGCCCGGTGTGCGCCAGACCGCCAACGGCGTCACCACCACCAGCAACACCGGCCTGGTGCGCGAAGGCTCGTTCAACGTCAACGGCCAGCGCTCCATGTTTAACAACTACCTGCTCGACGGCATGGACAACAACGCCTACGGCGAATCGAACCAGGGCTTCAGCAACCAGATCATCCAGACTGCCCCGGACTCCGTGGCTGCCTTCCAGGTGGTAACGAACAACGAAAGCGCCGAGTATGGCCGGGCCAGCGGTGCCACCATCAACGTGGCCAGCGCACAGGGCACCAACACCCTGCATGGCCGCGTGTACGAGTTCATTCGCAACACCGACCTGAACGCCATCGGCTTCTTTGCGCCGCCCGGCGGTGCCAAGCCGCAGTTCAACCGCAACCAGTTTGGCGGCAACATTGGCGGCCCCATCCTGCGCAACCGCTTCTTCTATTTTCTCGATTACGAGGGTCTGCGCCAGGCGCGCAAGCAGGTCAGCAGCGCCACGCTGCCCACGCCCGCCCAGCTAACAGGCGTGTTCGGCAAAACGATTTACGACCCGTACAACAGCACGGCATATGCAATGGGCACGTCGATTCTGACCTCGCCCAACATCTCCCCATTTGCGCGCATTATCGCGGGTGACATTGCCAAACTGAATCCCGGTACCGCACTGGTCAACAACTTCACCACGCTGCAGCGCTCCACCAACAAGGGCGACAAGGGCGACCTGCGGCTGGACTACACCATCAATCCGCGCAACAGTGTCTTTGTGCGTGTATCGCAACTCAAAACCAACGCCCTGGACGCGCCCATCTTCGGTCTGCCGCTGGACGGCAACAGCAATGGCAACCAACGCATTTTGGACCAGCAGTTGGCCGGCGGGTACACGCGCATCATTGGCGCAAATCAGCTGCTTGATGTGCGCGTAGCGTTCTCCAAGACCAAGGCAGGTAAGTTCTCCACCAGCATCGGCACGAATCCAGGCTTCATCTTTCCTGGCCTGCCTACAGACCCAACCGTGGCGGGCGGCATTCCGGGCCTCGGCATCACCGGCTTTAGCGCCCTGGGCCGCCAGACAACCAATCCGCAGTTTCAGAACCCTGCTGTCTTAGACCCCAAGATCAACTACTCCATGCTGCGCGGTAACCATTCCATCAAAGTTGGTTATGAGTTCCAGAAGGTGTGGATGGATGTGCAGGATACCAACCCGCTGTACGGAGGCTTTACCTTTGGCGGCGGGTTCTCGCGCTTTCGCAACGGCGTCGCGCAAAGCACGGCCACCAGCGATAACTACGTCGCAGACTTTCTCTTTGGCGCCTCCAGCGTGTACTCGCTTTCCAGCTACTTCGTCGCCAAACTGCGCACCAACGGCAGCTTTGCCTATGTGCAGGACGACTGGAAGGTGTCGCAAAACCTGACCTTGAACATCGGCCTGCGCTATGAGTATGTTTCTCCCTACTCCGACGCGCAGAACCGGCTGACCAATTTCGATCCCACGTCGGCAGCAGCACAAACCGGCGTTAATGCGATTGCTGCTTTCGTTCCGGCGAGCAATGGCAACAAGTATGGCTTTAGCCCAGACTTCAACAACCTGGCACCGCGCTTCGGATTCTCGTTCGCGCCAGACGCAAAGACAGCGGTCCGCGGCGGTTTCGGCATCAGCTTTTCGCATTATGACCGCGCGGGTTCAGGGAATGTGCTGGCCATCAATCCGCCCAATGCGTTGTTTGTCAACACCTCGCAGGTAGCGCCGGCCGCTGGCGGCAATGCAGCGACGTATACCCGCTTCGATACAGGGTTCCCTTCAGGCACGCTCACATTCAACCCAATTACGGCGAACCCCAGCTACATCGACGGCAAACGCTACCGCGACAGCTACGTGGAGAGCTACTACCTGAGCGTGCAGCGCGGCCTGTTCAAGAATGGCCTGTTCGACGCAGCCTACGTCGGCAATCACGGGTTGAAACTGCTGCAGTTGGCCAACTACAACCAGAAGGATCCCAATAACAACTTTGCGCGCCCGCTGCCTGCGTTCGGCGACATCACGTATCCCATCCGCGAAGCCTACTCGCACTATGACTCAGTGCAGGTCAAGTACGAGCAGCAGATGGTGGCGGGTCTGACGCTGCTCAACAGCTTTACCTATGGCCATGCGCTGGACAACGCGGGTGCGTCACTGGAGAGCGCCACGCCCGCGCCGCAGGACATTCGTAACCTGCGCGGCGACTACGGCAACAGTGATTACAACCAGCCGCTCTATAACGTAACCAGCCTGGTGTACGACTTGCCGTTCGGACAGGGAAGGCAGTTCCTGAACACAGGCGGCATTGTGAATCAGGTGCTGGGCCAGTGGCAGCTTTCAGCCATCAACACGGCTGCAAGCGGTTTTCAATTCAACATCACGGACACGCCCGTTGCCCAGTTGCAGGTGACGGCCACCAGCGTGCCCAACTATCGCGGCGGCAATATCTACCGGCCGAATCGCGTGAACACCGCTGCACCGCTGTACACGCTGGACAAGAGCCGCTCCACGCGGACCGCGTTGCAGTACCTGAACATCGGTACCTACACCCCGGCCAGCGGTCCCGTCCTCGCTATTCCAACGGCCACGCCGTTCGGTAATCTGGCACGCAATGCAGGCCGCACGCCCAACATCAACACGTTGAACCTGGCGCTCAACAAGCGATTCACCACGCCCGTGGAACGGCTGAATGTGGAGTTCCGCGGCGAACTGTACAACATCTTCAACCACGCCAACTTCTCCACGGCGGGTGGTGTTGCTGCCAGCGGTGCCACGCTGACTGGCGGTCAGATCACCAGCACGCTCGATCCGCGCATTGTGCAGTTCGGTTTGAAGCTGATCTTCTAACCCTGTGTTGCTCCCTGCGCGACAGACCAGAGCTATGCGCAGGGAGCCACCACAACATGCAGTAGGTTTGAAAACGAAAGGCTCTCCAGACTCGACCGCTCGTGAGAGCAGCGACAGCCATCCGAACTTTACTGCAGCAGCATGACTGGACCCTGCCAAAAAGCAGCGCGACTGCCGGCCGCGTCCAGCACGGTGACCTGGCACTGATACTCACCCGCCTGCAGGCCGTTCAGCGTGACCTTGATGTTGACTGGCGTGATGCCCAGACGGCTTGCCGCAAGGGTCACCGCCTGTACGGGACGCGTCTCTACCCGCTTGCTGCCCGCCTGAAAGAAATCCACGTAGGCCACCAAGGGTTTTGCACTCGCGGCCTGCGGTGCCACACTGGAGGCCGCTGCGGCCGTCGAAGGAGTAGCGGCGCTGCCCACGTAGGCTTGCAGGTACACCTCCATGGGCCGGTCCAGGTGAAAGGTGCGGGTCACGCTTGGGATGAGTTTGCCATCGCCGTTCACCAGCGGATCCATGGCGTCGTTCTTTGCCTGCTCCTTGCCTTTCATGGTGTTGAACAGAGCCTGGCGCGTGTCCACGCGTTGACTGCTGAGCACCACGGAACTGATCGGCAGGCGCTTGGTTTCCTTGTTTAGATTGGGAATGACGAAGCTGGTCTGGTAGGTGCCGATGCGGCCAGTCTCATTGTCGCGAGCCAGGAACTTGACGTTGTACCGTCCAGGCAGCAGGGTAAAGCCGGTGCTGTACTCCACGGGGCGTTGCGCAAGCTGAACCGCGGTGGCGTCACTCAGCTTCACATCCACGCTGTCGCGCAGGTTGGTTACGGTGGTGCCGCCCACCTCGTCCTTGATTTCGCAGACAAAGTCGATCATGGTGTGCTCGTTGCCGAAGCGCTTGGCCAGGGCCAGTTCGCGGCCGGGGATCTTGACCGTGATCGGAACAAAGTATTCCGCGCGGTTCAGCTGGAAGTAGTTCACTTCCATGGCGATGGTTAGGTCTGTTACCGGGTCACCCAGCATCAGGGCGTCCTCCAGTTGACGTTCCTTTTCCGTGCCATTGAATTTGCCGAATTCCTTGCCTGCGAAGTAGCCCTGCCGGTAGTCCAAACTGGCGTTTTGAACAGCAGAAACCGTGATGTTTACCTTGCGAAAGTGACCGTTTTGAGCGGTATTTGTCGTGTAATAACCAATCAAATAGTAGTCAGAAACAGCTTTTTGCGCGCGAACTATGCCCTGTGCGAGGTCGTTATTGTCGAAAAATGCCTTGCCGCCGGTATCCGCGGCCAGCGCGTACAGCGTGTCCTGCGATTGCTGGAAACGGTCGTTGCCCGCCTGCGCCGCCGTGCCGTTGTAAACGGACTGTCCGCCGGGCGAACCCTGCGTCGCATCGCCCAGCGGTGCCTCTGCTACCAGACCCCGCGCGTCTACCGGCCAGAATGACACGCCGGAGCGCACAGCCGCATCGACCGTGGCGCGTAGCTGCGCCTGATTGTCACTGCCGTTCAGGCGCAGGCCGCTGGCAAAGTAGAGCAGCACCTTTTTCTCATTCATTTGCCCGAGCATGTGCGCGGCAGTCTGCAGAGCGGAAAGCTGGCGATCGGTGTTGAAGATGTTGAACTCACCCGAGTCCTGGCCAAAGGCCGCGCCGGTGTCGGCACTGCTGCTGTCGTCCACACCCTCTGCCGAACCCTGCCCCTCGCCCACCACAAGCGTCTCCAGGATGGACAGCAATCGATTGAGGTCGGCGGTAAAGTCCATCAGAACATCTACGGCAACGCCCCCATATCGCAGGATGGACACC
>CALMOM010000191.1 GCA_937873305.1 uncultured Terriglobus sp.
CAAACTAGGCTATGTAACTCATCGCGTCCATTGCGTGCTTCCCTTAGCGTTCTTAGCAATCTGCCTTCCTATGCAGGGTCCCGCACCTCGTGCAGCTTCAGGAAGTTCGTTCCACCGATGTGGCTGGCGGTGCCGCCCACGATGCCCAGCACCTCGCGCGGGCGGATATGGCCAAGCCGGACCAGCGTCTCCTCCGCCATTTGCACTTGCACGTCGCCGCCGCCAAAACGATCCACCTTCACCGGGTAGACACCCCACAGCATCATGGTCTTGCCGATGACGTTTTCATGCGTGGAAAGCGAAAAGATCCGTGTCGCCGGACGGTACTTGGAGATGAGCCGGGCCGACGTACCGGTCTCCGTAAAGATTGCGATCGCAGCCAGGTCCAGGTCCTCCGCCGCCAGCGCCATGCTCTCGCAGATGGTCTCCGCGACGCTCAGCTTGGCCGACTTCTGCGAACGGGGCGGCTGCGGCATGGACGCGTGCTCCACGGAGCGCTGCGCCTCGCTCTCCACGATGATCTTCGCCATCATGGCTACGGCGTGCACCGGGTACTTGCCCGCGGCGGATTCAGCGGACAGCATTACGGCGTCCGTGCCGTCATAGATGGCGTTGGCCACGTCGCTGACCTCCGCGCGCGTCGGGCGTGGGTTGTCGATCATGCTTTCCAGCATCTGCGTGGCGGTAATGACGGGCTTGCGATACGCCAGGGCGCGGCGAATGATGTGCTTTTGGATGGCAGGCACCTTTTCCGGCGGCACCTCGACGCCCAGGTCGCCGCGCGCCACCATCAGGCCGTCCGTCTCCTCCAGAATCTCTTCCAGGTTCTCAATGGCCTGCGGCTTTTCGAGCTTGGCCACGATCCAGGCGTCACAGTTCAGTTCCTTCATGCGGCGCCGCGTGTAGCGAATATCCTCTGCTGTGCGCACAAACGACAGCGCGATGGCATGGACGTTCTGCGTTGCGATGAACTCGAGGTCGATCTCGTCCTTCTCCGTCAGCGCGGGCACCTTTACTGGAATGCCGGGCAGGTTGATGCCCTTGTTCTCGCCCAGCATGCCGCCGTTGACGATGTCGCAGACTACGTCCTCGCCCTGCACCTCGGCCACACGCAGTTCAATCAGGCCATCCGACAGCAGGATGGCGTCGCCTGGCTGCAGGTTCTCCGCCAAGGTTGGAAACACGGTGCTGACCTTCTCGGCCGTGCCCTTCATCTCGCGCGGCGTAATGCACAGGCGCTTGCCCGCTTCCAGCAGCACAGGCTTGCCGTCCACCAGCTTGCCGGTGCGAATTTTGGGCCCCTGCAGGTCGGCAAGAATGCAGATGGGCTTGCCCTCGCTCTCGCTCACGGCGCGCACCATCTTGATAAGGTCGGCCTTCTGCTCATGCGTGCCGTGCGAAAAGTTCAGCCGCGCCACATCCAGCCCGGCTTGCACCAACTGGCGAAAGACCTCGGGTGTCGAACAAGCGGGGCCAAGGGTGCCCACGATCTTTGCGCTGCGGCCCAGGCCGGGCATGGTCATGCTGTCTGTCATCGGTCTCCGCCGGGCGGCGAGCTTGTACTCGCGTGCCCCTTTGGATTCTACGTTGCGTTGGATTCGGACGATATGTACGCCCGCTATCAGGCAGTGCTCTATGTGCGACTGCGTGCGCGCAGCCTCTGCAGCAAACGAGTGCTGTCCGTAAACCACAGGAGGCCACTTGCAACGGCAGTCACGATGAAGAGCCATCCTGCAGACTTCAAGACGACATTGAACCACTGCATGACCGCAGGATCATTGAAGTGGCGCGGCATACCCAGAAGCCCAACAACGAAAAGCTGCGGGAACAACCCCCTCCATACATACGAACAGAGCAGTAACGCGGACAGGCAGCTGAACCCGAAAGCCAGCTCAATAAGCACACGTACCAAGAGGGCCGCCCGTCGCATCTACGCCTCGACCCCGGTTGTTACCCTTAATGACACCGCATCCCGCCCCAGTTCCGCATTCAACTCCGCCCCACACAGCACCATCAGCGACGTCAGAAACAGCCAGATCAGCAGCACCACGCCCGTGCCCAGCGAGCCGTACACGCGGGAGTAATCCGCGTACCGCGTCACATAGAACCCGAAGCCAAGCGTCACCAGGAACCACGTGGCTGTGGCGAACGCCGCGCCCGGCAGCACGCGTCGCCACCGTGGGCGCACGGGCACCGCAAAGCGATAGATGAAGGCCAGCACCGCCGCCGTCGCACTCAGCGACGACACCCAGCGGATGGCATTCGCCGTCCAGTACAGCCCCGCGTCCCAGCCGCGCGGCGACACGTGCATTACAGCTGTCAGCAGGAAATGCCCAAAGATGACCAGCCCGCTGGCCGCTGCCAGCGGCACCAGCGCAATCGGCACCAGCACATACGACTGCACCAGCTTCCGCACACCGCCCCGCCAGCCCGGTCCCCAGCACTCCTCTGTCAGGCCGTAGGCCCGGCGAAAGCCCTCCATCAGCGTCCCCATGACGCCGCCCGCGCCATACACGCTCACCAGCGCCGCGCCCAACAGCACCGTGGCACTCTTGGGCGTGCTGTGCGCGGTGATGAAGTACGTCTGGAACAACGGTGCCACGGTGGCGGGCAGCACCCGGTTCATGAAGATGGCCAACTGGTACCGCAGCGGCGCACTGCCCGGCAGCAGCGTGACCAACGCCGCCATCAGGCCCAGCATGGGAAACACTGCAAAGATGGCCGAGTACGCCGTAGCCTTGGCCGTGGTCAGGCAATCGTGCTGAAAGGCGTTCCAGTAGGCCAGCCGCACCTTGTCCGTCAGGCGCAGGCTCTCCTCACCGAACTCACGCGCGTGGTCGGACACAGAGCGCCGGAGATCTGCGCTGCGGTTCACCCGTTCGGTAGTGGCGTCGATGCCCGGCACAGCCTCAAGCATAGCCGCAGAAGCGTGCTTACTTCACCTCAAGGCAGGAGAGACCTTTTAACATCTCGGCATCATCGTGGTAAGAGAAGATGCTGAGCCGGGCTTGCACCTCCCCCTCCCTCGAGACAGTTTCTTCCGCCAGCCACAAACCCTTGTGACCAAGCGTGACAATGTGGTTCGCAACCTGTTCCGCCGACACGTTTGTCATGGTTGTGATCACAAACTGCTCCTCGTTCCCACTACTCAGGAAACTTCCTCCGTAGCCGCGCCCCGGATGTTGGTAGGAGCCCATCTCTCCAGTGATAGTCACTCCCATATACCTCATGCTCCCGGGCAGTCTTGAAAACATCCTAAAGTTGTAACCAAGCGCTTCCTCCAGCCTGCCGCTACCG
>CALMOM010000192.1:0-11912 GCA_937873305.1 uncultured Terriglobus sp.
TGATCCGCAAAACGGCAGAGGCACTGGCGTCCGGTGCAGCGGACGTTACCATCTGGGGCACGGGAACACCGCGTCGCGAACTGCTGTACTCCGACGATCTGGCGGAGGCCTGCGTGGCGTTGTTGAACCTGCCAGATGCACAGTATGACAGGCTGCTGCGCGACGACGAGCCGCCGCTCATCAACGTCGGTACCGGCGAGGACGTCACCATTCGCGAACTGGCCGAGACTGTCTTTCGCGTGCTGGGGTACAAGGGCGGCCTGGTCTTCGATAGCACCAAGCCGGATGGAACGCCGCGCAAGCTGATGGATGTGACCAGGCTGCATGCGCTCGGCTGGCACCACACCACAGACCTGGAGAATGGCATCCGCCGGACGTGGGAATCGGTCAAAGGCGCTTTGCTCCCCACTTTGCTGGATCGCTAGCCGCAAGCGAAAAGGCCAACCGCGAGCGGCTGGCCTTTCTCAAAAGAAGATGGTGCGGAAGACGGGACTTGAACCCGTATGGAATTACCCGCTAGCACCTCAAGCTAGTGCGTCTGCCAATTTCGCCACCTCCGCACAGTGGCATTTGCATGCCCTGACGGTTGCGCCATCGAGTCGAAGTATAGCAGAGCAGGCCTGCCCAGGGCAGCTAGGCGAAGTGATGCAGGAGTTCGGAAAAGGTGTGCAGCTGCAACAGTTTCTGCCCGTCCGCGGGAGTGCTTACGTCGTCTTGCTCCAGCACCCAGGTGCTCGGGTGGGGCAGGTACACGGCGTGCAGGCCTGCCGCGAGCGCCGGGTTGATGTCGCTGCGCGGGCTGTTGCCGATCATCCATGTGTTGCCGGGATCGAGTGCATAGCGCAGTAGCAGATCGCGGTACGCATCTGCATGTTTTTCGCGCAACACTTCGACCTGCGCAAAGTGGTGTAGCAGCCCGGAGCGCTCGAGCTTGCCGGTCTGCTCCGCGTGACTGCCTTTGGTGACCAACATCAGGGTGTGCCGCTGGGCCAAATGCGAAAGTGTCTCGGCAACACCATGCAACACCTCAATCTCTGCGCCACGCACGTGTGCAGCGCAAGCAGCCAGTGCCGCGGCGTGCGCGTCGTTACAGGCCGTACCGGTCAGATGCTCAAAGCCCGCCAGCAGCGAGGCGTGAAAGGCATCCACCCCATACCCATGCGTGTGGACGCGAGTGGCCTCAAACTGGTCGAAGCGTTCGCGAACCTGAGGCGGCGACAGTTCCGGGTGCGCTACAACGTCCACAAACGCGTCGATGGCGCGCTCAAAGTAGATGTTGTTCTCCCATAGCGTGTCATCGGCATCAATCATCAGCGTTTGCCGCACATGAGGCAGTCGGCTGGTGGGTGGGGGAAAGAGAGAAGTCCGCATAGGGCAGTGTACGCACAGCGGCTGTCTGCGCTATACTTCGTGCAGTCGCGCAGGCGACAGCCGCACGCCGGTCCTCGGCACATGTGGCGATATGGTGTAACTGGTTAACACGTCGCCCTCTCAAGGCGAAGAGTTCGGGTTCGAGCCCCGATATCGCTACCAACTCCTCTTGACACATCTGCTGGAAGCTCAGACGATGGCTGGCATGTCCATGCCTCCTGTGCAGTACGATCCTTCGCTGAATCCAGCCTTTGCGCCGCGCGTCGTTGTGACTGACGTCGATATGACCATTGGCGCGATGTGCCGCTTCATGGTCAAGTGGGCGATTGCCGCCATTCCCGCTGTGCTCATCCTTACTGTAATTTGGGTGATCGTTGCGGCACTCCTTGTAGGCATGTTTGGCGGCATCGGCGGCGCGCTGCACCACAGCTTGTAACCTGTTGGTGTGCGTTGTCGTTCCGCCAGCCGTTTTCTATTGCTCCACATAGCGCTCTTGCTTTCGACGTTCAGCGCTTGCGCTCGAGCGGAGGCTCAGCCAGGCGATGCGAGCGGCGGCTTGCGCGACCGGGCCATCGTGTTTGTGCACGGCCTGCATGGCGACAAGGAATCGTGGCGCGCGGCCAACGGTGCCTATTGGCCAGACATGGTGCGGACAGACCCACGGTTCGCCTACTCGGACGTGGACGTGGCGGAATATCCTTCGCCCAACTCGAACGGGAAGATGTCCAGCGTGCAGCTGGCGGAGTACCTATGGAACAATCTGCGCCAGAACCGGGTGTGGGACCACCGCGAGGTCGTCTTCGTGGCGCACAGCCTGGGCGGCATCCTGGTGGAAGAGATGCTGCTGTTGCACCCCGCCCAGGCGCCGCAGGTTAAACTCATCGTGTCGTACGGCACGCCGCATGAGGGCTCCACGGTGGCGCGCGTAGCTGCGTTCTACGACAAGGATCCGCTCTTGAATGACCTGAGTGACGCCGGCAGCAATACCTTCCTGACCAAGCTGGAGGACACCTGGCGCAGCCGCCCTGCGGTCAACAGCATTCACCGCTTCTGCGCGTACGAAGGGCAGGACACGCGGCCCGACCAGGGCTTTGTGCGCTATCTGCGGCCACACACGCGCGTCGTCGGCTACTTCAGCGCGACCTACGGCTGCGACGTGACCACGCCACCGCAGGAGATCCCGGCGGACCACATTGGCATGATCAAGCCGCTGAACCGCAACGCGCCCGCGTACGACTTCTTTCGCCGCGTGTACCGCGACAACCCCATCCTGCAAGAGCAGGACACTATCAAGGAGAGCACCGTCGGTGGCCTGACTGCGGGCTGCGGACAGACCAACACGAACCCCGACCTGCAGGTGCCCATCAACCTGGATAGCTCGCTGCACGAGCGCGTCTCAGCCGCAACGGCGCTGCTGGTGAACCAGGTGGACGTGCACGACGTGGACCCGAGCCCGCCAGTCGTGACGAAGATTGATCTGGATGGCACTGCGCATGTGCGCTATGGCTTCAAGGGGCCGGGCCGCAAGCTCATCGTGTGCACCGGCACCGGTCGCGCCGCGGTGGAGGTGCAGTTCACCGTGCACCAGCAGGTGCCGCTACGCGAACCTGCAAACCGCTGAACTGCCCGGCAAGCGGCGTATACTTGCCCATGTGAGCGCGCCTTCCAAGACGTTTTACATCGAGACCTTCGGGTGTCAGATGAACGCGCACGACTCCGAAAAGGTGATTGGCACCCTGGAGCACGAGGGCTACACGCGCGTCGAGGATGAAGAGGCCGCGGGGCTCATCCTGTACAACACCTGCTCCATCCGTGACAAGGCGGAGCAGAAGGTCTTCCACCGACTGAACGAGTACAAGCGCATGCAGGGCGAGGGCAAGCAGTTTGCCGTGCTGGGCTGTGTGGCGCAGCAGGAAGGCAATAAGATTTTCGAACGCGCGCCGTATGTGTCGCTTGTGTCGGGCTCGGCGTCGTACCGCAACCTGCCCGCGATGCTGGACCGGCTGGAGCAAGGCGAAACGCGCATCACCGGGCTGGACGACCATCGCACGCAGGACGAGACGTTCGACACGGAGTTCACCACACGCTCCAACCCGCATCGCGGCTACATCACCATCATCGAGGGCTGCGACAAGTTCTGCAGCTACTGCGTGGTGCCGTACACGCGTGGCAAAGAGCGTTCACGCGCGTCCGACAGCATTATGACCGAGGCGCAGCGGATGGCCGCGCAGGGCTACACCGACATCCAGCTGCTGGGGCAGAACGTGAACAGCTACCGCGATCCGCTGGGCAAGCAGACGTTTGCACAGGTGCTGCGCAGCATCGGCCAGCTGTCTGGCGTGCGCCGTGTACGTTTTACCACGTCGCACCCGCGTGATTTCACGCCAGACATTGTTCAAGTGATCGATGAGCTGCCGACCGTGTGCGACCACGTACACCTGCCCGTACAGTCCGGCTCGAGCGCCGTGCTGAAGGCAATGCAACGTGAGTACACCCGCGAGTGGTACCTCGAGCGCATCGCCTGGATCAAGTCTGCCAAGCGCGACATCAGCATGACCACCGACATCATCGTGGGCTTTCCTGGTGAGACCGAGGACGACTTTGAGCAGACCATGACCATGCTGGACGAGGTCGGGTATGACGCGGTCTACGCCTTCCAGTATTCGCAGCGGCCCAACACGCCCGCGGTCGGCATGCCTGACACTGTGCCGGACGAAGTCAAGTCCGCGCGGTTGCAGCGCCTGATGGACGCACAGCGCGAGCGCCAGCGCCTGAGCTACGAGCGCCACCTGGGCCAGGTAATGGATGTGATGGTGGAAGGCTACAACCGGCAGCGCGGGCAGGTGACCGGCCGCTCGTCACAGAACAAGACGGTCAATTTCACAACGGCACAGCCCATTCTGCCCGCACTTGGCAGCTACCTGAACGTGCGCGTCACGCGCACCTTTCCCAACAGCCTGGTGGGTGAGGCTGTGCAGGCAGGCTGATGCGAGACGCTGTTCAAACCCGTACAGAGCAGGAGGCGGATGTGGAAGTGCGCATTCGCGGCCTGATGATGGACCCTGTCACGAACATGCCAATGATCGTCTTGAAAGACGTGAACGGCGACGGCGTGCTGCCCATCTGGGTGGGCATCTTCGAAGCGAATGCGATCGCCCTGGAAATTGAGAAGTCCGCAACGCCCCGGCCCATGACGCACGACCTTTTGCGCAACACGTTGCGTGCCTTTGAGGCGAAGGTCACACGCGTGGTCGTGTCGGAACTGCGCGACGACACCTTCTATGCCGTCATTTGGATGGATCGTAACGGCGAAACGCTGACGCTGGACGCCCGCCCGTCGGATGCGCTTGCGCTGGCCATGCGCGCGGACTGCCCCATGTACGTGAGCCGAGCCGTGATGGACAGCGCGCGCGATGCCAAGAAGGGCAAGGACATCAATCAGGACGAGTTGCGCCGCTGGCTGGAGGGTCTTGGCGACGACGACATGGGCCGCTACAAGATGTAGCTGTCGCCATCCACATTCGTATGCACATCGTACAAGCCACCTTTGGCGTGTTTCACCATTTTGAGCTGGCGCGCGAACTTGAGCGACGCGGACATCTCGAGCGTATCTTCTCTACGTTTCCGTGGCGGCGCCTGCAGCGAGAAGGTGTGTCCCGCGATAAGGTAGAGACCTTTCCCTGGGTGCACACCGGGCGGATCCTGCTGGAACAGCGCGACCTGCTGCCAATTGGCTTGCGAGGCATGCTTGCGTTCCGCACTGCGACCACGTTTGATGCGTGGCTTACCCGCCGTATGCCGTCGTGCGATGTGTTGGTCGCGCTTTCCGGTGCAGGGCTGCAGGCGGCCAGGCTGGTCAAAAGACGTGGTGGGAAGTACGTGTGCGACCGGGGATCCACGCACCGCATCTTTCAGCGCACACTTCTGCAGCAGGAATACCTGCGTTGGAACCTGCCTGCTCCACCCAGCGAGGCACGCGAAGAGGAGCGGGAAGCACAAATCTACGCTGAAGCAGACGCCATCACGGTGCCCTCGACCGCTGCCAAACGGTCTTTTGTCGAGTACGGCTTCGCACCAGAGCGCGTGCACGTCATTCCGTATGGTGTCAGGCTCGAGCGCTTTCACCCCGAGGGAGAACCACCTGCCGGGCCGGATGCCGCCTTCGAAGTCCTCTTCGTCGGAGCCGTGTCTGTGCGCAAAGGCATCCCCTACCTGCTTGAGGCTTTTGCAAAGCTGCGGCATCCGCGCAAGCGTCTCCGCGTGGTGGGCCATGTCGCACCTGAAATTGCGCCGCTGCTGGCACAATATTCACAAACGGGTGTGGAGTTTCTGGGGTCTCGTCCACAGGTGGAGCTTGCTGGCCTTATGAGTCAAAGCCACGTGATGGTATTGCCCTCAATTGAGGAAGGGCTCGCACTGGTGCAGGGACAGGCGCTGGCATGCGGCTGCCCAGTCATTGCTACGACCGCAACCGGTGCTGAAGACCTGTTCACGGATGGGGTTGAGGGCTTCATCGTTCCCACACGCTCGCCGCAAGCCCTGCTGGACTGCATGCAGCGCCTTGTAGATGAGCCTGAGCTGCGACAACGCATGAGCGAAGCGGCCCTGGAGCGTGTGCAGACACTGGGCGGCTGGACAGACTACGGCGACCGCTGGGAAAGACTACTGCGCGAACTTACCGGGTTGCAGTAGCAGAATCGATAGCAGAATCACCAAGGTCGTGTTCGATGACAGAGCAGATGCGCTCCGCAGTGCGTGACCAGGTCAAGTGCTCTTCAAAATGCCCTAGTGCGGCCAGTGCCATCCGCTGGTAAGCGTCCCCGTCCTGCAGCAGGCTGCGTACGCGCTGAACGTATGCTCCAGCCGTTGCAGCTGGAGGTAGCAGCAGACCCGTTTCACCGTCTAGCACGACCGTGGGTAGCGCGTGAATAGCACGGGATATCGGTGGCAGGGCAAATGCCTGCGCTTCTGCAAAGACAATGCCAAAGCACTCCGCCGTGGTGGGTACCAGCAAGAAGTGGCTGTCCAGAAATAAAGTCTCCAGCTTGGCACTTTGCATAGGGTCGTTCTGGAAGAGTAGTCCATGCACCTCGGTGTAGCGGTGTGCATCGGGCGGCAGCGCCGGCCGGCAACCCACGATGTGCAAGGTCACAGGCCGTTGTGGGGTGTGCAGAAGACGCGCTACCTCCAGCGCCAGCGGACCGCCCTTGCGCTCCCAATCCTTACCCACAAATAGCAGGTGCAGCCGGTCTATCGGTCGCGCGGCGGCATGTTGCAACACCGCTTCACGCGGCAGGCTGGGTGTCCAGTTCGCGCCCAAGGGCGTCACGTGCAAACGGTCCTTTATCTGGTCCCCATAGAGCCGCTCAGCCTCCTGTATAGCCCATGTCGATCCGAAGAACAGGCCATGAAGCCTTTGGGCAGCGGCTGCTTCACGAGCAGCATACGCAGCCATGCCCACCGGCTCCATGACGGTACCCCGGTACGCCTCCATCCACGCCAGCCAGGGCGCATCGCTGAACAGGTACACGGGGCGACCGGGCGCGTTCAGTTCCGCGACGCACTGGCTGGAAATGCTGAGGACGGCATCAGGCTGAGTGCGGTCGATTTCCCGCTGCACCTCGCGTGCATTGTTGCGCAGCGTCCTTTGTGTCATCCATAGCGGGTACCTGGGAGGCGTGCCGCCATGGAAGGCACGCTTGATGACATCAACCGGATGCCGCGACGGACGTGAGGGCCGGAACACAGTCACACGCTCGACCTGTTGCTCCAGAGCCTTGCGCAACGACCATGGAATACCGCTCCAGCTGGTGACGCTAGAGAGGTCTTCCACGCTGGTCAGCAACAGGTGTTTGAGCCTAGGCATCGCTTTACTCCTGCGCCAGGCTGTGCAGCAGTGTAAAGAACTCCGGGAACGAGATGGCCGCAGCCTCTGCTCCCTGGATAGCCGTTTCGCCCGTAGCACGTAGCGCTGCAACTGAGAATGCCATGGCGATACGGTGGTCGTCGGCAGAATCCACCACGCCGCCGTGCAGCGCCTGGCCACCCGGCACGTGCAGGCCGTCCTCGAACTCCTCCACCTCCGCACCCATGACGCGCAGGTTTTTCACCACCAGCGCGATGCGGTCCGACTCTTTGACGCGCAGTTCCTTGGCATTGCGGATGGTGACTCCGTCCCGCGTGTACGGCCCGATGGCGGCCAGCACCGGCAGCTCATCTATGATGAGCGCGGGCAGGTCGCCCGTGATCTCCGCACCCTTCAGCACGGGCGCGCCGTTGGCCTGCACCGTGCCAATCAGCTCGCCGTGCTTCTCCTCCAGGTTCAGCACCTGCAGCTTCAACCCCATGCTCACCAACACGTCCAGCAGGGCACTGCGCGAAGGGTTCATACCCATGTCGTCCAGCACCAGCTGCGCATCTGGAAAGAGCAGGGTAGCGCACAGGAAGAACGCGGCAGAGGACAGGTCGCCCGGCACCGTGGCCTGGACAGCCTGCAGCTGCTGACCGCCACGAATGCTGATGCTGTCGCGGCCACGCTCCAGTTCCGCACCAAAGGCGCGCAGGGCGTGCTCGCTGTGGTCGCGCGTGCGCACCGCTTCGTGCAGCGTGGTCGTGCCCTCTGCACCCAGCCCGGCAAAGAGCACCGCCGTTTTGACCTGTGCGCTGGCGATGGGCGCGGAGAAGCCGATGCCGCGCAGCGGGCCGCCGTGCACCGTCATGGGCGCGTGTCCGTCGGTCAGCTGCACGCGCGCGCCCATCTGCTCCAGCGGCCCCTTGATGCGCTGCATGGGCCGCTTCGTCAGCGAGGCATCGCCCACAAAGGTGTACGTGCCTGGGTGCGGAGCCACCAGCCCGGCCAGCATCCGCATGGTCGAACCGGAGTTGCCACAATCCAACTCGCCCGCGGGCTGCCGGAATGTGCCGCCCACGCCCGTTACCACAATCGTGCCATCCGCCTGCTTGACGACTTTCGCGCCCAGTGCCTCCATGCAGGCCAGCGAGCTGTGCGGGTCCGCTCCGGTGGAGAAGTTGGCAAAGGTCGACGTGCCGTGCGCCAGCCCGGCCAGCATGGCATAGCGGTGCGAGATGCTCTTGTCGCCGGGCAGTCGCACGCTGCCGCGCACCGTGCGTGCCGGCCGCACAACCTCTGTGGTGGATGCTGTTGAACTCATACCCTGTCAGTCTACCGGGCGTGCCTTCAGGCGTTCATCACCTCCGCGTTGCGGACGGTCTGCTCCGCAGGGTGAAGGTGAGAATCGACACGAATGAACCTGGTAGCTGGCTCGCTAGTGAGAGGCCATAAATCAAGTGCGGCAGCGGGTTGGATGAAGTCGTTTTGTCTAATGACAACGCATGTTTACGTCACTTCATTCTTATCTAAGCGGCGTCCCAAAATGAACCATCAAAGTCCGTAAGCCGCGCAGTGGTGCGGCATTGAGTTCACAGCCTGGATGGGCGACACAGAAAGTCCTCTGATCGAACTGAACGCGTAACGCTTGTTTGTTTTTGTAGCAATCGAATCCCAGGAGTCTTCCATGACGCGCACCCGGCGCTTGTTCGCCACGCTCACCGCTCTCGCGCTTTCTCTACCCTTCGCGAGTCGAGGCCATGCAGCCACAACCAACTACAGCGGAACTTTCGCGAACGACAGCTCGGTCGCTACGTTTGCCTTCACCAACGCCACCACCCAGCAGTACACCTTCTCCACCACATCCTTCGCAAACGGCGGCTTTGTGCCTGTGCTTACGCTGTTTAGCGCGACCGGTGGCAACCCGCTGGCCTTTGGCGAAACAGACATGGGTGACGTTTCGTTTACCCAGTCGCTTGGCCAAGGCAGTTACCTTCTGGCCCTTACGGAAGACCCGAACGTATTCACCACCACCTATGCTGCCGGTACGCTCTTCTCGTCACCCACCGCAACTGGCGACATCTGCGGCGTGAGCGGTGGACAGTTCCTGAATGTCTTCGACGGCTGCAGCCAGCGTACGGGCAGCTACGCGGTCACCGTTAGCTCGGCGGCTTCGACTGCGGTCACCCCGGAACCGCCCACCTGGCTGCTGGTCATGCCCGCTATGGCGCTACTGTTCTTCGTGAAGTACAGCCGCCTCAGCGCATAAATCGTTCCCTGCACGTAACGCTTTTAGCCCAGTCTTAGGAGTATTGCCATGTCAGGAAGCATGATCGAAGAAGTTGTCAAAGCGTCGCCCAACCGGCGTAAGTTCCTCGGCACCATCGGTGCCGCGGCCGCAGCCGTCACCGCCATGGGCCTTGCCGATCCAAGGAGTGCCGAGGCCCAGTCTGGCCCCACCAACACTGAAATCGCAGTTCTTAACTTCGCCCTCAATCTCGAGTACCTTGAGGCAGAGTTTTACACCTACGGCCAGTACGGGTACGGCATTGAGCAGGCGGGCTTAAAAGTCTCAGGCGTGGCCTCCAATGGCAATTCACCCAATGGCGGTCTTACCACAGGCGGGTCCAAGGTCACGTTCTCTAACTCGCTCGTCTTTACACAGGCAATTACCGCAGAGATTGGCGTGGACGAGCGCGCCCACGTCACGCTATTGCAGAGCTTTCTTGGATCGCTTGCCATTGCGAAGCCCAATATCAACCTAAACGCCCTTGGCCTTGGTTTTGGCAACCAGAACGAGTTCCTCACACTTGCCCGCATTTTTGAGGATATCGGCGTTTCGGCGTACGCTGGCGCGGCCTACCTGCTCACCACACCGATCGTCATCCAGACTGCGGCGCGCATCCTTGCCACCGAGGCTCAGCACGTGGGCACGTTGCACACCCAGATTGCACGCCTCAACATACCGAGTCCGGTCCTTGACGGTGCGGACCTCGTGCCGCCTCCCACCGGACCTCAGAACCAGTACCTGTCTATCAACCCATCCAACGGTCTGCCTGCGCTTCGCAGCGTAGCCCAGGTACTCAACCTTGCCTATGGCGGCGCTGGTAAGACCTCCGGCGCGTTTTTCCCGAACGGCATCAATGGCGCGTTTGCCGGAACGGCCAGCGGCGCACCTGCCACCTCTGCAAACCTCGCCACGCAACCGGCAGGCTTCGCATAGCGCATCGGGGCCGGTTCAGCAGACCTGAGCCGGCCCTTCACCGTCTACGCGTGAGCGCTCGCCCACGCAGAGAACATGTCGGCGGCCTTCAGCAGGACGCCGGCGCTGCCACGGAAGCTACCGGAGCCATGCGGTTCGTTGTTGGGTGACCACCACTCGTAGAAACCCTTGTGCTTGACCACGCGGTCGATCATGGGCTCGAACTCCTGCCATGCATCCGCCACCATGCCATGCACGATCAGTTGCTGCACCATGCGGCCGCCGAACCAGCACCAATCGCCACCGTTCTGGTACCGGTACGGTTCGGCTGCACTTGGATTGAGGAAGTATCCCTTAGGATAGGGCGGGTAGACGGTCAGGCCGATCGACGCAGCATGCGCGTCCTGCACGGCGCGCCGCATCTTGGCGAGTGAGAGACGGACCTCGCTGTCGGTGAGGAACCCCGCTTCGACCGCAATGGCCGTACCGCCGAGGTACAGGATCGCGTTTTCGTCAAAACCCGCAGGGAAGGGCGACCCTTTCAGGTAGAGGTGGGTCCGGTACTTACCAGCGCGCGCGTCCCACAAGTGGCGGCGAACCGAGCGCGAGAGGTCCTTCCGAGTCTTCGTGAAAAATGCATGGTCATCGCTTGGAACGCCGGGCAGGCTCAGGTAATCGTGCATTGCCACCGCAAACATGGCGTTGGGATAGATGCTGCAGGCAGGATGGCTCCGCTCGTCGATCTGGTCGCCGAGCCTGTCCTCCGGCTCGATGTCGCCCCAGTCAATGGTGGCACCCGCCCAGACCAGGCCGCGGGTGCTGTCCCAACGCCGCAGCAGCAGGTAGCGCAGCGCCAGTGCAAGGCGTTGCCGCACTGTCTTGCCGTCGATGTCCTCGTCCAGAAATGCCGCGTCGTGGGTCAGGTCGATGTACTTGCGCACCGCCGACACCAGCGACGACTCCTGGTCGCTCTCCACCGTGTTCTTGAACGCCGCCGTCCCTGGCAGGTGCGGCGTGGTGCGCGAAGCGGCGGTGCGGTTCACCTTCTGAGGCAGGTAGCCGTCCGGGATGTCCCCCTCGGGACCCTGAAAAAACAGGAACGAACGCAATGCCTCCCGCATGGGCGCAGGACCGGTCACCGGCAAGGCCGCCTCAATGAAGGTGTTGGTATCGCGAATCCAAACCTCCGGGTACGTGGTACCCGCACGCAGCCCGCTGCCCAGCAGCTGGCGACCCATCTCACGAACGACCGGCAGGCGCGGATCGTCAACGATACGTGCCGCAAGGGCACGGTCCGCAGCCCGGCCCGGAGGTGTGGTGGTCTCGCCCCAAAGTGCCCTGCTAAAAGGTCCCTCAAACGCAAGGCAGGCCGTGCCCGCAAGTGCCGCGCAGATGCGCCGTCTGGAATGTTGGATCATAGGTGCCCAAGTCCTTTCATATGTGTGCTGTCACCCGTCGCGTTACAAAATGCTTCTACTGCCGGGCAGCCGC
>CALMOM010000192.1:11922-19273 GCA_937873305.1 uncultured Terriglobus sp.
CGCTGTCGCGCACCCCACGCGTCAGACGCAAACCTCTGCGGCGTATGCTGTTGAACTCGTACCGTGTCAGTCTACCGGGCCTGCCACGCCGCGCTACACGAACTGAAAGTGATCTTTGCTATGCGTTAGCCTCGAGGAACGCGCCCGAGGCGTGTAGGGATGAAGGTAGAAGTTGCATGGAAACGTCAATACAAGAATTTGTTGTCCCTCACGAAGCTAGGGATCGTGGTTCCATGATGGTTGGAGAACTACGCTCCGGGGAAGCCACGTTTCCTGAAATGCTGGCACAGTTTACAAAATTTCACGCGTACAGTCGCAAGGCTGCAATACATCTGTATCCAACCCTAGAGCAAGCGAAACAGCTCTACGCGTTGCGCTCTCCGTTCTCCTTTACCGCAGAACATCGCGTTAACAAGGAAATATATGAGACGTGGAATGCACAAGGTATATGGCTAGAATCCGGGAGCAGAATAGGCATGGGCAGCCCGTTGTTCTGGAGTGCTCCTTTCGGACAAGTTGGATCTCTGGAGATTGTGTCGTCTTCGTCAGACAACACATACAAGTCTGCAACAACGAACGCATGGTTCGCTGTAAATCGATGTTTCTTATTCCAGTTGCTCGCGAATCCTGACAAGGAAGATGACGATAACGCTGAGCAATATGGTTTTCCTAAGAGAAAGCCATTCTTCTTGAGTGTTTCGGATGGGGCTGATGCCGAAGTGACTCGACGACCCAGATCGCAGCGCACGACAGGCATGACGGAGATCACGAAAGATGGTTTCTCTGTTACGATTCGCGGCTGCAAGGATGTCGAGGTCGCACGGCAAGATGCTGAGGCCATGATGATTCTAGCTTCGCTTGCTTCCCGTGAACGGACCATGTTCTGGCAATGGAGCTCAAGCTCAGGGCAAGGTGACTCCAAAAGCATATGGAGGTTCAATGCCAGTAAGTTTCCGAGGCGAAATGACCACCTTGAACCTTTGATCCCTCGTAGTCAAGACGTAGCTCAGCAGTTTATGGCTAACGCTTTTTCATCCTATCGTTCAGCCCTGTACAAGCCTCAGTTCGATGGTGCCGTGTATGCATTGATGGCAGACAGACTTGTACTTGAATTAAGGATTGCGCGATTGTTCGCCGGTATACAAGGTGCACTCGTATTTGCTTTACAGGAACCACGCGGCACAAAGCGTCCGCAAATGCGGGTGCTTCTTGACAAGTTCAACGCAAAGCATGGTGACCCGATGAGGGACCTCTGGCCACTCCTGAAAGATGCAAAGGGAGGCTCTTCGCTCTCAGATTTGCGCAATGCTGTCGTTCACGGCGATACGTTTAGCGAAGAAGACTATGTAGCGCTGAGTTCTGCCAGCCAAAACTTGTCTTGGATATTGGAACGCATTCTGCTCTTGGCAGTGGGTTGGGATATGAATAAATCCGACGTTTCTCCCCGCGCGCTCCAAAAGTTCTATGGATATCAGTGGCAGGCAGAACAGGCTAAACTCAAGCTCTAGGCTTCTGGCAAGATAAGAACGAGTCCCGGAGGCTGCAGGTCACGACAGCTACACTAGCGAAGTTACCGGACCCGCAAGACCACCAGCGTCTCGTCATCAAAGTGTTCGCGCCCGGCCTGAAACTTCGACACGGCGCTCAGCACCTCGCCTACCGCGCCCTCGGCAGAGCCGTCGGTCAGGTGCTCCAGTGTGCTGCAGAGCCGGTCGTTGCCGAACATCTCTTCCGCCGCTTTCTCAGCGTCCACAATGCCGTCAGAGAAGAAGACGAGCAGGTCGCCCGGCTGGGTGGAGATGGTGAACTCCTCGTAGGCGACGGCGGGGAATAGGCCCAGCGGAAATCCCTCGGCCTTGATGGTGCGCGCGTTGCCGCAGCCAGTGCTGTTCCTGGCCTGCCAATCGGCACCATCCTGTCCGGCAACATTACCGAGCGTCTGCTTCTCTGCGGGTTTTGACACCAGCATGGGCTGGACCGAACCGGCATTGGCCAGGCTCAGCGTGCGGTTGCCGTCATTCCAAACGGCGAAGAGCATGGTGACGTACTGCGAGTCGAGTTTGCGCTCCTGCAGCTGGTTGTTGAGCGCGGCCAGCATAGCCGCGGGGCTCAGGCGCTGCGCCGCCAGCGACCGTAGGATGCCCGTGACCAGCGCGGCGTACAGCGCCGCCGGTGCCGCCTTGCCACTGACGTCGCCCAGCGCGATGGCGACGCGACCGTCGCCGTAGGGGATGAAGTCGTACACATCGCCACCGATGGAGCGCGCGGGCAGGAATCGCGCGGCGAACTCCACGTTGGGCAGCGGCGCTGGGATGGGAGGCAAGAGGCGGAGTTGCACCTCGCGCGCCATCTGCAGGTCGCGCTCCAGGCGCTGCTCCTCTTCAAAGATGCGCTCGTACAGCCGCGCATTGCTGATAGCGATGGCGATCTGCCCGGCCAGCGTGGTCAGCGTGCGCTGGTGGTCCTCGTTGTAGTAATTGACCCGCGTGTGCTCCAGGTCGATGACGCCGATGACGCGCTCCTTGTACAAGAGCGGCACCGTTAGCTCCGACCGCACGTCCGGGCTGTATGCGATGTACCGCGGATCGCGGCGCACATCCGGCACCAGGACAGGTTCGCGCAGCTTTGCAGCAATGCCGATGATGCCCTGGCCCAACACCGCTGCTTGCTCGCGCCATACCCGTTCACCAAAGCGCGTGGAGAAGCGGTGCACAAACTGCTGTCGGCTCTCGCTCCACAGCAGGATGGTGAACAGCTGGAAGTCGACCACGCGCTTCAGCAGGACGCCGATGCGCTGCAGAAGTGAGTCAAGGTCGAGGATGCTGGTGAGCTCGCGGCTGATGTCGGCCAGCACGGCCAGCGTCTGTGCCTGCCGGGCCACGCGGGTGTACAGCCGCGCATTCTCGATAGCCACGGACATGCGCGAGGCCACCAGCTCCAGCAGGCGCTGCTGATCTGGCGTGAAGGCTGCCAGTTGTTCGCTTTCAAGGTCCAGCACACCGATGACGCGATTCTTGACGATCAGCGGCACCGCCAGCTCGCTTCGCACGGCAGGGTTGGCGTTGATGTACTGCGGCAGGTGCGTCACATCGTCCACCAGCACGGAACGCCGCGTGCTGGCGGCCTGGCCCACGATGCCGCGCCCCTGCCGGATGCGCATGCGCTCCACCTCCGGCGTATGGCCCATTTGAAAGCGCATCCACAGTTCGCCGGTGCGATCGTTGAGCAGAAGGATGGCGAAGATGCGGTAGTCCACCACGGCGCGCACCAGCTCGGCCACACGCAGCATCAGGGTTTGCAGGTCGAGCGTGTTGTTGAGCGCGTCGGCCAGGCGCAGCAGGAAGTCAACGTACTCTGACGTGACGCGTGGGCGATTGTCCGGGGTTGAGAGTGTCGGTGCGCCAGTCGGCAGGCCTGCTTCGGTTGACAGCGAAACCTCAATGGCAGCAGCGGCGGCCGGGTTTGTGCCGTCTGCGGGTGCCGGGCGGTAGTCGCCCTCGAACTCCTCGGAGAGCAGGGCAGCGTCGTCTACATCGGCGAGCCGGACCTCTGAGGCCTCCGACGCGTGTGCCTGCGACACCACATTTAGTGGCGCATCAACCAGTGCGTCATTCAATTCGTTCGTTTCCATGGTCGCGTTCGTCGCAGCCTGCACTTGCCCTTGCAAGGACGATACGCTGCCCACAACAGCCGCGGTCAAGGGAGTCGCATCGCCTGGAGCGGCAGATCATTTACGTGACTTACAACCAACGACTTGATTCGCTGAGATAGAAGGCCAAGAGGGCTGTGGTATGGCTTTAGCTGCCGGGACTCTGCATCTCAGTGGCTAAAGCCGCCCTGTTGAAGGAGACGCTGTTATTCCCGTGGCTAGTGGCACTTCCTGTGTGCGACGAGTCGGTATGTCTTAGTACCCTGCGACAGATGTGTGCGACGCGGCCGTCCCCGCAAGCTCCTGCACGATGCGGACGCTGGCACTGGCACCGATGCGGTTGGCTCCGGCCTGCAGCATAACCTTTGCGTCGGCCAGGGTACGAATACCCCCAGAAGCCTTCACACCGCAGCGGCCGCCTGCGATGCCGCGCATCTGCGCAATGTCGTCCACGGTAGCTCCGCCGGTGGAAAAGCCGGTGCTGGTCTTGATGAAGTCCGCACCTGCGTTGACGGCTATCTCGCTGGCGCGCAGCTTTTCTTCGAAATTCAGCAGAGCTGTTTCGAGGATGACCTTGACGATCGCACCCTGCCCATGCGCAACGTCTACCACATGGCGTATGTCTGCGATGACGGTGTCGTACTCGCCGCTCTTGAGTGCGCCGATGTTCATGACCATGTCCACGTCGTGCGCCCCCAGGGCAATGACGCGGCGAGCCTCATCCACCTTGGAATCGACCAGCGAAGCGCCCAGCGGGAAGCCGATGACGACACCCACCGGCACGACCGTGCCTGCCAACGCGGCGGCTGCTGTGGACACCCAGAACGGGTTCACCATGGCACAGGCAAAGTGGAACTGAGCGGCCTCTTCACACAACTGCAGTACCTGTGCGCGTGTGGCTTCCGGCTTCAGCAGGGTGTGGTCAAGCGTGGCAGCCAGCGCACGTGGGCTGCTAAGGGCTTCTGTGTAGAACTCGGCGGCAGTCTGCATGTGTGTTGTCATTTCTGCGTGCTCGTTTCGCTGCACATCATAGTTGCTTGGGCGCGACCGTCATAGGCGTTCACACGGTCTGCATGGCCAGCTTGTGCGCGGCCAACAGATCGTCGCGGAGGTGCTTGTAGAGCGTGTCGCGCGTGCCGTCGTCCAGGGCGCGCAGCACGGCAGAGGGGTGCACCGTGGCCATCACGCGGTCGGCGTAGGGCGTGGAGAGCACCTTGCCCCGGTCGCGCATGAGTGCAAACGTGCCGCCCAGCAGCGACTTGGCGGCGGACGCGCCCAGGCACAACACCAGTTTCGGCTTTAGCGCGTCGAGCTCTGCCAGCAGCCACGGCTTGCAGGCAGTGATCTCGCTCATGCGCGGGTTCTGGTGAAGCCGCAACTTGCCACGCTGCACGAACTTGAAGTGCTTGACAGCGTTGGTCATGTAGACGTCCTCGTCGTGGATGCCGGCTTCGGCCAGCGCACGCCGCAGCACGCCGCCCGCCGGGCCCACGAAGGGCGCACCCTGCCGGTCTTCCTGGTCGCCGGGCTGCTCGCCCACCAGCAAAAGGTTCGCCGTCTGTGGGCCGCGACCGGGCACCACCTGCGTGGCGTGCTCGTACAGCTCGCAGCCCTTGCAGGCGGGTAATGCCTCGCCTATGGCTCCGATGGTATGCAGCACCGGCACGAACGGTGCGGCGCTGGGTTTGCTCTTCTGTGTCTCAACCATGCCCTGTACCCTCGCCGCGGCGGTCTGCAGCAGTTGCGGCAGCAGCTCCACTTCCGGCAGATTGCCCCAGTACTTTACCGGCATGTGGCCGCGCATGGTGCCGGGATTTAGCCGCGCCGGGTTGAAGATGCTGCCGTAGTAACTCTTCCACAGCACCTCAAGCTCGTCCCCGTCTGGCGCGCTTTCGCGTGGCACGGCGGGGCCGTACTGTAGCTGCTTCGTCGCCGGATCCCACGCCACGGAACCGTCCGGCGTCAGGATAGACCAGCGCATAATGGCGAACCGCTCCGCAAAGAACGGCGCAGCCAGCTCCAGAATGCGATGCGCGGGCTGGTACCACGCAATGAAGTGCTCTTGACCGCCCTCCTCCTCTACCCGGCGAAAGCGCACGAACGCATGCATCTTGTGCTCGTCGCGCCGCACCTGCTGGTCCATACGAACGAGTTCATTGACGTCGTTATCCACCTCGACCATGAGCAGGTCACGGCTCGTCTGCAAGCGCCACAGCAGCCGGTACAACAGGTTCCACCGCTGCGGGTCGCGGTGGCAGCCCGCCAGCATCGCTTTTTGCAGGAAGGCCTTGGGCACGTAGGCTTGCCCGGTCTCCGCGCGGGGCGTGGCCAGCAGGGCATCGGTGCCGTCCCCCGCGGTTGCAAACAGGTCGGACGGCGCAGGCGAGGTCACATCCTCAAAGTCGATGGACTCCGGCCGCATGCCGCTGGCGAGCGCCGCGCGCGCCAGCTCCCGCCAGTGCGCGAAGCTCGGCTCCACGCGCACCCGCACGTCCGTCGCTACACTCACAGTGAGCCCCACATAGCCGAGCGCGCCGCGTCTTCAAATAGCCCCATCTGTCGTGGTGGCAGCGATACCGCTTTATCCCGTGTGACCGTCACGACCGGAGCGATCGACATGTCCGTGGGCGCGGCAAACAGGTTGAGTGACGCCGCAGCGGGAAGGTGATCCGCAGCGATCATGTACTCGACCGCGTCCTTCAGCCGGACATGCAGCTTGCGCAGATCCTCCAGTCCCAGCCGGTGATAGCGCCGGATACTCAGGATGCGGTCAACGTTTTTATAGCCCAGCCCCGGCACACGCAGCAGCGTCTCGCGCGGTGCGGCATTCACGTCGACAGGGAAGAACTCCGGGTGCCGCTGCGCCCACGCCAGCTTTGGGTCGATGGCAAGGTCCAACTCTGGGGCGTCGGGTGTCGTAATCTCCTCGGCGTCGAAGCCGTAGTGCCGCATCAGCCAATCCGCCTGGTACAGCCGGTGCTCGCGAATCAGCGGCGACGCCTTCAGCGGCAGGCGCGTGTCTGCCTCCGGGTACGGCGAAAAGCCCGTGTAGTACACCCGCTTCAGCTTAAAGCTGGTGTACAAGCCGCTGGCCCGCGCGATGATGTCACGGTCCGTAGACGGCGTTGCGCCGATCACCATCTGCGTACTCTGCCCGGCAGGCGCAAACTTCGGCGCAGAGTGGAAGCGCGAGCGATCCTCCTCCGCCTCCAGCTTGCGGTCATGGATCTGCATCATCGTGGTCTCGATGACAGCCGTCTTCTTCTCCGGCGCCAGCTGCACCAGATCACTCTGCGTGGGCAGTTCGATGTTGGCGGAGAGCCGGTCGGCGTACAGCCCCACCTCATCGACCAGCCGCTGCGCGCAGCCAGGGATAGCCTTGATGTGGATGTAGCCACCAAAGTGGTGCACGGTGCGCAGCGTCTTCGCCACCTGCAGCAGCATCTCCATCGTGTAGTCCGGCGACTGAATGATGCCCGACGACAGGAATAGTCCCTCGATGTAGTTGCGCTTATAGAAGTCCAGCGTCAGCGTAACGACTTCTTCCGGTGTAAAGCGTGCACGGCGAATGTCGCTCGACACGCGGTTGACGCAGAACACGCAGTCATAGGTGCAGTAGTTCGTCAGCAAGAGCTTGAGCAGGGAAATGCAGCGCCCGTCCGGCGTGTACGTGTGGCAGATGCCCATCCCTTCGGTCGCGCC
>CALMOM010000193.1 GCA_937873305.1 uncultured Terriglobus sp.
AACCGACGCATAAAGGTTTTGCAGACCTCTCCCTTACCACTTGGGTACCGCGCCAATCACAGGCTAGACACTTTTCAGGTAAGGTCTTGCCAACTCGTTAGGGGATAAGCGAGTTTTATTGGAGCGGGAGACGGGATTTGAACCCGCGACATCTTCCTTGGCAAGGAAGCACTCTACCACTGAGCTACTCCCGCTCAACAAGAGCAAGTATAGCGGGGTATGCCTCAAGGGTCAATGCGGCTCGACAGTCATTCCTCGCTTGGGCGAGGTATCAGCGGAATGTAAGGGCCGGTCGCTTTTACATGCCCATGCCGCTCAATGTGCGGTGTGATCAACAAGACCAGGCTGTCGTCTGTTTCGGTTGCATTGCGATTGGTGGTGCCTTGAAAGCCCGGCAAGTCGCTTAGCCCAGGCGTACCGCTGACCGCTGCGGTTTCGCTGCGACTAGTGTTACTCACCATTAGCAGTGTTTCACCGTCGTGCACTGTAAGGTCTGAAGAAAATTGCCGGTTGTCGAGCACGGGGATGCCGTTTAGCGAGCTGCCCGCGAGAGCGCTTACCTTCACCTCCACCTTCATCGCGATATCGGATGTGCGCTGGATACGCGGTGTCGCCGTAACCGTCAAGCCAAGATCCTCATATTGCACCTGTGGAACGACGGCGCTGCTGCCGAGGGAACTTGTCCCAAGATAGGAGGCGAGCAGGCTGGAAAGACTGACGCCATTCACGGTCGTACCTGCCAGCGATGTAGCAGTGCTGGAAGCGATGTCGCTGAACAGAGACGTCTGTATGGGGTATCGCGTACCGCTGCGGAAGATGGCTCGCTGCTGATCGCTCGCGCGGAGTTGCACATCCTCCAGGGTGCGAGCTTCGCTCTGTGTCAGCGCCAGATTGATGGTGGGAATGTTTCCAGCGGACACTGCTGCAGTGGTCAGGCCTCCACCCAGCAACAGAAAGCTGTTTTGCAAGAGGGAACTGCTGCCCAGGCCCGCAACAAAGACGAGGTAAGCCGCTATTTGAAGCGTGGTGGCATTCGCAGGTAAGACGCCACTAGCAACAAGCTGTGAAATCAGGGTACTGTTCTGGGCGACGACCGATTGTGCCTGCGACGCCAGGCTGAAGAGATTGAGCGATTGCGGTAAGACAGCACCCAGGTTACGGACGCGGCTCTTGTCGACAGCGTAGAGCTTGACGTCGAGTACTACCTCGTTTGTACCCTGCAGTAGGTCGCTGAAGACACTCTCGAAGGCGGCTACGCGGTCTACTGGACCTCGCACGACAAGCTTACCCCCGAGCGGAGACGCTGACACCTGTCGGATATCTAACAATTGTTGGGCGATACTCACGAAATCCTTCAACTGATCGGCTTGGTAGCCCGGCAGGTCGAAAGTTTCTTGCACAAGGCGGTCATACCGCTGCCGGTTCTCCGCTGTATTTGCCGCAAGCAGAAACGAGCGCTCACTTAGCGGCACGTACATCGTATTGCTAAGCAGAGTCAAGATGCGCAGAGCTTCCCCGGCTCGCACGTCGTCAATGTCAAGTCGAACGAGCTTCGATGTTAGGTCTGAATCGAATGCAACTTGCAGACCGAAGTCTTTCGCAAGCTTCAACATTAGCGCTTTGCTGTCACTTCGTTCGTGGTAGCTGTGCACCGTGTTATTGGGCCGCAAATTGATGGTAGATGCCGCACGTTCTTCTAGCTTGATGGGGCGTGGGTCCGACGCACGTTGCGTGTCGTGCTGCAGGATGCGCGGGTTTGTAGCATCGAGTCGGCGTGCCTCCTCGATGTACCGGTCTGCCGCAATCCCATTTGTTGGCTCTTGCAGCGCGGCCTGTTGCAGAAGCTTTGTGACAGCGTGCTCCCGTGCTACCAGCATGGCAGCGGCATACTCACCTTTTGCCGGGTTGAGCTGTACCGCAACCCCAAAGTTATGCTGTGCCTCGAGGTAGGCACCGCCTTGTAACTGCTTGGCACCTTGGAGGAATGCTATCTCAGCTGCGAGACGTCGTTTGGGGGAAACCGTGGGCAGCAGTGAGGGAGATACAGGCTGAGGAAGCGGCGGAGAGGGCGCAGACGTCTGTGCGCAAAGCAGGGAGGAACCCAAAGCTATTGCCGCAAGGGGAAGACGCGCAGAGTACCTGGAGGTACGTACCATTGTCATACAAGACATCAGACGTTAATCTGAGCAGTCTAGTGCGAGTTAGCGAGGTGCAAGCGGGAGACGCTGTTTCCTTGCTCGCTGCGAGAGGGGCGTTTCAACCCCGCGCGTATGGCCGCTGTGTCGAGTTCCAGCTCTGCCAGCGTACGGCTCAGCGTGTTGCGGTGCATACCCAGCACCTCAGCGCTCTTGCACTGGTTCCCGCGATTACTAACAAGCACCTGTAGCAGGTAGCGTCGCTTGAATTCGCGCACCGCAGCCTCATAGGACACACCATCCGCGTGCATTTGTGCAACCAGCAAATCCAATTCCCGCTTCACTCGTTCTCACCTCGGTTCTTCAGGCCTTTGGCGTCAATGCTAGTTGTCCTAACGGTGTCGTGTCCCGTTCACAGGCGGATGTGGCCAACATAGAGCCTCTCCAGGATGCGCTGTGGCACAACCGAGAATACCCCATGACTGACCTGAAGCAAATAGGGCAGGAGACGTGAGGAGCGACCCTCAATGGAATGTACAACATACGGTCGCATCGGAAGGACTAGGACCGCCAATACGACCGCGCCACGTACCCATCCGAAAAGCGCTCCGGCAACGCGGTCGAAGAAGCCTAGGCCAACTGCGCGGAACGCGCTCCGCAGCAGTCGACCCACGAGCGTCACAACGAGGTAGACGGTGGCAAGTAGCAGAAAGAATGCGACCAGCCGCGCAGTGAGCGGCGACACTACCCACCCCTGCAGCATCGGCCCGCAGCGCGGAGCGTAATAGCTGGCCGCAAACACCCCTACAAAGATGGCTAAAAGCGAAATCAGCGACGAGATAAAGCCTTTGAAGAAGCCAGCGCAGGTCGAGACTGCAAGGGACGTCGCGATGACCCAGTCCAAAACATTCCAGGATCGAAGTTGTCCTTGCAGAGTGTGCGTGAGATCTTGCATGGTTACCCCGGAAGCGCAGCCTTGCCGGTGAGCAATGTGAAAGCCTGCAAATACTTACTCTGTGTTTCTTGAATGACTGCTGGTGGCAGGGCAGGTGCTGGCGGCTGCTGATCCCACTGAATAGCCTGGAGGTAGTCGCGTACATACTGCTTGTCGAATGAAGGCTGCGCCCCGCCTGGTGCGTACCCAGCCTTTAACCAATAGCGAGACGAGTCGGGGGTTAATACCTCATCTGCCAGCACAAGCAGTTCATCATCGTCACCCACGGGTATAAACCCGAACTCAAACTTGGTGTCTGCAAGCAGCAGTCCCTTACTTTCGGCATAGGCCGCCGCTGCTGTATAGATGGCAAGCGTCTGCGTTCTCAAGCGCAGTGCAAGGCTTCCTCCGACCATTTCCATTACACGCTCGAATGAGATGTTTTCGTCATGCCCGGTGTGGTTTTTGGCGGCAGGTGTGAAAATCGGCTGCGGTAACCGGTCACTCTCGCGAAGGCCAATGGGTAAGCGGATGCCACATACTGCGCCTGTTTGCTGGTAATCCTTCCAGCCAGAGCCCGAAAGATAGCCCCGTGCCACACATTCCACCGGCACCATGCGCGCACGCTGGACCAACATGCTCCGGCCACGCAACTGTTCGGCATACGGCTGAAAGATCTGCGGTAACGAAGCGACATCTGCAGAGATCAGGTGATTTGGAACGATGTTCTTCAGGTAATCGAACCAGAAGAGCGAGAGCTGCGTCAGCACCTTGCCCTTATCGGGAATCGTGCTGCCTAGCACGTGATCGAAGGCAGAGATACGATCGCTGGCTACAAACAGCAGTTCGTTGGGACCTGCCTCGTACAGGTCTCGTACTTTGCCGCTCAGTACCGGTGTCTGTCCGGCTAGCCGTCGCTCATCCATATCACCAGTGAAGCATTATTGCGTCTCGTGGTGCCATGGATTTCGCGGACTAAGCTGCGCAGTAACGACTTATGCAACAGCCCTGCGGTCGCTGCGAGTGAGGTTAACGCTGACGATTTTGGAGACACCGGGTTCCTGCATGGTGACGCCGTAAATCAGGTCGTCCTGGCTGATGGTGCGCTTGTGATGTGTGATGACAAGGAACTGGGTGTCCCGGCTCATTTCTTGAATGAGGGTTGCTAACCGCCCTACGTTTGTCTCATCCAACGGCGCGTCCACCTCGTCCAGAATGCAAAACGGACTGGGCTGGTGCTGAAAGATGCCGACCAGCAATGACAGCGCGGTCAAAGCTTTCTCTCCGCCGGAAAGGAGCAGTACATTTTGCAGTTTTTTGCCCGGCGGCGATGCAATCAGATCGATACCGCTGTCCATCAGGTCCGCATCGTCGGTCAATCTCATTAAGGCTTGGCCACCGCCAAAGAGTTTGGTAAAGGTTTCAGAGAAGTTACGGTTGATGATCGTGAAGGCTTCATTGAACTTGTGCTTGGTCACATCGTCAATCTCACGAATAGCTCCTTGCGTGTTCGTGATGGATTCCAGCAGATCGGTGCGCTGGTCCTGCAGGAAGCTGTGACGCTGCGAAGCCTCCTGAAATTCCTCGACGGCCATCATGTTGACGGGGCCCATGGCTTCCATTTTGCTCCGGAGGCTTCGCGTATCCGTGTCGGCCGCGTTCAACTCGGATGGATCGACTAAGCCGATGGTCGTGTCAGCCTGCAGTTCCGCAGCAGGAGTGTTCAGGTCCTGCAGCGATTGTGCCTCCAAGTGCTCGATCTCAGCGGAGAGGCGCGCGGCGGCGGTCTGCAGCGTACCGCGACGCTCTCTGGAAATGTCATGTTCGGCGCGTACGGCCCGCAGCCGAGCGTTCTGTCTTTCTGCATCGTCCCGCAATGTGACCATCTCCGCGGAACGGGCGGCGCTCTCGCCGGAGAGCTGCTGATGTCTCGCAGACAGTTCCTCTGCCTGAGCAGCGAAGGATGCGTTCTCTTCTTCACGGCGGGCGCACTCGCCGGTCCCGGCTACAAGGTGCGCTTCTAGCGTCTTCAATCGCTGCTCAGCAGCTCCGTGCAGGTGCTCATTTCGTGACAAGTTCGCGGTCGCGTTCTTGTTGCGTTCTTCCAACCCAGCCAGCGCTGCGGTGGCCACCGCTGCGGCTACTTGAGCTGCTTCACGCTGCCCTCGTATTTTGACGATGGCCTGGCTGGCATCTTGGACGCGGAGCTCCACTGCTTCCTGCTCTGCAGCCAGCCGTGTGGTGTCAGCTTGCTTCTGCTCGACTGCAATCAGTTTCGCTGCAATCGCATCCCGGTTGCGCTCACTCTGCAGTGACCAGTCGCTTAGGCGGCGCTCGATGCGTGTACCCTCCAACTCCATCTGTCGCAGGGCGGCTCCACTGTCTGCGGCCTCTCGTTCTGCTTTGACGCGGCTCTCACGTTGGGCGTCCATCGCGTGCTGCAGCTCGCTTAAACGCCTTCCGATGGTGGCCAAGGCGATGTCGCAGGCGGAAAGTTGTGCCTGCACCTCATCTAACTTCAAGTCCGTGGCGCGTGCTTCACCCTTGACCGCAAGCGGACCACCACTGCGTGCCTTGCCACCCGTGACAGTTACGTCATGGAACACTTCCCCGGTCTCCGTAAGGACGTACAGATCCGGATGACTGATAGCAAGTGAATGGGCTGCGGCGGCATTCGTCACTAGATACGTGGATTGCAGCTTATGCTGCAGCTTTGGGGGCACACGGCCCAATCTCGGGTATGCACGCACATGCATGCCCAGCGCAGTGGCGCCCGGTATTTGCAAGGTTTGGCCGTTCTCGCAGGCCCCATCTGCGTCTACAGATTGGTCATTCTGAATCAAAAACGTGGCGCGACCCTCCACAGCCGTACCCAGTAAATCCATGCCGGCGCGTGCGCTCTCCCAATCTCTGACGTCGATGGTGTTGAGCTCCTCCCGTAGGAATTCATCAATGATTGCACCGTGATCATCATCGACTTCTAAAAAGTCTGCCAACGTACCCAACGGCGCAGTGCTGCCTTCCGTTCGGGCGCGCAGCAATTTACGGACAGTTTCTGTGGAGTAGCTGTGGTCGCGCAGTTGTGCGTCGAGTGATTGCTTCTTACCCTTTAAGGTCGCAAGCTGGCCGCGCAGTCCGTCGCCACTGCGTCTCAGCTCCTGCTCCTCTTTCCTGCCTGTTTCCAGATCGATGCGCGAGCACGCGATCTCTGCAGTCAACCGACTCAACCGCTCGGTCGTGGACTCGAAACTGAGGGAGACCTGACCCCGCTGACGTCCCAGCTCCTCTATCTCTTGCCGGGCTTGCTCACTTTCCGCGGTCAACCGCTCTGCTTCACGTCGCAGATTCGCGAGCGCCTCAGAAAACTGCCCTTCCTCGCGGTGGATCTGCGAGATGCGATGTGTGAGCTGCAAACTCTGCTGCCGTCCTTCTGAGGCCTCGCGGTCCGCAGCGTTCAACTTGGCCTGTGCTGCGCTCGCCTCCTCCTGCCTTGCACGCGTGGTGACACGAGCCTGCTCCGCCGCCCCCAACGCCGTGACTGAATCCTGCACCAGCGCCTGCCGCTCAGCGGCGAGTGCCGCGACCTGCTGCGTCAGCTGCGCGACCTCGTTATGGACCGCGGCGGAGCGTGCCCTGAAGTCCGCGATGCGATCTGTATTGCTGGCAATCCGCACACCCACGCGCTCCATCTCCACACGGACGTCGTTTGCGCCAGCCTGGGTATTCCGCAATTCCTCTTCCAGCGCATACCCGCGCGCCACAGTTGTGGAGTGCTCCGCATCCAGCGTTGCGAGCGTAACTGCCTGCGCGTCGATGAGAACGCCCAATTTATGACTCTCTGCTTCTGCTGACCGGTGCTCCTGCATCTTCTGCAGGAGGCGGCTGCGCAAAACGATGCGCAGCTTACTTTGAAGTTCATCGCGTAGTTGGCCGTAGCGTTCTGCCTTCGCCACTTGACGCTTCAGCGACCCCACCTGTTTGGAAACTTCATCGAAAATGTCGTCGATCCTTGCCAGGTTTTGCCGACTAGCCTCCAGCCGTAGCTCCGCTAACCGTTTTTTGGTCTTGAAGCGTGTGACACCTGCTGCCTCTTCAATGATGGCCCGGCGGTCCAGCGGTTTAGAAGAGAGGAGTTGCCCGATACGCTCCTGCCCGATAATGGCGTAGTTCTCGCCGGTGAGTCCCGTGCCGAAGAAGATGTCCTGAATATCGCGTAAGCGGCACAGCTTTCCATTCAGCAGGTACTCGGAGTCTCCCGAGCGAAAGAGTCGCCGCGTCACTGTGACTTCGCCTGCTCGCACCGGGGCGCGATTGAATATTCGGCGTCGTACCTTGAGGACCACCGGACCTTCGCTGGAGGGCGGCAGGTCGTCCTTCACAGCTTCGTCAGCGCTGGTCGGCTCCCCATCATCCTCGGCCTGCCACGGACCGGGCTGTGCCAACGCAGTTGCCTCGGCTGTTTCCTCGGCCCGCTCCGTCCTCTCTGCTGCTTCATCCCAGTCCTGGAGTTCGGCCGCCCTGCGGTCTGCGCTCGCGATGCTGACGGCCTCACCGCCGTCGGCAGGATCGTAAACATCAGGATCGACCAAAGTTAAGGACACCTCGGCCATGCCGGTTGGTTTGCGATCGCGTGTTCCCGCAAAGATTACGTCATCCATCTTGGTGCCGCGCAGACTCTTCGCGCTTTGCTCGCCCAGAACCCAGGTGATGGAATCCGAGATGTTCGATTTGCCGCAGCCGTTGGGGCCAACGATGGCAGCAATGCCGTGGCCGGCAAGCGGAACTTCGGTGCGGTCGCAGAACGATTTGAAGCCGAGAATCTGGACTCTGCGGAGCTTGAGCAAGACAGCCACCTCTGGAACGTTGTGCGCCCCGAAAATGAAGGCGTCTTGCGAGAATCGTATGCGTCCAAAAGGCGCGATTCAACGGCGCGCGCAGCATTCTTGTGGAT
>CALMOM010000194.1:0-403 GCA_937873305.1 uncultured Terriglobus sp.
GTGTAGACCTCGTGCGCTTTGTGCAGTCGCCGGAGCGCAATCCTGCCGCGCGTGTGCTCGTCATGCCTGCCGCCACGGTGGGCAGCCTGGGCGTGGAGCTGACCGATTACGCGGCACTCGCCGCAGCAGGCGCGGTTGGCTTTACCGATGACGGTAAACCCGTTCTGGACGACGCTGTCATGAAGCGCGCATTGAGTGCCGCCGCACGCCTAGGCCTACCCATCTCGCAACATGCCGAGGACACCCGCATGACCTTGGGCGCGAGCATGAACTTTGGTCCGGTTGCCTTTCGGCTCGGTCTGCGTGGCATGCCAATCGAAGCTGAGTCCGGCATCGTGGAGCGCGACATTCGCCTGCTGGAGGAGATCGAGCGCGAGCAGCGGCTGCGCCCACACCTGCACGT
>CALMOM010000194.1:413-18896 GCA_937873305.1 uncultured Terriglobus sp.
CGTGCAACACGTGTCCACGGCTCGAGCACTCCACGCGATCCGGGCGGCCAAGGCACGCGGCCTGCACGTCACCTGCGAAGCAGCGCCGCACCACCTCTTCTTTACCGATGAGGCCATCGCCGGCGATGCAGCACAGGGTTCGCACCGCTACGACACGCACTTCAAGATGAATCCGCCGCTACGCTCTGCGGAGGACCGGGAGGCCTGCATCGCTGCGGTGCTGGACGGCACTATGGACATCATCGCCACGGACCACGCACCACACGCGGCGCACGAAAAAAATGTTGAGTTCGAGCGCGCGCCCAACGGCGTCACCGGCCTTGAGACCGCACTGGGCGCGACGCTGCGCATCCTGCACGGTGAGCATGGTATGCCGCTGCTGAAGGTGCTCGCCCTATTCACCTCTGCCCCGGCGCAAGCGTTTCGACTGCGCGATCTGGGCCATGACCTGGGTCGCATCGCTCCCGGCGCGGCTGCCGACCTCGTCGTCTTCGATCCAAATGCTCAGTGGAGTTACAACGCAGCGCAGACGGTGTCAAAGTCGCGCAACACGCCCTTTCATGGCAGTCCGATGCTTGGCCGGGTACGGTACACGCTGGTTGCGGGCACCATGCGCTACGGCGCTGCTGACTGACCAAGAGTTGCAGAGAGGGATGTCCCCTGCACCAGCTTCATGCGTACTGTAGTTGGACCCTCGCGGCCTTCGCGTGGTACTGCTGTCCATTGCCACGTTCTTTACGTTGCTCTTAGCGCGTGTTCAAAGCGATGCTGCCGTTACTTGTATTCACCCGCAGCGTCGGCCCGCCCCCATTCATCAAGCCGTGCAGGCTGTCGTCATCATGCGTGGCATCCTGAAGAGGGAGCCCGTTGGCGATGCGTCCGTTGGAGGTGTTCGCCCGCACGTCGGCGCGCAGGTCGCGCGGCACGCTCAGGGTGATGGCACCATCGCTGGTAGAAACGTGTGAACTGCTCTGCAGGTTCGATCCCGGCAGCAACTGCACGGCAACACTGCCTTCGCTGGTTTGCGCATCCACTTGTGTAAATCGCCCCTGCAAGTCCATGGCACCGTTCGTGGTGGTCGCCGTCAGCGTGCCGTCCGCAGCGTGAACGCGCACAGCGCCGTTGCTGGTGTTCACGCGCAGAGGACCCGCCGTGCTGTCCGATGAGATCGCACCGTTCGACGTCTTCAGATCGACATTGCCGTGCAGGCCTGTCACTGTCAGGCTGCCGTTTGAAGAACGCACCGCGGCATCCGTTTCACCCGGTGTCTCCACAATGACCTCCGGCGACTGGCCATGCCAGCCAATGCGGAAGAACGAGCGGTCGTCCTTGTGGCGCATGCTGAAGTGAATACCGCTGCCACCCTGCAGATCTGTGATGCGCCACTGCGAAAGGTCCTGCCCATGTGGGTCTACATGAATATGTACGGCGCGGCAGCCGCCGCAACTGCGCACCTGCACCGGAGCGTCGTCCACCTCAACCTGCAGGTTGGGCCTGCTGCTGACGGTGTAGCTTTTGTCCCAGCCTCCCTGGGCAAACGCGACCGTGGAAATAAGGAACGCGGCGGCAACAACAGCAACAGCAAAACGCATGGGCAATCCTCACTGCTCCCTGATACGCAGGTACCTGCCCTGCGGTTCATGAAAGTTTAAGCAGATTCCGTTTGGATGAAGCTTTGTGCCGTGCCGTCATCCTCGCTTATGAAATGCACATCCTCTGGCGGACGGCGCGGCGTGTCGATGGCCAGCACGAGAAACGGGTGCTCCAGCACCTCCGGCGTGCCGTGCACCGCGTTACGCGGAAAGCTGACCAGTTCGCCCGGTCCCACCGTGCGGGTATCGCCTTCCACCGTCATCACGGCGCGCCCCTGCAACACGTATAGATACTCGTCGCAGCTCTGATGAAAATGCAGCGGCGCTGCCCGGTACACGCGAAAGATGCGGCAGCTGGCCGCTTCTCGGTCCACCAGCCGCAGGTCCCGCAGCATGGTGTTCGACGTGTCCGGCAGCGTGGCTGCCAGCGCGGCGATGTCGAAGAAGTGCTGCTCCATAGCTCTACCCAGGCCAGTGTACGGCGCGCGTAAGGAGAGAATTTAACAACGGCCAGTTGCAAAACGCATTTGCTTGTTCTATTCGTTGTATCTACAACTAATTTCTACGCGGAAGGAAACCACCATGCACCTCGTCCGTCCTCTGCTTGCACTATTCCTACTGCTACCGCTGGGCAGCCGCATGAGCGCCCAGCAACCCAACCTGCAGGATGTATCCACCACCCGCGTGCTGGCAATTGGCAAGCTGACCGGCCCGCGCGACGCCGGATGGCAAAGCGTGATGCCAAAAGAAGTGCACGACACAGTTGCGCTCTACCTCCAGGGCAAGATCGATCAATGGTATGTGCGCAAGGACGGCCAGGGAGTGGTGTTCCTGATGAACGTGAGCACCGTGGACGAGGCACATACCCTGCTGGAGAAGCTGCCACTGGGGCAGTCTGGAAAGATGACCTTCGACCTAATACCGCTGGGCCCGCTCACGCCGTTACGCTTCCTGATGGGCGATCAGCCCTCGGCTGCCCCCGCACCGCCAGCGGCCAAGCCGTAAGCTGCTGCCATGCACCTGCAGGACTGCTTCTGTTCTTCGGCGCGCCGGGCCGCGCGGACGCTAACCGCGCGCTACGAAGCCGCACTGGCCCCGCACGGCCTCTCGCTGCCGCAGTTTGAGTTGCTGGCAGTGCTGCACGGCACGGCGCGAAGTGGCCGGGCAATCGCCGCCGGCATCGGGCTGGATGCCGCAACGGTGTCGCGCAATCTTCGACCCCTGCTGCAACGGCAGATGGTGCGGAGTGAGGCAGATGGCACAGATGGGCGCCAACTGCTCTACAGTCTTACCAACCAGGGCACACTGGCCTTCCGTAAGGCGCTGCCTGCATGGCGCGAGGTCCAGCAGCAAACGGCGGACTGCCTCCCGCAGGGCGCACTGGCAATGCTGCACGCCATTGCTCAGCTAGACAACCAGATGCCCTGACTGCCTAAGCCTTCAGCTTCTTGAGATATGGCACACTGGGCGGCAGCAGCGAAGGGTCTTCCTCCAGTTCGACAAAGTAGTTCTTGATGCCCGCCTTTCCCGCCGCTTTAAAGACCGCCGGGTAGTCCACGACGCCCTTGCCCAGCGCCACCTGCCGTGTACCCAACTTGGTCGAAGCGTCCTTGACCCAGTCCTGGCAGTGCATCGAGAGGAAGCGGCCCGGATACTTCGGCAGGTAGACCAGGGGGTCATAGCCATCCTGCAGGGTCGAGACCTGAAATTGCAGCTTCACATTGGGCCGCAGCTGCGCAATCATCATGTCGTAGACGGGCTTGCCGTCAATGTAGAGCGAAACAAAGCCCTCGTTGTGCAGCAGCGGCGTAATGCCCGCCGCCTGGGCTTTTTCAGCAAAGACGTTGAACGGGTCGACCGCACGCTTGACGTCATCGGCGGTCGGCGTGCCCTTAAATCCGAACGGCCCTAGTGCGGCCACCGCCATCTGCGTCATGCCGAACTCCTTGGCATACGCGATGCTGACGTCCGCCTTCTCAAACAGCTCCTTGGGTGCCCAGTGCGCGGAAACGCACTGCAGGCCAAAGCCGTTCAACACCCGGCGAAGCTCAGCGGGTTTGTATTGCTGCAGGCTGTTGAAATCGGTGTAGCCGTACGGCGAACACAATTCCACCGTCTGGTACCCGGCAGCGGCCAGTCCCTTCATGGTGCCTGCAAAGTCTGTGGCAATCGACTTGCGCACCACGTAGCTCTGGAAGCCGATGGGCAGGCCCAGCGGGTCGGCGTGGGAGAGCCGTGTCGTGGCCAGCGCGGCTGCGGCGGTGCCGGTCTGGAGAAAGGTACGGCGGGTGATGTTCATCGGGCTATGCTCCTGATCTCAGCGAACTCTATTTCAGCAGCTTACGGCACCAGCAGCGGCTGCTCAACGTCCAGGCGAGTACGGCTGACCCCAGTGGATGTCCTCGTCGCGAGCCGTCCACTCCAGCCAGTCGTAGCAACCGCTGCGCGCGCATGTCTCCTGCGCCACGCGAGTGAGCCCGGTGTACAGCAAGCTGCCGGACGAGTTGTCTGCAGGTGCCTCCCGCTTGCCGACCCGCACCGCCAGCAGCACAGATTTACGGTCGCTCGGGAAGTCTGGCGTGATGCCATGCAGCTGGGCCGACCCGCCATCGTCCTCCATGCCGCCTTCTACCACCGCGGTGTTGGCCGTCAGCATGCGGTCCAGTTGCACGATGACACCGACTGTTCTGCCCTCGTACTTGAACGGGTTCTTGTCCAGTTGATCCACCGTGACCCAGGACGTGATGCCATTGCGCCGCGTGAACTCATCAAAGCGAGCGCGGGATGCGACTGCTTTGGCGTTGCGCGCGTTCGTGTTTTCGCGGGACTTTGCCTCGTTAGCAGCGCGGTTGCTATAGCCGGAGAGCGAGCCGTCAGACCAGTTCATGTTGGCGTCTGCCACCGGTTGGGGACGACGGTTGTTCGCGTCCAGGCGATACGGCTCGGTGTAGACGTTGATCTGCGTGCCATTGTGCCGCGGCTGCGGGCACGCCACCTGCACGCGCGTGGCAGCGTCCTTCATGGCCTGCTTCACCGCCGCGTCGTCTGCGGGTTGCACTTTGCCGTTCAGCGACACCGCCACCAAGGATGGCGCGCACAGGTCCATGCGTCCGTCGTTGTCATTCTGGGCTATCAGAATGACCTCGCCCGCACCGATGGCACCAAGGTGGACCCAATAGTCGTTCGAGCGAGGCTGCGGGTCAACAGGGTGGTTGAGAGCGGTGTCGCCCACGTACACACCATCCTGAAAGAAGCCTTGCCAGGTGGTTTTCGGCTTCATCTCGGCATAGGCATACAGCCATTGCAGGCTGCCCCTGCCGTTGGCCTTTCCATCCTTACAGGCACCTGTGTAGCGCGGCACGTAGTCCGGTGCATGTAGCTGAAGCGGCACCCACACCTGGCACGCGGCATTGTTCGCGGAGGTGTAGCCGGTGGTGTTTTGACCGGTTTGCGCGTCCGTGGCAGCCATGTGCTTTTGTGCAGCGCCAACAAGCGTGAAGGGTGCAAACAACAAGGGTGCAAGAAGGCGGGCAGCGTTCATCATTCACCTGAGTATGCGGGTCATCTTACAAGCTAACGGTGCAGCATGAAATGCACACCTTGCACTACCGCTGCATGTGCAGCCAGCAGTTCACGGCAAACCTAGAATCGGCAAACTGCTGCGATGGGCATCGCACCGTCGCGACCTCATGCATGGCCCATGCGGGAAACACGACCAGCGTATTCTGCTCCGGTTCAACGGCCTCGCAGGTCTGCTCATGCTGCCCCGCACCGAAAGGGAATAGCCGCAGGGCACCGCCGAAAAACGCTTTGGGCTCACGAAAGAAGTAGTACACCGCACTGAGCGCACGGATAGACGTACCACTAGGCGCATGCACCTGGGTATCGACATGCCGCTGGAAATGCGCGCCGTCATTATGCGCGGCCAGTTGCAGTTCCACGTCTCCAACCTCAAACATGGAGGACCGCAACGCTTGCACCCACTCCCTGTAGCCGTTGCGCACGGCGTCTTCAACGACGGTGTGCGAAGGGCCCAAGTCGGACAGGGTCTGAGAGCGCCGCACCGCGTGGTCCACCTTACCCTCGGCACCCACACCAGAGGCCGTAAACCGCGCCTCGTTCGCCAAAGTCCACTGGAACAACGCGGCATGCGCGTCTGCCGGTAGAAAATTATGGATCTTCAGGTGTGGCGCAGGCAGCTTGGAGGGCATGGCGGCAGTATTCTGGCAGCCTGCCTCAGTCGTCAAGCTCCCTTTGCGGCTGACTCACTTCGTCGGACAGCATCCTTACTGCTCGAGCGGAAAATGGTTAGAACTCCTTTACGCCGTCTACAAATGCTTTCAGCTTGCGGCTGCGGCTGGGGTGGCGCAGCTTGCGCAGTGCCTTGGCCTCGATCTGCCGGATGCGCTCACGCGTGACCTGGAAGCTTTGTCCCACCTCTTCCAGCGTGTGCTCCGAGCCATCCTCCAGGCCGAAGCGCATCTTGACCACGCGCTCTTCCCGCGGCGTCAGCGTGCGCAGCACTTGGCTGGTGTACTCCTTCAGGTTCACGCTGATGACAGCGTCTGAAGGCGATACGGCCATGCGGTCCTCGATGAAGTCGCCCAGGTGCGAATCTTCCTCTTCGCCGATGGGCGTTTCGAGCGAGATGGGCTCCTGTGCGATCTTGAGCACCTTGCGCACCTTGGCCACCGGGATGTCCATGCGCTTGGCAATCTCTTCCGACGACGGCTCACGCCCAAGCTCCTGCACCAACTGGCGGCTGGTGCGGATGAGCTTGTTGATCGTCTCGATCATGTGCACCGGGATGCGGATGGTGCGTGCCTGGTCGGCAATGGCACGGGTAATGGCTTGCCGAATCCACCAGGTGGCATAGGTCGAGAACTTATAACCGCGACGGTACTCGAACTTATCCACCGCCTTCATCAGGCCGATGTTGCCCTCCTGAATCAGGTCGAGGAACTGCAGGCCGCGGTTGGTGTACTTCTTTGCGATAGAGACGACGAGGCGCAGGTTGGCCTCAATCAGTTCGCGCTTGGCGCGCTCCGCGTCCATGTCGCCCTGGATCATTTCGCGCTGGGTCTGCTTCAGCACGTCATAGGTCAGGCCCGCTTCCTGCTCCAGGCGCTCCAAATCGGTGCGGCAGTTCTTCTGCTGGCGGCGGTATTCCTTTTTCAGTTCCTCGCTCTTGCTGGCGTCGAACTTGGTGTCCAACGAGCGAATCTGCCGTTCCAGCGTCCGCATGCCATCCACGGTCTTGGTGACCTTGTCGAACAACCGCTTTTTTTCGCCATTGGTGTACTTCAGTTCGCGGACAATACGTGTGACCTTGACACGTTCGCGCCCCGCCGCCCAACGCAACCTGCGGGTTTCTTTTTGCGGCTTGTTCTTACCGTCGTTGAGCTTTTCCTCCGACTCCTGGGCCGCTGCTTGATGCTTCACTAACAAGTCGATGCGCTTGACCGTGGCCTTGATACGGCTCGAGACGACCTCTTCGGTCAACTCTTCCTCGTCAAACGTGACGACCTCTTTCACGTTGCGCACGCCACGCTTCAGGTCTTCGCCCAACGCCATGATCTCGCGGATCACGATCGACGAACGCGAGATCGCTTTCATCACGCGGTTCTGCCCACGCTCAATGCGCTTGGCGATTTCGACCTCGCCCTCACGGGTCAGCAGCGGCACCGTACCCATCTCGCGGAGATACATGCGGACCGGGTCGTTGGTTTTTTCGAGCTGGCCGGGTGTCAGGTCGAGCTCGACGTCCTCGTTCTCGTCGGACTCTTCGCCGTACTTGTCACGGCTTTCGAACTTCTCGTCGCCATTCAAGACGTCGAGGCCCTGCGTGTTGATGGTGGTCAGCAGGTCGTCCAGATCGTCGGCGGAGGTAATACCCTCTGGGATCAGGTCGTTCACCTCTCCATAGGTGAGGTAGCCCTTCTCCTTGCCGGTATCGATCATCCGGTCAACATCTTCTTCGTACTTGTCCAGTTCTTCAGCCACGGTGCGGCCCCCAATCAAAGTTGCACGTGCATGCGGAGCTGTGCGCCAGCACGCGGGCGCGGACACAACTCATTACATGGATGCAGGTTGTGCGTACGGTGAAGAAGCATTGGGTGCGGTATCAAAGACCGCTGGCGCAAGGTTTAAAGCCACTCAACCGGGCAGAACCACGAGGCGCACTTCTTTACCAGTGCACAGCATAACACATTCGTTTGACGTCACGATACCCGGATAAGTTCCAGAAAACAGATTCCCTTGGCCGGGCTGATCCAAGGCAAAACGGCTGAGTGGAGCATGTTCCGTAACCGGCAGCACAGACGCTCACAGCGCGGCATGACTTCTCCTTGCGCTGCGCTACACCTGTGTCCCGATCAAAGGACCCGCCCCCACGGCGGCGTCGGACCATTGACCTAAGCTGAGAGAGCAGCCGCCGCAGCAAATGCGGTGGCCCAGGCCCACTGAAAGTTAAAGCCGCCAAGGTGCCCGGTCACATCGACTACCTCCCCAATGAAGTGGAGGCCCGGCACCGCCTTGGCCTGCAGCGTAGTGCTGTCGAGATCGGCGGTGCTTACACCGCCTGCGGTTACCTCGGCCTTGCTGTAGCCCTCCGTTCCGGCTGGCATCACTGGCCATGCGTGCAGACAATCCTCCAGCCGCAGTAGGGAGGCGTTCTTCCAGTCCGACGGCGCGTTCTCTTGCAGCCAACGCTCTGCCAGCCGTGCGGGCAGCTGCTCGCGCAACAGCTGCAGGGCTGCGGCGCCGTCTCTGCGACTGTTTTCCGCTGCCATCGCTGGAAAGACCGCCGCGCCGGGCAAGAGGTCAAAATGCACCGGCTCGCCTGCCCGCCAGTAGCTCGACGCCTGCAGCACCGCCGGGCCGGACAGGCCGCGATGCGTCCACAGCATCTTTTCGCGAAAACTTGGTGCTGCGGTGCGCCCAGTGCGCCTGCCGGGCGTTGCCACGACCTCCGCCGAAACTCCCGAGATGGCCGCCCAGTGCTCGCGGTCCGCGTCTGCAAAGGTGAGCGGCACCAACGCCGGGCGCGGTTCCACCACGCGCAGTCCAAAGCCGCGGGCGATGTCGTAGCCAATGCCGCTCGCACCCATCTTGGGGATGGACAACCCGCCTGTAGCCACTACGACGGCTCGCGCCTGCATCCTGCCAGCCGGTGTGACCACGGCAAAGCCGCCCTCGGCACGCTCCACCCGCTCCACTGGCGTCTGCAGCCGCAGAGTGACATTGGCCGCGCGGCATTCCGCGTCCAGCATGGCGACGATCGCCTGGGCGGAGCCGTCGCAGAACAGCTGACCTAGCGTCTTCTCGTGGTACGGAATACGGTAGCGCTCTACCAGCGCCACAAAGTCGGCAGGCGTGTAGCGGGCCAACGCGCTTTTACTGAAGTGCGGGTTCTCACTCAGGAAGTTAGCCGGGGTCGTATGGCGGTTGGTAAAGTTGCACCGTCCACCTCCGCTGATCAGGATTTTGCGGGCTGCACGTTCACCCGCCTCCAGCAGGAGGACGCGCAGACCACGCGCTCCCGCAAGCGACGCGCAAAACATGCCTGCCGCGCCCGCGCCCAGCACCGCCACGTCGAACTGTTCCACGTTACCCACCACCGACTATCCTAGCCATATGCAGCTGAAGCGCTATATTGCGCCCGGGCGTGCGGGCCGGCAGGCGGTACGCGCCGCCACCGTGGAGCCAGGCACCGTGAATCACCATGGACAGTTAGTGGTGCGCCGCGCGGGGCGTGCCACAGACGACCTACCTGGCCAGAGCGTGTACCTTCTGCACTGTAACCGGTGCGGGCATGAGTACGGCGAGGCAGGCATTCGCGTGCACAACCGCAAGTGCCCGCAGTGCAGCGGCGGCACCCCGGGTATTGCTGTGCCGGACGCGCCGCAAGCATCCCTCTTCTAACGGACCAGAAGCGTCAGTTCCAGGTCTGCCATCACAAACAGAAGGGCCGGCACCCTGGCGTAGAGTGTGCCGGCCGTCTCCTGACGCTGAGCTTACTTGCTCTTTTTTGCCGCGGTCTTTGCCGCTGACTTCTTTGCAGGTGCCTTTGCTGCCTTTTTGGCCGCTGGCTTTGGCTCGTCTTCTACGTCCTCGTCTTCCTCGTCGTCGTCTTCCTCGTCGTCATCCGCGTCATCTTCTTCGTCCGTGTCATCGTCGTCTTCGACATTCTCGTCATCATCTACCAGCTCGTCGTCCTCGATGTCGTCCGCGTCCTCATCTTCCTCTTCGTCCTCATCCTCGTCTTCAGAGGCGCTGATCAGGGCCTCGCCCAGCTCGCGGATGTGCTTCCCCTCGGCATTGTTTTCCTTGCCCGCCACCTTCACGGTATCCTTGCCGACCTTTTCAAGCAGCTTGTTGACGGCTTCGCTGTCAACCTCGTCTGCCTGCAGCAGCTTCTTCAGCTTGCCTAGATCCGCCAGCACAGCCTTTACGCCTTCGCCCTCGTGCTTGTGCAGGTAATCTTCCCAGCCCTCGATGTTTTGAACCGCTTTGTCGATGGGCAGCTTCTTAACGCCACCCTGAAACGCATCCATCGTCGTCTTAAACTTTGTCGTCGCCACGTCCCACTCCTGTGCTGGGCTGAGTTCTACCCGCCTATCGTCCGATGCGGCAGGCCGGGCACGGCGGCTAAGCAATCTTGATGGCACTGCATGAAATGGCGCGCCTGTCCGCTGCCGTGCAAGCTGCCTAAATCTGGCGTGCCGACAGTACGCCTGCTGTAACCAGGTGGTCACACAGCCGCTCCAGCGAGTCCTGCGGCGAGCCCGCGACAGACACGTTCCAGGCACCGTCGCCAGGGTGCTCCAGGGTCGCCAGCTGGCTGCCCAGCAGGCCTGGATTCATGAACTGGTGATGGCGCGCCTGCAGGTGGGCCTCGATCACTCGGGGATCAGCCTCAAGCAGGGCGAACTGCACCTCATTGGCAGGCAGATCGCCCCGCAACGTGTCGCGGTACTCCTCCTTGAGCGCGCTGCAGGCCAGAATCATGCTGTTGCCCGCGTTGGCGTACTCGGCAATTTTGCCGTGCAGGATGGCGAGCCACGGCGCGCGATCCTCGTCCGTCAGCGGATGGCCCGCGGCCATCTTGTCCTTGTTCGACTGCGGATGAAAGTCATCGCCGTCCAGAAATGGCCAGCCGGTACGTGCTGAAAGCATATTGCCCAGGGTCGTCTTGCCGGTGCCGCTCACGCCCATCAGAATCAAAACCATCGTGCGCTGTCCTCCCCTCTATTGTGGAGGATGCGCAACGGCGGCGGCGAGTGCGGATACTCTGTTGAGGTGAACTTCCTCCCGCTGCTTCGCCGCGCCGCTGCCCTCCTGCTTGCCTCTGCTGCCGCTTCTTCTGCGCCCATGCGCGTGCACGCGGCACCGCAGCCCGCGGCACCGGTCAGCGGCTACACCGTGGTCGCGCAATATCCCCACTCCACCGCGAGCTATACCGAGGGGTTCTTCTACCTGGAGGGCCTGTTTTACGAGGGCACCGGCATGGAAGGCCGCAGTGCGCTGCTGGTGAACGCGCCCAGCACGGGCCGCCCGGTGCAGCAGCGGATGTTGCCACGGCAGTACTTTGGCGAGGGCATTGTCGACGTTGGTCCCAACATCTACGAGTGGACGTGGCAGACGCACGTGGGCTTCGTCATCGATCGCTTTTCCCTGCGCGAGATCCGGCAGTTTACCTACACCGGCGAGGGCTGGGGCATGACGCGCGACAAAACCAGCCTCATCACCAGTGATGGCACGGACACCCTGCGCTTTCGCAATCCGCAGACCTTCGCCGAGACGCGCCACATCGTGGTGCACGACGGCGGCAAGACCATCGACCAGCTGAACGAACTGGAATACATCAAGGGTGAAATCTGGTCCAACGTGTGGCACAGTGACCGCATCGCCCGCATCTCGCCCAAGGACGGCCGCGTGCTGGGCTGGGTGGACCTCACCGGCATCCTGCCGGAAAGTCAGAAACGTGATGCCGAGAGCGTGCTGAACGGCATCGCCTACGACGAGGCAAAAGACCGCATTTTTGTCACCGGCAAGCAGTGGCCCACGATCTTTGAAATCAAGGTCGTGCCGAAGAAATAGTTCGTCAAAAGGGCACATTGTTCACGCAAATGGGCTGACTCTAAAGCTACACTGAGCCCACCCAGAGGTCGCCCGGATCATGAACGTACGGCACGCGCTCACCATCCATTTGCTCGCCCTGACACTCACCGCGGCCGCGGCGCAAACCTCAGCCCAACAGCAGCCCCAGGCGCCGCCGCAGTCCCAGGTGCCAGCATCTCAGCAAGCCCAAATCCCGGAGCCGCCGCTCGCACCCGGTGCCAACTTCGACCCCGCCATCTTCCAGAACCCCTTGCCGCCCGCGGAGCTCGCCTACCTGCGGCAGTTCGACGGCGTACCCGCCAAGGATCTGCTGCACGATAAGCAGTTCAAAAAGCTGATGAAACAGGTGGTGCCCGGCTGTATCTTCCACTATGGCCGGGACATGGACCTTTCCGAGGCGCTCGCTACCGTCTTTGACGGTTCGCGCATCCCGGTCGAAATCCGCGATGGCCGTTACCTGCTCGTCACCGGAGCACAGGGACCGTATCTGCAAGGCCGCGGCTTTCTATGGATCGACCTCCAAACCGGCATTGGCCTGGGCGGCTTTTATTTCACGCCCACCAACGGTGAGCCGACGCCGGCCATGAACCTCTTTTCAAAGCAGCTCCGGGAAACCACGCTCGGCCTCAGCCAGCTACCGCCGGAGTTCGACACCGACTTGATGCAGTGGTCGGCCCGGTCGCGCATCAGCCCCGCCGTTACGCAGTACGTGATTACGGGCAACAATAAGAAAATCCTGCTGGAGCACGACGAGGACTTCTGCGTCTCCGCCAGCGGCACGGTGGCACCGCGCGACGGCGTGTGCCAGCAGCTCAACGCGCAGGCCGCAGACCTGGACGTAACCGCTGCCGACTACCTGGACCAGGTGCACCACGCTACCAATGCCACCGCCTGGATGCTGAGCCCGTCCCAGGTGGTCTGGCTCGGTGTCCGAGACCGCACCTGCGGCGGCGTGCTAGACCCGCTCGGCTGTCGCATCCGCGTCACCCAGGTGCGCATTCACGTCCTCACCGGCCGCCCACCCATGCGCCCCCACATTGTGGCGCACCGCTGAGGGATCAGCCCAGGAAGTCCAGCTTCGTATTCGTTCCGAAGCCGCCGAGCGTCGGGAACACGGTCGCCAGTTGCGAGGCGTTCACGCCGAACCACTGCGCCAGCGTGGACGCATACTGCACCGAAGCCGTGGAGGGAATCCAGCGGCCGTTGCTGCCGCTGTCGTCCGGGCCGCCGAACGCGAGCATTGGATAGGTGCCGTACATGGCATTGCCCAGTACGCTGCCGCCCACGACGAAGTGATGCGAGCCCCAGCCGTGGTCGCTGCCGCCGTTGCTGTTGGGCTGCATGGTGCGAGCGAAGTCGCTCATGGTGAAGGTGGTCACCTGGTTGGAGACGCCAAGTTCCTGCGTGGCCTGGTAGAACGCGCCGATGGCTGCGGAAATTTGGCCCAGGAGCGTAGCCTGCATGGTAAGTTGCGTGCTGTGCGTGTCGAAGTTGCCGATGCCGCAGAAGTAAATCTGCCGGTCCACACCCAGCGCCGAGCGTACCGCGATCAGCTGCGCGATCTGTTGCAGCTGCGCGGCCAGTCCGTTCGCCGTGGGGAACACGGTCTTTAGCGGCGAAGCGGATGCGGTCGCGTCGGCCAACGCCTTAGCATATTTGTACGCATTCGCGGTGATGCCGTTGTCGGCCTGCACCAGCGATAAGCCGCTGTTAAAGGTGACCAGCGACTGTGCCGCCGCAGAGCGTGTGGCGCAGAACGCGCCCTCGGAGCAGCTTGCGCCGGTCAGATTGCCGGGCGAGACGGCGACCGGCGTGGTGCCAGCCCCATTGCAGAACAGCGTATCGCCCGCCACGCTGGTGACCATAGGGATGGACGCGCCGGAGTTGTGCGATGAGCCCAGCGTGTCGGCGATGCGGCCTGCCCAGCCGGTCGCCGTGCTGCCGCTCGGGCTAACGTTTTGCCATTCCTCCTGCTGGTCCGGGTGCGAGAACAGGTTGGACGGATTCGTCACCTTGCCTGCCAGGTAGTTGGCGCGCGTGGTGGGCTGCAGCAGCGTGCCCACGTTGGCCACAATGGCCGCTTCCCCGCTGTTTACCAGCTTCTGGATCTCCGGCAGGCTGGGGTGCAGGGCGTAGTTCTGCAGGCCGGGCAGCGTCAGCAGCGTACCCTGGTCCAGCGCCAGCGGTCCGCGAAGGCTGCTGTAGTTGGCATAGCCCTTGGTGTCGAATGGAATGACTGTGTTGTTGGCGTCGTTGCCGCCGTACAGGAACACGCATACCAGTGCCCTGTAGTCCGCGGGGGCAGCGGTGCTGGCCAGCGCATTCAACATGCCAAAGGGCCGCAGCCCCGCTGCGTTGCCGGCAGCAGCCAGTGAAGCGTAGCGCAGAAACGAGCGGCGGCTGGTGGCGGATTGCTTGCTGTGGCTTGAAGTCATGTGCGGCTCCGAGAAGGATCTAGGTAGAGCTGGGAAACTTGGTTGTCAGTAATTAGTTCTTAGGGTGCGATCGGCTTCCTTCGCCTCGCAACATAGGACTGCTTTCTGCCTGAACAACGACCTACAACGAAGAACCAGAGCTTTAATGCATGACCTTGTACTGCGAACTGGTCAGGATCAGGTACGTGGCAACGCGAACCCGCTGACCGTAATCCGAGAGGCCGCTAATGGCGTTGATGATGACGCTACGCATGTCCGTCGGCATCTGCCCGTGCATGAACAGCACACCCAACGTGTCGGTGATTTTTGCGGGGTCGGCGGCGATCACGCCAAGCGTGGATGTCTTCGACAGATCTGTCTTGAAGCCGTTCAGGCTACCCGTGCTCAATGCATTCGCCAGCGACAGCCGCAGCGTAACGGCGGCCGTGTTCTCCAGGCCAAATTCCGGCGCGTTCAACTGCGTGCCCGGAATGACGTACTCCGGTGGATAGAAGTTGAAGACCGAAGCGGAGCGCATGGGCTCCTCGCCCAGCGGCGAAGTGTAGCTGGACAGGCCGGTGTAGGCCCACAGGTTGGTCGCGTCAATATTGGTGCTGCTGTAGCCCAGCGCGCGCATGGCCGCGGTTAGGAAGAGCATGGGTTCGCGCAGGTGACCGCCGTCCTGGCTTGTATTCGTGTCGCCGGAACGAGCCTCCGTGTCGGTCAAGATGGCGGTGAGCACCGCCTTCATGTCGCCGCGCACGCCGCTACCGTTGTTGATGAACACGTTGGTGACGCGCCGCACATACGCGGTTGACGGGGTGCTGGTAACCAGGTGCTGAATCAACTGTTTGCAGACGAACGGCGGCAGGCTTGCGTCGTTGAAGATGTTGTCCAGCGCAATCTTGAGGTCGCCCGCTGCGGTGCCGCCAGCGTTGACCACCACGTTATCCAGCAGCGTTTTCGTGGTGGTGTCGTGGTACTTCTCTACCGCCGCCATGGGGCTGTAATAGTTGGCGGTGTTGTTGGGGAAGTTCGTGGGCGCCGTGCCGGTGCTCGTCGCATAGGTCCAGCCGGTGAAGGTGTCGGCAAAGGCTTCCACCTGTGCTTCGGTATAGCTGGGAATGGGGTTACCGCTCGCATCCACCTGCGCTGTGCCGTCGGTGTTGAGCTTGACCAGGCCGATGGAAAACAGCTGCATCAATTCGCGTGACCAGTTCTCGTTGGCGTGCTGGCCGGCGGCTGGCTTGCCACTTTGAATCATGTTCAGATACAGCCCCATGGCGGGCGACAGCGCCACGTCCTGCATGACCGTACGCCAATTCGTAAAGGCATCAGCCGCCAGCGTGTTCCAGTAGGGCACCAGGGCATAGCCGCTCACCGACTGCGTGCTGACGACAAACAACTCGCCCAGCGAGAACGCCACGCGCTGGCGCAACTGGTCCGGCCCGGTCAGCATGGTTTGCCACGCCTCGGACTCGAAGCATGGCGTGGCGTTGTTGGTGCACTGCGTGGGTAGCGTCGCGGGCAGGTTGGCCAGCACGGTGGGCGGGGTGTTGAACTGCTCCTGCAACCAAGCCGTTGTGCTTAGGCTCTGCAGATGAGCGATGCTGTCGCTGGTGGGACCAAAGGTGGCTTGGTCCAGCAAACGCGTGGCCGTGGCTAAAGAGGTGGCGGAAGACGCTGTGCCGGTGCTGCCGGTGGTTGTGCCTGTCCCAGTTGTTGTGCCTGTCCCAGTCGTCGTGCCTGTTCCACTGGTCGTGGTGCCGCCGGAACTACCAGAACCGGTGCCGGTGCCCGCTGTGCCACTTGTGCTCGTTCCGGTCGACCCGGTACCGGTGGCCGTGGTGCCCGAGCCCGTAGAGCCGGTGCTGGTCGTGCCAGTTCCCGTTGACCCTGAAGAGGTGGAACTGGCCACCGTGGCGGCAGTGGACGAACCGCCCGCGCCGCAGCCCGCCAGCAGCAGGCAACCGGAAACGGCTGACAGAAGAGTGGACTGGTACAGTCGCTTCATCACAGAGCCTCGGAGAAGTGCCAAGCGACGCATGCGCCAGGCATGAACAGCAGCGCTAAACCATCTCTACGGCAAAAGTTTCTGCCACAGCGTGCAGAATGTAAACGAATGTTTCTCATCCGCGTCTTCGGCTGGGATTCTCTCTCTGCCCCTACATGGGTTCTGCGCCTCAAAGGTGGTGCAAATGTGTGAGCCAGCACCCTGCCAACCCACCCGCTCGCGATCGCTCTTACTCGGTACATCGGCAGGCCCTGGCACAACCTCAACCTGCTGGTGCGTCTTGACCCGAGTTGCAACAGCGCGTCCATCCTAGCGGTACAGCGGTACGTACCACCACTTTTGCGCCGGAGTTCCTGCCATGCGGACCAGCCGTTTTACGGCCTTCCCCGCTCTACATGCTGGTCCCTGGTGTTTCACTACCAACGATCGCCATCGCACGGCGCAATTCTGCCGTGGTCTGCCCGGTCTGGTGGAAATGCCGGACCACCGTGCCTGACGCTTGATCGCGCGACACAAGAGAAGGATCTGGGCAGACAAAGAGGACGTTCGCGGACGTGAACCGCATAGCAGCTGCGTCGCGCGTCTGGCCGCTCAATCCGTCGCGTGCAAGGATGTGGTTCAGCGCAAGCTGGTCATCACGCTCCACCGCACTTTCCTGCGCGTATCGCTTCAGGAGGGCGCGCGCGGGCGCAGTTGGCCGCCACAGCATAAAGCCACAGCAGATTACAAATCCAATCTCACGAGTCACGTCCATCGGGAGACTCCGGTCCTGTTGCGCGATGACGTCGGCTGCCGCGTGGGCATCCAGCAACGGTTGCAGGTCGCTCACCGCAATGGCGTCCAAGTCCAACACCAGGACGGGATGGCCGCGCTCCACCAAAGCCTGCAGCAGCAAGACGCGCACGTACCAAAGCACCCCGCGGGTATGGGGGTGCAGACGTCCCTCGTCGCCCCAGGTAAAGAATTCGCGCGCATCCACCGCGGCAACGCCATGTACTGGCTCAAGGCTTTCCAGCGCGGCATCGTCCATGGCCATGGCCACGATCACGCCGGGGACGTGACGCTGCGTCTGCTGCAGCCAGAGTTGCCACAACTCCAGATACCGGCTGCTGACCGGTACCAGCGTCAGCAGTTCGCCTGGCGGCAGGGCAAGCGCGTCCACCATATGCCCCATGCGCTGTGGCAGTGTTCCATCGTCCGTGGCAGTCTGCACGGCCTGCAGGCGGCGTGCGGCGTCTGCGGTGTAGCGCTCCACTGCACGTTCCGATGCTTTCGCCTGCAGCTCACGTGCCGTATCAGGGGCTTCGATGCTGACAGCCATCATCGCAAGTTCAATCAGCAGGTCTGCGTGGGCGTCGCGGTTCTTGCGGATCAGCTGTTGCAGCATGCGGTGGCACGCCGGGCCGTGCGCGCGATGCGCCATCAACAGGCCATATCGCAGCCGACCGACGGAGTCGGCGTCCAACGCCGACAGAGGGAATTGACTCAGCAGCCACGCGGTCGCCAGCCAGCAGTGCAACCGCATCAGAGTGCGGCTAAACAACGCAGACGCGTGCGCGCGTTCGTTCACGGGTTGTTAGCTCGCCCTCTGCCGACGCAAAACGCGGCTGGCCAGCAGCACACGCAGGTCGTCCATCTTGAAGGCGAAGTAGCCGATAACTGCCAGGATGGCGGTGTACCCCAACGCCATCATCACGGTTGCGGGCAGCCGCCAGTGGGCCTCCCACAGTGCGGGAAAAGTGCCTACGGCAAAGGCAACCACGATGAAGACATTAAAGCGCTGCAAGAGGCCGTTATCGATGCTGTGGTCCTCTGGAAAGAGCTTTCGATTCAGACTGACCACGTAGGCCGTCTGGATGATCTCCCAGGCGAGCCAGGTCACGGTGAACCCCGCCACACCCCAAGTTTTCATGATGGGCACGGAGACGGAGAGCATCACGGCATAGCCGATAAGAATGCGCGTGGAGAGCTTCTCATGCTCGTTGCTGGACGACTGGAACTGTGTCTTGTGTTCCTTGAGCCCAAGCACGGCGGAGACGATGGCCATCTCGATGCACAGCACCGGCTGGTACGGCATGCGACCGTGCAACCACACCTGGAACAGAAAGGGACACATCAACAGGCTGCCGATGCTGACGACCGGGATCAGGAACAGCACCACCCGTTCCGACAGGTCATACAGCCGCCGCAACTCCCCCCAATCCGCCTTGCCCACCAGCAGGGTAATGTCCTGTCCGATGACGCTGCTGGCCATCGACAGAATCTGCCGCGACATCTGAAACACCACCCGCACCAGCGCAAACACCGCCACCATGCCCGGACCGAGCACCCGCTGAATGAC
>CALMOM010000195.1 GCA_937873305.1 uncultured Terriglobus sp.
GCATGGATAAGGACGCCATGAAGAAGATGTTTTTAGCCGCCGGTCTGCCCATGGTGCCGTACGTTACGCTGCTGCGCGGCGAGTGGGCGGCGAACCCGCGCAAATGCACCCGCCTCATCGAAGGCGGGCTTGCCTATCCGGTCTTCGTCAAGCCGGCAAATCTGGGCTCGTCCGTCGGCATCAGCAAGGTGCGCAGCCGCCGCGAACTGGCTGCGGCCATGGACGAGGCCGCGCGCTTTGACCGCAAGATCGTGGTGGAAGAAGGGGTCAGCGGTACCGGTACCTTGCGCGGCACAGGCAAGGCGCGCGAACTGGAGGTCGCGGTGCTCGGCAATGACGAACCTGTAGCCAGTGTCGTAGGCGAAATTGTCCCGGATCGCGAGTTCTATGACTATGCCAGCAAGTACGACAGCAGCAGCACCAGCGAACCGGTCATCCCGGCAAAGCTAAGCCGCGCGCAGGCGAAAGAAATCCAAAGCATGGCCGTCGCAGCGTTCCGCGCCTGCGACCTTTCCGGCCTGGCCCGTGTGGACTTTCTGCTGGAAGCCGCCGACCCCGCCTCCAGCGAAGAACCCAGGTTGTACCTCAACGAGGTCAACACCATGCCCGGTTTCACCAGCATCAGCATGTATCCCAAGCTTTGGGAGGCGAGCGGCATCGGCTACACGGAACTGCTCGACCGCCTGATCAATCTGGCAGTGGACCGCCACCGGGACAGGCAGACCATTCGCTTCAGCGTGTAAGCACGGCAGGTAACCTGAACCGGTTACTCGGCTTGAAAAAGCCCTATGAAGTTGACACCGAAAGCGGCAGAATCCGGTTCCAAACGGGCATAATCCAGGATCCCCACTGCTCATTTTCTGCACCATCTCTCATGCAAGTTCAACCAGGATCGGCGTGTGATCTGAGGGCCGGAACTCCGCGCGTGGACCCCGGTCGATTTCACAGCGTGAAAGTCGCGGCAGGAGCGATGGTGACAGCAGGAAATGATCGATGCGGATGCCGCGGTTGCGGTTAAAGGCATCGCGAAAGTAGTCCCAGTAGGTGAACTGGCCGGTGGCGTCGGGGTGCAGGGTGCGGAAGGCATCGGCAAAGCCGAGCCGCTGCATGGCGCGGTAGCGTTCCCGGGTCTCTGGTTGAAACAAGGCGTCCTTGACCCAGTTCGCCGGCTTGTCGCAGTCGATGTCCTCCGGTATCACGTTGAAATCGCCGCCAATGAGCGTTGGAATAGAATCGTCACGCCATAGCGCCAACTGCGCAATCAGCCGGTCCATCCACGCAAGCTTGTACAGGAACTTGTCCGTGCCGGCCGGATTGCCATTCGGCAGGTAGATACCCGCTACCCGGATCCGCTCGCCAACTGGCGTCTCGACAATGACTTGCAAAAACCGGGCGTGGGTGTCCGCGTCATCGCCCGGCAGCGCGGTACCGACGGTCTCGATGGGCAGCCGCGATAAGATGGCGACGCCGTTGTAGGACTTTTGGGTAACGGCCGCGCTCTCATAGCCCAACGTCCGAAAGTGTTCGGCAGGGAATTCTGTGCCCTTTAGCTCTTGCAGCAGCAACACATCCGGCGATTGCGCTTGCAGGAAGCGCGACACATGCTCAAGCCGCGCGTTGATGGAGTTTACGTTCCAGCTTGCAACAATCATGCAGCGTCTGTCCTCAGCCGCAAACGTCTACGTGCCGGCCGAACACATTGGATGCGCTTTCCGGAGAACGTCGGTCTACTTTGGGAGGCGGCATGACATTGCGAACCGGCCGCAGCCCAGGATCGCGCGGTGAGTACGGCCGACAGTGCGGAACGGGCAAACGATTGTTAGCAGGAGCAAAAAAATGGGACCATGCGGTGCATGGTCCCTCTTCTCCCAAGTCTGTGTTACTGCCTTAATGTGCCATTTACGGAATCTGAAATCCAGTTACCAAGGTCTCGGGACCTCTTAGACAAAAAGTGAGTTGTTCCAGTTTGGGCGTAAGCGGAGACGTGATGGCGAGAGGTAATGAAGTGGTTTTTGGCCTTAGTAACCGCCTGCGCTGCCGAAGTTCTTTCGGGTGTCGTGTCCACCGACCCGTTCCCCGGTCTGGGGATCAATGGCAATCAACTCACTGTCACCCCACACGCCCGGGTTGTGTTCGTCGAACTCGCCGGAGCGCTTGATGGTGTAACCGTGAGCTTTCAGCGCGTCAGCCGTGGCGGCAGGAAATCGCTTTTCCACCTGTAACTCGTCGGGCAGGTACTGGTGGTGGAAGCGTGGAGCATCGGCGGCTTGCTGGATATTCAGTCCATTGTCCAGCACGCTGATGAGGTCGTTGGCCACGGTGGAGATGATGGTAGGGCCGCCGGGCGAACCCAGCACCAGCCGCAGCTTGCCGTTGCGGGTGACGATGGTGGGCGACATCGCCGACAGGGGGCGCTTACCGGGCGCGATGGCATTTGCCGGCCCCTGAATCAGGCCAAAGCCGTTGGGCGTGCCCACCTTGCTGGTGAAGTCGTCCATTTCGTCGTTCATGGCGAAGCCAAGGCCGGGGATAACGACACCGGAACCAAAATAGAAATTGAGCGTGTAGGTATTGCTTACGGCGTTGCCGTCCGAGTCCACCACGCTGAAGTGGGTGGTCTGCATGCTCTCGCGGCGCTCACCCTGCGCGGGTGGCGGCGGCATAAAGCCAGCGGGGCGAACCAGGGCCTTGGAGGCGGTGGCGTTGACCGGGTCGATGGTGGCGCGCCAGGCTTTGGCGTAGCGTTTGTCGGCCATCTCTTTCAGCGGCATCTGCACAAAGTCCGGGTCGCCCAAGTAATCGGCGCGGTCTAAAAAGGCGCGGCGAAAGGCCTCGGTAATCAGGTGCACCTGCTCGGGGCCGCGGTCCGAGCCAAGCTTCGCCAGCTTGTAGCCGGAAAGAATGTTGAGCGTCTCCTGGAGCACGATACCGCCAGACGAGGGTGGCGGCGCGGTCAGTATGGTGTAGCCGTGGTACTTACCGCTGAGTGGCTGCCGGTCCTTGACCTCGTAGGCGGCCATGTCCGCAGCGGTAATCAGGCCGCCGCCGCGCTGCATCTCGTCGGCAATCTGCTGCGCCATGCGGCCGTGGTAGAACTCCCTGGGGTCAGCAGCAATGCGCTCCAGCGTGGCCGCCAGCTCTGGCTGGATGAAGCGTTCACCCACCTTGTACGGGTTGCCATCACGCTGGTAGAGCCTGCGACCTTCAGGGTTTGCGGCGAGCGCTTTGGAGTTCCAGGCATCCACCTCGGCGGAGAGCGTGTAGCCCTCGCGGGCCAGCCGGATGGCAGGCTGCAGCACGGCTTTCAGCCCCAAGCGGCCAAAGTGCTGCTCCGCGTAGACCATGCCCGCCACCGTGCCGGGCACCCCGCTGGCCTTGTAGCCCTGGGTGCTCAGACCTTTCACTACGTTGCCGTCCGGACCCAGGTACATGTCGCGGCTGGCGGCGGCGGGTGCCTTTTCACGGTAGTCCAGGAAGTGCGGCTTGCCGTCGCCCAACTTTGCGCCGCCATGCGTATGGCCGGGACGGATGAGCATGAACCCGCCCCCGCCAATATTGCCTGCCTGCGGGTACACCACCTGCAGGCCAAAAGCCACGGCGACCGCGGCGTCCACAGCGTTACCACCTCGTTTCAGGACGGCGACGCCTGCGTCGGTGGCTTCGTGGTGGATGCTAACGACCATGGCATGGGGCATGCGTACCGGGTCTGGCGTGGGCGCTGTCTGGCCCACGCACAGGGCGCTCACGGCGACGGGCAGCAGTGCCGCCCAGGCAAGCGAAGGTCTGGAACGGGTCATGAATCCTCTGTAAAAGGGCATTGATCGTAGGGACATCTGCAGCATACCGCGCTTTATGGCGACCCTTGGCAGCCCGCTGAGCCAGCTGTTTCGTTGACCGATGCTTTGGGCGGTTGGTATAACAGACGTGTTGCCAGCGTCCCTTTGCCACACCATTTGCGACCCGGTCCGGGCTCAGCAAGCCGGGTGTACCGCTTGCGGGATGCAGCCTCACGGTCCTCAATGCAGACAATTTTGAATCAACTCGGCGAAATGCTGCTCGGCTCTGTGCCCACGGTGATCTTTTTTCTGATCCTGCTGGCCGCCTATGCGGTGCTGGTTCGCCGTCCGCTGGAAAAGGTGCTGGCCGAGCGCCATGCCCGCACTGGTGGTGCCATGGATGAAGCTCATGCCGCCATCCGCACTGCGGAAGAAAAGACGGCGCACTACGAGGCGCGGCTTCGCGAGGCGCGTACCGACATGTTTGCTGCCCGCGCCGCCCGGCAGAAAACCGCCACCGCCGCACGCGACAAGGCGCTCGCCGAGGCCCGGGAAGCGGCGCAACGGCGCATCGACGCGGCGCGAGATTCTGTGGAGCGCTCCGGTCCGGAGGCAAAGGCTCAGCTCGATGCCGGTGCCGCTTCGCTCACGGAGAGCGTCATCGCCGCCATTCTGCCGCACCGCCGCAACGCTGGCGCAGGGGCCGCGCAATGAAGCGGGCTGCTCTTTCCTCGATCCTCTTGGGTGTAGCCTTGCTGATTCCTGTGGCGGCCCTGCATGCGCAGGAAAAACCTGTCGGAACTCGCGGCAGTACCTCGATGTCCGCTGCGTCAGGTTCGGCTTCCACGCCGCAGGCAGCAGAAGAAAAGGACCCAGCGGAGGAACTGAAGAAGCCATCTACCTCCGTGTCCAAGCTGGGCGGTATGGTCGGCATGAGTCCGGCGACGTCCGTGCTGGCGTTCCAGTGGCTGAATTTCCTGGTGCTCGCCGCCGCCGTGCTGTACGCGCTGGCCAGGGCGCTGCCCAAGGTCTTCCGCGGGCGCAGTGAGACCATTCAGAAAGACATGGTGGAAGCGCGCATCGCCACCGAAGAAGCCAAGGCTCGCCTCACCGCGGTGGAAGCCCGCATGAGCACATTGGATGCGGAGATTGCCGCCCTGCGCGCCGACAGCGACCGCGCCGGTGCCGAGGAGGAACAAAAGCTGCACGCCCAGGCGGAAGAGGAAAAGGCGCGCATCCTGCAGTCGGCAGAGCAGGAAATTGCCGCCGCCAGCGCCGCCGCCCAGCGCTCGTTACGCGCCTACACCGCGGGCATCGCCGTGGACCGTGCCGCTGCCCGGCTGCAGATTACGCCGGATGATGACCGCGTGCTGATCGAGCGCTTTGCCAGCCGCCTGCATCCGGAAGGGAGCCAGAACTAAATGGCGACATTTGCATCGCGGTACGCGCGCGCCTTTCAACAGGTTGCTGCCAGCCGCAACTTGGATAGCAACGCGGTGCGTGCGCAGCTGGCAGATTTTGCGGGGACCTTCGACGAGAGCCGCGAACTGCGCGAGTTCCTGCTGAACCCCTCGTTGGCGCAAGCAGATAAACTGAAGGTACTGGACGCCATCGTCGGCCGCATCGGCTTGGATGGCACGGTCCGCAATTTTATCGCCGTGTTGATGGATCACGAGCGCCTCGATGCCCTGCACGAGGTTGTCGCGGAGTACGGCGTGCTAGCCGACGAGACAAGTGGCATCCACGAGGTGGAGATCACCTCCGCCAAGCCGCTTACCGACAACGAGCGCAACCTGCTGCAGGGCAAAGCAGGTGAGCTGGCGGGTAGCCATGTACGCGTTCGCTGGACCGAGGACGCGACCCTGTTGGGTGGCGCGGTGATCAAGCTGCAATCGCGTGTGTACGATGGTTCGGTTCGCGGGCAGCTGGAGCAGATGAAGCAGCACCTGGCGAACGCCTAAGTTTGTAGCAACGGATTTGGAACGCTGCGCCCACTCGGCGCGCATGGGGTAGAAAGAAGCACATGGCACAGCTCAAGGCAGACGAAATTACAGAACTGCTGCGTCAGCAGATTGAGAACTACGAGCAGAAGATTTCCGTCGACGAAGTCGGCACCATCATCTCGCTGGGCGACGGCATCGCGCGTATCCACGGCCTCGACAAAGTCATGGCCGGCGAACTCATTGACTTCCCCAAGGGCATCAGCGGCCTGGCAATGAACCTGGATGAAGACCAGGTGGGTGCCGTGCTGCTGGGCGACTACACGGAGATCAGCGAGGGCGACCAAGTCAAACGCACGGGCAAGATCATGTCCGTACCGGTAGGCGAAGCGCTCATCGGTCGCGTGGTGAACGCCCTGGGTCAGCCCATTGACGATAAGGGCCCCATAGACACGCCGCACACCCTACCCGTCGAGCGCCTGGCACCCGGCGTCATCGACCGTAAGTCCGTCACGGAGTCCATGGCGACTGGTATCAAGGCCATCGACACCATGATCCCGATCGGCCGCGGCCAGCGCGAACTACTCATCGGCGACCGCCAGACCGGCAAGACCGCCATTGCGCTCGACGCCATTATCAACTCGGCCAAGAATGACCTCATCTGCATCTACTGCGCCGTCGGCCAGAAGCGCTCGTCTGTGGCCGGTGTGGTGCAGACGCTGGAGCAGTACGGCGCCATGGCGTACACCATCGTGGTGGCCGCAACCGCGTCCGAGCCTGCGCCCATGTCGTACCTTGCGCCCTATGCCGCAACCGCGATGGGTGAGTATTTCCGCGACAACGGCAAGCACTGCCTCATTATTTATGACGACCTGTCGAAGCACGCGGCAGCGTACCGCGAAATCTCGTTGCTGCTGCGCCGTCCGCCAGGCCGCGAAGCATACCCGGGTGATGTGTTCTACCTGCACTCGCGCCTACTCGAGCGCTCGTCAAAGGTCAGCGACAAGCTGGGCGGCGGTTCGCTGACGGCGCTACCCATCATCGAAACGCAGGCGGGCGACGTGTCCGCGTACATTCCGACCAACGTGATCTCGATTACCGACGGACAGATCTTCGTGGAAACCGATCTGTTCAACTCCGGCATCCGCCCGGCAGTCAACGTGGGTCTGTCGGTGTCGCGTGTAGGCTTCGCCGCCGCCATGAAGGCCACCAAGCAGGTGGGTGCCACCCTGAAGCTCGACCTCGCACAGTACCGCGAGTTAGCCGCCTTCGCGCAATTTGGTTCGGACCTGGATCCGGCCACGCAGAAGCAGCTGAACCGCGGCTCGCGACTTGTGGAAATCCTGAAGCAGCCGCAATTTCAGCCGCTCACCGCCGCACAGCAGGTATCCATCGTGTTCGCCGGTACCAAGGGGCTGCTCGACGACATCGATGTGAAGCAGGTGCAGGAGTTCGAGCACGGCTTCCACGAGTACATGGGCACAACAGGCAAGCAGATTCTCACCGACATCATGAGCAAAAAGGCCTTAGATGACGATATTTCGAAGCGCCTGACTGACGCCATCAACGATTACAAGCGGGACTTTAAAGCAGGTAAGAGCGACAGCAGGCCAGTGATGGTAACCGCCTAGGTTGCTAGACTGATTTGTAGGAGGAGCGATGAGGCCTGAGATCATTCTCGCAGCACTGGCTGTCGCTCTGCCCACGATTACCGCACTTGTTGGCATCGTGCTGTCTCGCAATGACTACAGCAAGCTTGACGCTCGCATGAGTTCAATCGAAAGCCGCTTAGATTTAAGAATGACAGCTCTTGAGAACCGCTTTCATGCTGACATGCTTCAAGTAATCGGCAAGCTTACAGAATTAGAAGTGCGCGTCGCGCGACTAGAAGAGAAAGTCACTCGGCCCGAAGATAGACAAACGCGATAAATGGCAAACGTACTCGATCTCAAACGGCGCATCCGCTCCGTAAAAAACACGCGGCAGATCACCAAGGCCATGAAGATGGTTTCGGCTGCCAAGCTTCGCCGCGCTCAGGAGCGTGCCATGCAGGCGCGGCCCTACGCGCAGATGCTCGCCAATGTGCTGCAGTCGTTGGTGCGCCGTGCCGTGGTGTACGGCGAAGAGGGTGGCGACGTCATGCACCCGCTGCTCGTCGAGCGCGAGGAAAAGAACGTGCTGCTGCTGGTCATCGCCGGCGACAAGGGCTTCGCGGGCGCGTTCAACTCCAACGTGGGCAAGGCGGCACAGCGCTTCATCGACACGCGCCGTGCTCCGCACGCAGTCGATCACGACAAGGCTCCTGCCGAGCAGAACATCGACATCGAGACGGTAGGGCGCAAGTCGCGTGACCTTTTCAAGCGCCGCTACCCGGAAGCCACGTGGAAGCACGTGGACGACGCGTACGACAATGGCCTGTCCCACCACATCGAAGACGTCCGCGAACGCAAACAGCCGGTCGAGTTGACACACGATCTCTCCGCGCTGCTCGGCAAGCTGACCTTCACCGACGTAGATAGGAGTGCCCACAGCATCATTGAACGCTACGAACGCGGCGAAATCGATGCGGTGTACCTGGTCTACAACGAGTTCAAATCCGTCATCGCGCAGCGCATCGTGGTTGAGAAATTGTTACCGATCCGTAAGCTCGGCTCGCCGGAAATCACCGCCGTCGAGGAAATGACGGAGGAGCAGAAGGAAGTCGCGGCCAAGGCTGCGGAGACAGCGGGCATCTCCATCCACGCCACGGAAGAGACCGTGATGGAGGAGGAGGCCAAAAAGTTCGGCACTGCGGACGTGGACTACCTCTATGACGAAGATCCTGCGGTGCTGTTCCGCCATCTGCTGCCACGTTACGTCACCACGCAGATCTACCACGCCCTGCTGGAGTCGGTGGCCAGTGAGCACGCCTCGCGCATGACGGCAATGGATTCGGCGAGTAACAATGCGGGCGAAATGATCGACAAGCTGACACTGACGATGAATCGCGCGCGTCAGGCGGCTATTACGACAGAAATCATAGAGATCGTTTCAGGTGCAGCTGCGCTCTAACAGCGCTTTAGGAAAACTTATGGCAGAAAACATCGGAAGAGTAGTTCAGATCAGCGGCCCAGCCGTTGATATCCAATTCGACGAAAAGCACATGCCGCCTATCTACTCGGCATTGCGCATCACGTCAGAGGGCTTCGAGATCCCCAACCCGCTCAACGTCATAGTCGAGGTGCAGCAGCACCTGGGCGAAGGCCGCGTGCGCACGGTAGCCATGGAAGCGACCGAGGGTATGGTGCGCGGCATGAAGGTGTATGACACCGGAAACCCGATCATGGTGCCAGTGGGCAAGGAGACGCTCGGTCGTGTGCTGAACGTGATCGGCGAACCGGTGGACGAACTCGGCCCCGTGCAGACCGACAAGCGGATGCCCATTCATCGCCAGGCACCTGCCTTCGATGAACAGTCGACGAGCGAAGACATGTTTGAGACTGGCATCAAGGTCGTCGACCTGATCCAGCCCTTTCTCAAAGGCGGCAAAATTGGCCTCTTCGGCGGTGCTGGTGTCGGCAAGACGGTGTTGATCCAGGAACTGATTAACAACGTGGCGATGCAGCATGGTGGCTTCTCTGTGTTTGCCGGTGTCGGCGAGCGTACCCGTGAGGGCAACGACCTGTGGATGGAATTCCAGGAGTCCGGTGTTATCGACCCAAACGACTGGCGCAAGAGCAAGGCTGCGCTGATTTACGGCCAGATGACCGAGCCGCCGGGAGCGCGTCTACGCGTGGCGCTGACTGCCCTGACGATCGCGGAATACTTCCGTGACCAGGAAGGTTCCGACACGCTGCTCTTCATCGACAACATCTTCCGCTTCACACAGGCGGGGTCGGAAGTGTCCACGCTGCTGGGCCGCATGCCCTCCGCCGTGGGTTACCAGCCCAATCTGGCGTCGGAAATGGGCCAATTGCAGGAGCGCATCACCTCCACCAAGAAGGGGTCCGTCACTAGCGTGCAGGCCATCTACGTGCCTGCCGACGACTTGACCGACCCTGCACCGGCCACGACGTTTGCCCACCTGGACGCGACCACGGTGCTGAACCGCGCGCTGACAGAAATCGGCATCTATCCGGCGGTCGACCCGCTCTCGTCTACCTCGCGCATCCTGTCGCCGCGCGTCGTGGGTGAGGAGCACTACAACGTCGCCCAGTCCGTCAAGGGCATTCTGCAGCGCTACAAGGACTTGCAGGACATCATCGCCATCCTCGGTATCGACGAGCTTTCCGAGGACGACAAGCTGACCGTAAGCCGTGCCCGTAAGGTGCAGCGCTTCCTGTCGCAGCCGTTCCACGTGGCGGAAGTCTTCACCGGCAACCCGGGCAAGTACGTCAAGGTGGCCGACACGGTGCGCTCCTTCAAGGAGATCATCGAGGGCAAGCACGACGACATCCCCGAGCAGGCCTTCTATATGAAGGGCGGCATCGAGGAAGTGCTGGAAGCGGCCGAGAAGATGAAGGCGAACGCGTAACCATGGCCGACGAACAAACAAGCACGCAGGGGTTGTTGGCAGTTCGCGTCGTAACGCCCGATCGCATCCTGGTGGATGCAACGGCGGACGCGGTGGAACTGCCGGCACGCTCCGGCTATATGGAAGCGCTATACGGCGCCGCTCCGCTGCTCGCCGAACTTGGCGCGGGCGAGGTGCGGCTGCACGGCGGCAACTCCGGCAATGCGAAGTTCTTCGTGGCTTCCGGCTTTGCGGAGATCCTGCCACAGCGCGTCACGCTGCTGGCAGAAACCGCGCTCAAGACGGACGAGATCGACCCTGGAGCGGCAAAAACTGAGTTGGAGGCCGCCCAGCAGGACTGGAACAGCGCCGGTGACGATGCGGAGAAGTACAGCTACGCGCAGGGTGAAATCCGCACCGCAGAGGAGAAAATCTCCGCAGCAGCGGATCGCTAGATCGAGCGTCATCCGGGGGCAGGGAACCATGTGTCACCGTTTGATCGCGAGCAGAGAACGCCTGTCGCGTTGATCTTGCATTCTTCATTGCTTCTGCCAGCGAATGCACGCCCGTGCAGAACATGTTGATGGCGGCGCAAGAATGTCACATGTCTCACCTTGAAAGGCACGCGGGCTCAGGTCAGGCTGCGGTCAGCGACCGGAGGAAAGGTATGCTGACAGAGCATGGCGATGACGCACCCAGTACACAGGCTGAACACAGGCGTGGACGGCCTGGACAACATACTCTCGGGCGGCCTGCCCTCAGGCCAAATGTATCTGCTGGAGGGCGACCCAGGCACCGGCAAGACCACACTTGCCATGCAGTTCATCAAAGCCGGCATCGCCCGCGGCGAACGCGCGCTGTACGTCACGCTGTCAGAGCCCGCTTCGGAGTTGCAGGGTTCGGCTCTGTCGCACGGCTGGGATGTTGAGAGCATTCCCATCTCTGAGTTTGTGCCAGAAGAGGCGAGCTTCAACGCGGATCAGCAGTACACCGTCTTTCACCCCAGCGAAGTGGAATTGGCCAGCACCATCCAGCGGCTGACCACGGAGATCGAAAGGCTCAACCCGGATCGCCTGGTCATCGATTCGCTATCAGAGTTGCGGCTGTTGGCCTCCGATGCGATGCGGTACCGGCGCCAACTGCTGGCGCTAAAACAGTTCTTCTCTGGCCGTCAAACCACTGTTCTCATGCTGGACGACCTCACCGGTGAGACGCGCGATCTGCAACTGCAGAGCATTGCCCACGGCGTCATTCGGCTGGAAAAGCTGCCGCGCTCCTACGGTACGACCCGGCGGCGCGTGGAGATTCTGAAGCTGCGCGGCTCTACCTTTCGGGAAGGTTTTCACGACTACACCATCCAGCACGGCGGCCTGGTGGTGTACCCGCGCCTGGTGGCTGCCGAGCACGGGCAGAATTTTGCAGAGGAACGCATCGCCAGCGGCAACGAAGGCCTGGACGCAATGTTTGGTGGGGGAATTGCGCGTGGTTCGTCCACACTCATGATCGGACCGGCAGGGTGTGGCAAGTCCACCGTGGCCATGCAGTACGCCTACGCCGCTGCCCTGCGCAACGACCGCGCCATTGTGTACGCGTTTGACGAGGTGCTGCGCACCGCCAAAAGCCGCGTCAAGGCTTTGGGCATGGACGTAGACCGTGTCATTGAAGAAGGGTCGCTGGCCATGTCGCAGGTCGACCCGGCAGAGCTGTCGCCGGGCGAGTTCATCCACCAGATCTGCTCAGACGTGAAGGACCGGAATACGCGGGTGGTCGTCATCGACAGCCTCAACGGTCTTTTGAACTCCATGCCTGGGGAACGGGATGTAATCCTACAGTTGCATGAACTGCTGGCGTACCTGAACCAGAGCGGGGTCGTTACCATCCTGATTCTGGCACAGCAGGGGTTAATTGGTACCATGCAGGCACAGCTGGACGTTAGCTATCTGGCCGACACTGTGGTGCTGCTGCGCTACTTTGAGGTGCGCGGGGCCATTCGGCAGGTCATTTCGGTGCTGAAACAGCGTGTCGGCAGGCACGAACGCTCCCTGCGCGAGCTGCACTTTGGCCCCCGGGGCATTCAGGTTGGCGACCCATTGCACAGCCTGCAGGGCGTTCTAACCGGTGTGCCTCGGTTCATAAATCCAGAGTCCGCCGGCACGCTCCTGCAACGCGATGGGGAGGAGAACGACTCCTAGGGAGTAGCAAACTATGGAGTCGGTTGAGTGAGCCTTGTAGTCCGAATCATTGCGCCCATCGGTAAGGACGCTGAGATGCTGGTTTCAGCGCTGGCCCAGGCGGGTATTCCAGCGGAAGTTTGCCCCGATCTTCAGCAGTTTCTCAAAGAACGCACGGACGACCACCTTGGCCCGCTCTTGATGACGGAGGAGGCGCTGACTCCGAACCTGATCCAGTTTGTGAGTGAGTACCTGCGGCAGCAGCCCTCCTGGTCGGACCTGCCGATCCTTATTTTGACCACCAGCGGTCGTGAAACGGAGCGGAGCCGCCGGCTGGAACGCGACCGTCTGCCCCTCGGCAGTCCCGTTCTGCTGGAGCGCCCCATTCGCATGGCCACACTGGTCAGCAGCGTACGCGCAGCGGTGCGGGCGCGTGGTAGGCAATATGAGGTGCAGAGCACACTGCGAGTGCTGGATCGGACAGCCGCCGAACTGCAGGCAGAGCAAGAGACCCTACGCGCAATGATCGATAACATGCCTGTGGGCCTGGTGGTTTCTAGCAAGAAGGGTGAAATTCTTCTCGGGAACCGCATGCTTGAAGAAATCTTCCGACACCCTGTCCTGCCTTCTCAGGATTTTGAGTCGCATGGCGAGTGGGTCTCATTCCACGGGGATGGGCGGCGCGTGAAAGGGGAAGAGTACCCTTTGGCACGGGCGATTCGTTCAGGCAAGCCAATTCCAGCGGAGGAATATCTGTACCAGCGCGGTGACGGGACCCAGGCGTGGGTACGCTTGTCCGCGGCGCCTGTGCTGGACCGGGCGGGTGAGGTTACGGGCGGCGTCGTCGCCGTGCTGGATGTGGACGAGGAGCGCAAGGCAGCCAATACCCTGCGTCGCAGCGAGGAGCGTTTTCGCCTTCTCATGGAGCGGGCCAGTGTTGGAGTAGCCATCGGCAACCTGCGCGGCGGACTGCTCTACATGAATCCCGCGCTGCTGCAGATGCTGGAGTACACCACTGAAAACCTGCATGCGGGCCACGTGCGGCTGGATGAGCTGACGCCCAGGGAGTACAAAGACCTGGATGCGCAGGCCATGCGGCAGTTACAGCAGACCGGCACCGCGGAGCCCTATCAGAAGGCGCTGCTTAGCCGATCGGGCATGGAGGTTCCGCTACTGGTGGGCGCGGTCCGCATCCCGTCTTCCAGCTCAGCTGTTGCAGAAGAGGTAGCCTTCTTTATGACGGATCTCCGCTCACAGAAGCAGGCGGAAGCTGCCCTGGTGCAGAGCGAAAAGCTGGCTGCGGTAGGGCGGCTGGCCGCGTCGATCTCGCATGAGATTAACAATCCGTTGGAGGCGGTGACCAACCTGCTGTACATCGTTCTGAGCGAGCCTCTGCCGGAGGCAGCGCGGGGCTATCTCGAAATGGCGTCAGAGGAGGTAGCACGTGTCTCGCAGATTGCCGGGCAAACTCTGCGCTTCCATCGCCAGGCAACGCACCCACGCTCGGTCTCGCCGCAGGACCTGCTGGACCCGGTGCTGGCGCTGTACCAGGGCCGCATGAACAATGCCCTGGTGACCGCGCGGTCAGAGCACCGGGGGAAACCGCTGTTTGTCTGCTACGAGGGTGATATACGGCAGGTGCTGAACAATCTAGTGGGCAACGCGATCGATGCCATGCGCGGCAAGGGCACGCTGCGGATTCGAAGCCGCGCCGCCACGCACCTGTCCAGCGGTGTGGCGGGTGTTCGTATTACGGTGGCTGACAACGGCCATGGCATGAAGGGGGAGACCGCCCAGCGAATTTTCGAGCCGTTCTATACCACCAAGGGCATTCACGGCACCGGCTTGGGGCTATGGATTTCGCACGGCATTGTAGCCAAGCACCACGGATCGCTGGTCGTTCGCAGCCGCATGGCCCAGTCAGGGGATGGTGGACATTCCAGCGGCACGGTGTTTAGCCTATTTTTGCCTGCGGAGCCTCAGGTCAAGGTAGCGGCATCAAATGCGGCGGCGGCTTAGCTGACGATCAGATAAGCCTGAAGGTCAATTCTTTGCTGCTTGCGGCGAGAAGCTGAAGGCTAGCATTCTGTGTTATAAGTTCAAGCCTTTAGCCTACGGAAAGCATCACTTTTCGTGTGCTAAAACGGGATTTTAAGCAGCGAAACGTGACTGGAAGGCACCCCAAAGCATGTTTCGTCGCCGCTAAATCCTGCAACGTACACCTTTACACGCGCATTCTCTACGATTAAGTCGGACTCTAGCTAACGAATACGAACGGTTCAGCTTTTCGCATCCTGATAGTGGCCAATATGGTCGTAAATCGCCTTCGGGAACTCCAGGTTTCGGTAGAGATTGCCGCTGTCAGGATCGTGCGGATCGATGAACTGGAACTCCTGCTCTGCCTGCCACTGCAGCAGACGCTCGCGGCGCGGTGGGCTGTAGTCCCGGCCCTCCACCTGGTGCAGCATGGTCCCGGCCTGCTCTTCCGAGCAGTCGCCGTCTTTGCAGAGCCATGACACAACTTCTGCATGCGGCATAAAGTGCCGAGCCACCATGGCAAAGGTCAGCCGGCCATAGTGGCCAATATCTTTGCCCGCGTTAAGCGAATCCAGCAGGTGCGCCATCATGGGGTCCTTGCGCAGTTCCTCTTCGCCACCAAGGCCCACTTCAGTCTCGGCGGAGCCACGCTCCGTGGCGGCCTGCGGATAGCCGTCAGGCGCGTTGGCGGCTGTGTTCGGAGACGGCGGCTGTTTGAGGTCATCCGCATAGACGGTGCCACCTTCTTCGCTGGGGGTGGCACTTGGCGTAGCGGCAGAATGTTGGGTTGAAGTGTACACACCAGTCGGGTTGCCCTGCGACTTCAGCTTGGCCAATTCCGCTTCTGCCTGCTCCGCGCGTTCCTGCATGGCGCGTAAGGCCTGTGAGGCCTCATCCGTAATCACCGGCTGATCGAATTCCAAGGTTCGCTCCGACATGGCACCATCCTCACTTCGCTGTTTCTTCGCTTCTGGGGACATGAGACGCAGGTGTGTCTTGGAGCGTTGCTCTGCCTCTCCTATTCAGTGACAGACCATACGAATACCGAACGACTCGGTGAGCAGGCGCACATTTACGTTTCGGCGGCTCCTGCCGCAAAGGACTATCCTCAAATACGGATCTGAGGGTGTATGGCAACGAAGGCAAACGCACGCGGCAAGGCAGGCAGTTCACAAGCGGCAGCGCTGGCGGAGGCAGCCGAAAACCAGCAGCTGCGCACTGAGGTGTTCGAGATTTTTCGCCGCTGGGGCTACCTGCAGGCCACGCTCGATCCGCTGAAGCAATACCTGCCCGCAGAACCGTTCCCCATTGACTTGCCTGAGGGGTCTGACAGCATCGCAGAAGAGGCGCGTCGCTACTACTGCGGCAACATCGCTCTGGAGTTTTCACATATCGCATCGCCCGAGCGCCGCGAGTGGCTGCAGGCAAAGATGGAGCAGACGCCGCAGGAAAGCAAGGCACAGCAGGCATACACGCTGACTGGGCTCATCAAGGCTGACCTGTTTGAAGGCACCATTCAGCAGCGATACCTGGGCACCAAGCGCTTTTCGCTGGAGGGCCTGACCGCGCTCATCCCGTTCCTGGACCGTGTGTTTGAAGTGAGCGCCGCGCACGGGGTGGAACGCTGCAACTTTGCCATGAGCCATCGCGGTCGGCTGAATGTGATGGTGAACACGGTGGGCCGCAGCGCTGCCGACATCTTTACCAAGTTTGAAGACGTGGACCCGCGCAGCCATCTGGGCGGCGGCGACGTGAAATACCACCAGGGCGCGACCGGCACCTACACCGCGCCCGACGGCAAGAAGGTCGCGCTGCACCTGGCCTCCAATCCGTCGCACCTGGAGGCCGCCGACCCCGTCGTGATGGGCCGTGCGCGTGCCCGCCAGGTGCGCCTGGGTGAGGATGGCCCGAAGAAAGTGCTGCCGCTCATCATCCACGGCGACGCGGCCTTTGCAGGGCAGGGTATCTGGGCAGAGACGCTGGTACTGGCCACCATCCACGGCTACAACGTGGGCGGGACCATCCAGGTGGTCGTGAATAACCTGCTCGGATTTACGGCAGAGCCGCTGGAGTCGAACTCCTCGCGCTTTGCCACGGACATGGCCAAGCGCCTGCCCATCCCCATCTTCCACGTGAACGCGGAAGACCCGGATGCAGTCGTGCGTGTTGCCGGCATCGCCGCGGAGTACCGCGCGACCTTTGGCTCTGACGTAGTCATAGACCTGATCGGCTACCGCCGCCACGGCCACTCTGAGGTGGACGACCCAACCGTGACGCAGCCGCGCCGCTACGCACGCATCAAGGAAACAGCACCGCTCTACAAGAGCTATGCGCAGCGCATCGGCGTGGATGCGAGTGCGGAAATCAAGCAGGTCGCGGACCAATTCCTGGCGGACCAGGCACATGGAAAAGAGGCGGAACACCCGCCAGTGTTGAGCGAGCTGCCAGCGTATTGGAACAACTACCAGGGCGGCTACTTGCCTGCGCTGGATCCGTCTGTGACCGGGCTGCCTGCTGACGAAATCAAGCGACTGGTAGGTTTGCTCACGACCTACCCGGACGACTTCAATAATCATCCCAAGATCAAGGCTTTGCTGAAGCAGCGCGAAGAAATGGGCGCGGGGACCAAGCCGTTCGACTACGGCACGGCAGAGCTCGTGGCATACGCCTCCTTGCTGGAGAAAGGCACGCCTGTTCGCCTGTCCGGACAGGATTCGCAGCGCGGCACCTTCAACCAGCGCCACTCGTTCTTTACCGACACGGAGACGGAAAAGCGCTGGTCACCGCTGCAACACCTTGCGCCTGAGCAGGGCCGGTTTGAGGCCTATAACAGCATGTTGAGCGAAGCCGCGGTGCTGGGCTTCGAGTATGGCTACTCGCGCGACTACCCGGAGACGCTGACGCTGTGGGAGGCGCAGTTCGGCGACTTCGCCAACGGCGCGCAGATCATCATCGACCAGTTCATCGCGGCGGGCGAAGCGAAGTGGGGTTTGTACAGCGGCGTGGTGCTGCTGCTGCCGCACGGCTATGAAGGCCAGGGGCCAGAGCACTCGTCCGCACGCATCGAGCGGTACCTGCAACTGTGCGCGACCGACAACATGATTGTGGCGCAGCCCTCAAACGCGGCGCAGTACTTTCATCTGCTGCGACGGCAGGCCCTGTCAAAGTACCGCAAGCCGCTGATCGTCTTTACGCCCAAGAGCATGTTGCGCCACCCGGACGCAAGCTCTTCGCTTGCTGCCTTCGGCACGGAGCGCTTCCAGAGCGTAATTGCGGATGCCGAGGCCAAGGACGTGAAGCGCATCCTGGTGTGCAGCGGCAAGATCGGGCATAACCTGCGTGTGGAGCGTGCGAAGCGCGGCGACTTCTCAAAGGCCATCATCTTCATCGAGCAGCTGTACCCCTGGCCTGGTGAAGCACTGGAAGCCGTGCTGGCGCAGTACCCGGACGCAGAGGAGATCGTGTGGGTGCAAGAAGAGCCGGCCAACATGGGCGCGCTGACCTTTGCGCTGCCGCTGCTGAAGCGCAACGCAGGCAGCCGCCGCGTGCTCAGCATCAAGCGTTCCGCCGCTGCCAGTCCGGCGACGGGTTCGGCCAAGGCGCATGAATTGGAAGAGAAGGCTTTGATCGACTATGCGCTGCGGTAAAGGGAGTCGTGACCTCGTCATTGATGTCACTGGCTGCTCGATGTAACGTGCAAATACAGGGAGGCACAATGCGAGTCACGTAGACATACCGCAGGAGCAACTGGACCGCCTTGATGACCTGCAAAAGGAATGCAGCACCAGCCGTGAGCAGTTGGTGAGCCAGGCACTGGCGGCTTACCTGCCGCCACCCAAGAGGCCGTGTTGAAGACGGCATGGCTTTCCAGGATCGCATGCGTCGTGAATGGGACCGTGCAGAGTGAACAGTGGCATGGTGCTGCTAGATACGAATATTCTGATCGATCTGGTTGGCGGGGAGCAGCAGACGCTTGCGCACTTAGCCATGGAGGATGGCTTTGCCATAAGCCGGGTCACATGGATTGAGGTCTTGACTGGATTGCGGCCCGAAGAAGAGCCGGTTCTCAGGGATGTTTTGAGCAGTACCTCCATACTGGAAGATTTCTGCAGAGATCGCCCAGCGAACGATTCAATTGCGCCGAAGTACCAAACTCAAATTGGCAGACGCGCTCATCTATGCCACTGCGCTTGAGCATGGCATGACGATGTTTACCCGCAACACTAGGGACTTTCCATCCGACTGGCCGGGCGTATACATTCCCTATTCACTTCAGAGACTGAATTAGAGCGTCTGCTCATCTGTTGCGCCCACCCTTGGGTACACTCAATGGCATGAAGGCCGTTGGCTATCGCACTCCTTTGCCGATTGACGACCCGGAAGCGCTGCTCGATATCGATCTGCCTGACCCCATCGCCCGCGACCGTGATCTGCTGGTCGAGGTTCGGGCCATCTCCGTCAACCCGGTGGATGCCAAGCAGCGCCTACGTGCGCGGCCCGATGCTGGGCAAGAGTACAAGGTGCTCGGATACGACTGCGCCGGTGTGGTGGTGGGCGTGGGCAAGCTGACGTCGCTCTTTAAGAAGGGCGACGAGGTGTACTACGCCGGGTGTATCGCACGGCAGGGCTGCAACGCACAGTTGCACACGGTGGATGAGCGCATTGTTGCGCACAAGCCGAAGTCGCTGTCGTTTGCAGAGGCCGCAGCCATGCCGTTAACCAGCCTAACTGCGTTTGAACTGCTGTTTGATCGCTTTGGCGCGGACCGGCGTGTGACCTACAACGCGCCGCGCAAGGGTTCCATCCTCATCATTGGCGCGGCGGGTGGCGTGGGGTCCATGCTTATCCAGCTGGCCTCGCACCTGACGCCGCTGACAGTGGTGGCGACCGCGTCGCGTCCAGAGACGACGGAGTGGTGCCAGTACCTGGGCGCGCACTATGTGATCGATCATCACCGCGACATTCGCACGCAGATGCAGGAGCTTGGCCTGGGCGAGGCAGAGTTCATCACGCTGCTGAGCGCGACGGACACGCACTACCCCGGCATCGCGGAATTGCTGGCGCCGCAGGGTAAGATTGGCATCATTGACGACCCGCAGAAGCCGGTGGATGCGCGCGTGCTGAAGCGGAAGTCAGGCACGCTGTGCTGGGAATTTATGTTCACGCGCAGCTACTTTGAGACACCGGATATTCTGCGGCAGCACGACTCACTGACGGAGGTGTCGCGCCTGGTGGACCTCGGCACGCTGCGGACAACGATCACCAGCAACTACGGCGTGATCAACGCGGCCAACCTGAAGACGGCGCACGCCTGGATTGAGAGCGGGCGAGCGCTGGGCAAGATTGTGTTGGAGGGCTGGTAAGTACCCTGCCTTTGCATGCTTCGCGTCCTCTGCGTTCTGCTTTCAGACTGCAGCGGCTTCCGAGCTGATTTCTTTGGCGTACACCTGGTGGGTGACGCGGGGCAATCCATCTCCCGTGTGGATGGCACGCACGGCTTGCAGCAACTCAGCATCGACCGTGGTCATGCGCTCGCGGCTGCGCATATAGTCCAGCCAGCTTTCCATGACGAAGCTTTCTTCCAGACGCTCGGGATTGTTGCTATCGCGGAAGATGCCCCAGCGAATGGCGCCGGAGCGCAGGCGCACCTCGCGCAGGAGGTGGACGGCGGTGACGAACTCGTTGTAGCGTTCGACGGGCACGGTGTAGTCAATAAGGATGCGGACGGGGCCGTCCTCCGGCGCGGGCTCCAACTGCAGGTGCGGCACAGGGCGCTTCCACTGGTATGGCGACAGGTCTGGCGGCGAGCCACGCAGCACGTGCAGACGCAGGGTAAGCGGCAAGAGCATAGCCATGGTGATAGCGCTGCTGGTGAGTGCGACGGTTACGGAGGTGTGCTCCGCCACATAGCCCCACACGACCGAGCCAAGTGCCAGGCCGCCCTGGAAGACCATCTGGTACATGCCCAGCGCACGCGCCTGCACCCAGCCGGGCGACGACAGCTGCACGTTGACGTTGAGCGTGGACATGGTGGACGTCCACGCAAAGCCGCCCGCGATGAGGAAGGCAATGTCGAGCCAGACGTTGTGCACAAAGGCCAGCACCAGTAGCGTGGCGATGTACTGCACGCTGGCTGCCGCCAGGATGGCGTCGGACGAGAAGCGTGCGCGCACCCGTGCCAGCAGCACCGCCGCGACCACCGCACCCAGGCCCAGCGAGCCGTTCAGGATGCCGTAGCCCATGGCACCGGAGACTGCCCGGTATTCAAAGTCGCGCCGCGCTACCAGTGACAGCAGTGACCACACCGCAGCCACGGAAAACGTGAACAGGAACGCGCGCAGAAAGACGGCCTGCAACGCAGGTGCGTAGCGTAGGAAGCGCAGCCCGGTTTCGACCGAACCCATGATGCGTTCCGCGGGCAGCGCGCTTTTGAATAGTGGCTTGCGCTGCCACACGTACAGCACGAAAATGACGGCGGCAAACGACCCGGCGTTGAGCGCGAAGACCCAGCCCGCACCAGTCGCTGCCTTCACGAATGCGGCCACCATCAAGCCGCCCAGTGCTGGGCCGACTGCCCGCGCAAGGTTGTTGCTGGCCGCTGCAAGGGAGACAGCGTTGGGCAGCTCCTCGCGCGGCACCAGTTCCGGCACGATGGCTTGCCACGCCGGGTTGTTCATGGCAGAGCCGATGTTCATAAGGAAGGTAAGCCCCAGCAGCGCCACTGGGCCGATGACGCCGGTGAGTGCCAGCACCGCCATGAGCGCGACAGCGACCATCTGCCATGCCTGCCAGAAGATGAGCAGCCTTCGCCGCTCGAAGATGTCTGCCGTGGCACCTGCGAACAGGCCGAACAGCAGCACGGGCAGGCTGGCCGCGGTTTGCATCAACGCGATGAGCAGGGGCGAGCCGGTGAGCGCGGTCATGAGCCATGTGGCCGCGGTGTCCTGCATCCACGTGCCCACCCCAGACACGGTGGAGGCAATCCAGCGGTCGCGGAAGAGTGGGATGCGCAACGGGCCAAAGCCGTCGGCACTGCCGGTCTTTATCGCTGGTATTGGTGCTTCGTCTGGGTTGTCCTGGCCTGCTGCGGGATCCATCTGCTTCTTATGCTATCGGCTGCCGGTTACAGCAGGCCGCCCAGCAGGATGTTGACCACGGCCACGACCAGTGCGCACAGGAAGGCGGCGGTGAAGTTGCGCACTGCAAAGTCACGCAGGATGCGCGAGACGATGTAAATCATGATCGCGTCGCACACCAGGTACACCAGGCCGGGCAGCAGCCATGTGAGCGGGAACACGATCAGCCGCAGCAGAAAGCCGAGCGTTGCGTTCAGTAGACCGATGAGCGCGGCGGCGATCATGGCGGTGCCGAAGCTTCCGATTTCGACCGAGGGCAGAACGTACGCCGCGATGAGGAGCGACAGGGCGCTGAGGATCCAGACGAGCAGGAGGTGCATGCCCTGTTGGATGGGGAGAGTGCGTCAGGGTTGCGTCAGGTCTTCTTCGCGGGGTCGGAAAACAGCAGGTGCGAGAGCAGGTCCACCTGTTGCTGCAGGCGCTCCGGCTGTGGCAGGCCGGGTTGGTCCAGCGTGGAGATTATGTCTTGCGCGTGCTGTAGGCCCGTCGCCATGCCGCCCTGATCCAGCAATCGTACGAGCTTGTGCGCGGCGTGCAGGGCCGTGGCACGGTCCTCTGCGTCCAGGGTGCGCGAACTCTCCAGGTCAGCGGCGGTCTCCTGCAGCACGCGCAGCTCTTCGTGCGCTTCGGCAATCAGGTGTGCGCCAGCGAAGGTGTCGGGTGGGGTGGGGTCAGACATGTGTGCCAGTGTACTGCGCACACACGTATACGAACGATGTTCGTCATCCTGAGCCAAGTGAAGGATTTGCTTTTTCGCGAAGCAGCAGCGCAGCCCGGGAGGAAAGCAGGTCCTTCGGCTCCGCACTGCGTGCTCCGCTCAGGATGACGACAGAAGAGCTGCAGAAGCAAAAAGAAGGCCAGCCCTCAGGCTGGCCTTCTTACAAGAGTGCAGGTAATTACGCCGTAACTGGCTCCAGCACCTGCGCAAAGTGCTTGCCTTTGCGCGCAGTTGCGGCCTGCTTGTGGAAGGCGTATCCAGCGATAAGCGGGAAGGCGATGGTCGCCTCGCTGAAGACCATCTGCTCATAGTTCAGGTCGACCTTGCCCCAGCTGCTGGCTTCCTTCAGGGTTGAGCCGCTGAGTGCGCCGTCACGCGCGTCGGCGACCGTGATCTGGATGGCGTACTTGTGCATGGACGCTTCCACGCCCAGAATGTCTGCCGCCACGACGATGTCCTGCGCAAAGTTCTTGGGCACGCCGCCACCAATCATCAGCAGGCCGGTGGTCGGGTTCTCGATCTTCAGCTGCGTCAGTTCGTAGAAGTCCTTGCCGCTGTCGATGGAGCAGACCGGTTTGCCCTTGCGCGCGTGCTGGTGTGCCACGATGCCGAAGCCGAACGAGCAATCGGAGAAGGCAGGCACAAAGATGGGCACGTCCAGCTCGTAGGCGGCCAACACGATGCTGTCCGGATTGCCATTCTTCGGCGTGCGGCCGTTCGCCTGCAAATACTTGCCCATTTCGCGGATGTACTCGCGCGAACTGTACGCGCCGGGCTTCATGCTGTTGATGATCTTCTCGGTCGTTTCATCGCAGATGCGCAGCTCTTCTTCGTCGATGAACGTGTCGTAGATGCGGTCGATCATCATCTCGCGCAGCTCCGCGTCGCCCGCGCCGTACTTGTACTCTTCACCCGCCACGTAGTGCTTGAAGCCGAGCGCCTCGAAAAAGTCCTGATCCACAATGTTGGCACCAGTGGAAACGATGGCATCGACCATGTGGTTGCGGAGTAGGTCAACGATGACCTTCTGCAGGCCCGCAGAAATGAGCGACCCGGCCAGGCACAGGATGACGCCGCACTCGGTGTCGCGCAGCATCCTGTCGTAGATCGTGGCGGCACGCGCCAGGTCACGAGAAGAGTAGGCCATGGTGGCCATCGCATCGACCAGCGAGACGACGTTGTGCTGCGTGATATCGATGTGCTGGATGGGGGTCTGGAGGAGTTCCTGTTTCGTCGGCATAGCTCCTCAAGTTTACCGTGTTCTATCCGCCGGTTACCTCGTCTGTGTGAACTTTCAGTGAGCAGGTTGCTGCCACGTGCCGAGGCCCGGTCTGTCTCTTGGTAGGCTGCTGACAGCATGATCATCAACTTTTCGGAACGCGCGCATAACCATAACTGGGATCTTGACCCCATTGTGCGTTCGCTGCTGGATACGGACTTTTACAAGCTGCTGATGCTGCAGTTTATCTGGAAGCATTTCCGGCACACGCGCGTGAGTTTTGGCTTGCATAACCGCCATGCCAAGTTTCGACTGGTCGAGACAGTGCCGCGGGAGGCGGTGGTGGCGCAGCTGGAGCATGTGCGGCGGCTGCGCTTTCGCCGGTCCGAGCTGATCTGGCTGGCGGGCAACACGTTTTACGGGACGCGCGGCATCTTTGAGCCGGAGTTTCTGGACTGGTTGGAGAACGAGTTCTGCCTGTCGGACTACCAGCTTGCCGAGCGCGACGGTCAGTTCGAGCTGACGTTTGAGGGCGAGTGGGTTGCCGTGACCATGTGGGAGATTTACGCGCTCTCCATTGTGAATGAACTCAAGACGCGCGCCGCGCTCAAGGGCATGAGCGAGTTTGAGCTCGACATCCTGTATGCCCGCGCCAAGTCGCGGCTGTGGGGCAAGGTGGAGATGCTACGCGGCGTGCCAGGGCTGGCAGTGGCTGATTTCGGCACGCGTCGCCGGCATTCATTTCTGTGGCAGGAGTTTGTTGTCGAAGCGATGCACGCCGAACTGGACGGCGCGTTTACCGGCACAAGCAATACATATCTCGCGTACAAGCACGACCTGGAGGCCATTGGCACCAACGCGCATGAGCTGCCCATGGCGCTGGCCGCGATGGCACGCGATGATGACGAACTGCGGGCCGCGCAGTACCGCATCCTGGAGCTGTGGCAGCAGACGTACGGCGGCGCGCTGCGTGTAATGCTGCCGGACACGTATGGCACCACGCAGTTTCTGGAGCACGCGCCGGAGTGGGTGGGCGACTGGACCGGCCAGCGTGTCGATTCGAAGGACCCGTATCTTGCAGGTGACGAGTACATTGCTTGGCTTGGTCAGCGCGGCAAGGATGCTCGGCAGAAGCTGTTGATTGCCAGCGATGGGCTGGATGCGCAGGAGATCCTGAGCTTGCACGCGTACTTCTCGGGTGAGATACAGCCGGGCGTCAGCGCGCTTGACTTTCGTGGTGCGGCCGATTTCAACGACGGACTTAAGTGGCGCGGCGAGCGGCGCATCCGCTTCTCCGCAGGCTGGGGCACGCTGTTGACGAACGATTTTCGCGGCTGCCATCCGCGCGGGGAAGACTCGCTGGCACCGATTTCGCTGGTGTGCAAGCTGACCAGTGCTGAGGGATGCCGCGCGGTAAAGCTGTCAGACAACTACGAAAAGGCAAGCGGGCCGCCGCAGTTGGTGGCGCATTATCGCGAGGTCTTCGGGCTAGCAGGGATGGCGAACCTGCCGGTCGTGGTGTAGCTCAGGCGGACCGGTGCGAGCCGGATCGGTCGCGCAGCAAGCCCTCAGCCAGCAGCGCTGCCAACACCGTTTCAATAGACCAGTCCAGAGACTCTGTGCCGGAGACGGAGAGGTCGGCGGCGGCGCGGCTGGGCAGCACGTACTCGTCGGCCATGGGGCGTGCGTGCGCTTCGAACTGGGTGCGAACGCTCTCTTCCGTGCGGCCGCGTTCGCGCGTGTCGCGATGGATGCGCCGCATGAGGCAGACTTCGTGCGGTGCCTCCACGTAGACGGTGTAGTCGTACAGCGGCAGCAGGGCAGGGTAGTGCAGCGCCAGGATGCCCTCGACGAGGACCACGTCGCGCGGCAACACATGGTCGGTGACGCCTGCGACGCGGGAATGCGTGCTGAAGTCGTAGTTGGGCCGGTGGATGCTCTCGCCTTGTCGCAGCTGGTTCAGTTGCTGAACGATCAGCTCGTGCTCCAGCGAGTCCGGGTGGTCGAAGTTGTGCGCATCGCGTTGGGCTTTACTCAGGTGCGACAGGTCGCGGTAGTAGAAGTCAAGCGGGAAGAGGATCGCGTCCAGTTGCGCTGCCAGTTCGCGTGCCAGCGTGGTCTTGCCAGAGCCGGAGCAGCCGCCGATGCCGAGTACCAGCGGCGTGATAATGCCTGCCAGCTTGAGTTGCTCGGTCATGCGCTTGTGGTACCGCCGGCAATGCGCGGTACTACGGCTTGCAGCAGTGCGGAAAAGCGCTCCGCGACGCGTACGCCAGTCTCCATGACTTCCGCGTGGTCGATGCTCTGGTTGCTGACACCGGCTGCGGCGTTGGTGACCAGCGACAGGCCGAGCACTTCCATGCCCATGTGACGTGCGACGATGACCTCGTGCACGGTGCTCATGCCAACCAGGTCTGCGCCCAGCGTGCGAAAGGCGCGGATCTCCGCGGGTGTCTCATAGCTGGGGCCAAGCACGGCCAGGTAGACGCCGGTGGACATGGCCCAGTCCTGCTCACTGGCAGTCTTCTGCGCTAAGCCGAGCAGCCGTGAGGAATAGGCGGCTGTCATGTCGAAGAAGCGCTGCCCGCTCCCTGCTTGCACTGCAAAGCGCGGCTCGTTTGGGCCGAGCGCGGCGTTGGTGCCCGTCAGGTTGATGTGGTCGCTGATGCCGACGACCATTCCGTTCGTCAGGTCAGGGCGTATGCCGCCGGAGGCATTGGTCACGATGAGCGTTTGCACGCCCAGCAGGCCCAGCACGCGCGTGGGAAACGTCACCTGGTCCATGCCGTAGCCTTCGTACGCATGTACGCGGCCCTGCATCACGGCAACGGGCACGCCAGCAATCGTGCCCAGCACCATACGTCCGCTATGGCCTTCTACCGTACTTTGCGGAAAATGGGGGGTGCCACTGTATGGCACAGTGGCTGGGTCCTGCACCTGACTGGCGAAGTCACCCAGGCCTGAGCCAAGCACGATCCCGATGCGTGGGCGGTGCGGGGTGCGCGATAGCAGGAAGTCGGCTGCTTCGCGGGCGTGATCGTAGCTGCTGTTCATGGACGGCTTCAGCATACCAAGCCATTCTGCGCCCGGTTGGCTTCGTTTCGTAAGTGCGCTGCCGTGCTGGCCCGCAAAGCACTCTCACAAAGAAGAGGACAAAACGATGATTACAGTTGCATTTGTCGCCGCCGGAGCGATCCTTCTGGTTGCCCTGATTGGGTTGGTCTACATGGCTTCGCAACGTAGCAAGGGCGATGAGACAGGCCGCCGTACCGAGGTAAAGCAAGGCCCTGCAACACCCAAGCGGACCGAGGGCCGCGAGGCGTAGCACGCTCTAACGCAGCAGCATACTCACAATGCTGGCGCTCATCAGGTTGGCGATGGTGCCCGCCAGCAGTGCGCGCAGGCCCAGCCGGGCAAGTTCGTTGCGCCGGTTGGGGATCAGCGCGCCGATGCCGCCAATCTGCATGCCGACGGAGCCAATGTTTGCAAAGCCGCACAACGCAAACGTGGCAATGGCAAGGGTGCGCGTGGAGATGGCGTGCGCGTTCGCCAGCTTGCCAAGGTCGGTGTAGGCGATGAACTCGTTCAGCACGGCGCGCGTGCCGATCAGGTTGCCGACTGTGGGAGCGTCGTGCCACGGAATGCCGATCATCCACGCGACCGGCGCGCAGAAGAAGCCGAGGATTGAGTTCAGCGTCGAAGGAAAGCTGATGTTGTGGCCGCCTACGCTGTGCACGCCGACCATGTTGTGAATGCCGGTCAGGATGCCGTTGAGCAGGCCCACCAGGGCCAGAAAGCTGATGAGCATGATGGCGACGTTGAAGGCGAGCTGGCCGCCGTCGATGGTGCCGCGGGCAATGGCTCCAACGAGGTTTTCATGTTTGTGTTCGTCTTCGCTCTTGATGTGTACCGTGCCCAGCGTCGCGGGCACTTCGGTTTCCGGCACCAGCATCTTTGCGATGAGGATGGTGCCCGGCGCGGTCATAATGACGGCGCTTAAGAGGTCCTGCGCGCGAATGCCGAATGAGATGTACGCCGCCATGATGCCGCCAGAGACATGCGCCATGCCGCTGGTCATGATGGTCATGAGCTCAGACCGCGTGGCACCGTTCAGAAACGGCCGGATGGTCAGCGGAGCCTCGGTCTGCCCCATGAAAATAGATGCTGCGACGTTGGTGGATTCCGCCCCGCTGGTGCCCATGGTGCGCTGCATCAGCCACGCCATGCCGCGGATGACCACCTGCATGATGCCAAGGTGGTAGAGTACTGCGAACAGCGCAGAGACGAAGATAATGGTGGGTAGCACGGCGAAGGCAAACACATTCAGCGGGCTGGACGGCACACCTAGCTGACCGAAGACCATTCGCGAGCCGTCCACGGAGTGCGCCAGCAGGGCGGATACGGCATCGGCGCCCTTTTTGAGCAGCAGTTGACCGAAGGTCCAGCGGATGACCAGAAATGCAAAAAACACCTGCAAACCCAGACCCCACGCTACCGTCCGCCAACGGATGGCGCGCCGGTCCGTGGAAAGCGCGTAGGCGACGGCAAGCAGGACAGCGAGGCCAATGAGGCCGGTAAATCGGGCCACTCGAGCCCTCCAATGCAGATGGTGTGCTTGGGGGCAGTGTACCGGACAAAGCGAAAGGGCAGCGCCATGGCTGCCCTTTCGCACGTTTTATAGAGGTGTGGCTAGACTGCCACAAATCCACCGTCGACAAACAGCTCCACGCCCGCGACATAGCTGCTGTCGTCAGAGGCAAGGAACACGACAGCCTTGGCAATCTCATCCGAATCGCCCACACGGCCAAGTGGTACGGCCTCCGCCATACCGGCTTTGAACTGCTCCTCCTGGTCCTTGCCGACCAGGCCGCTGATTGCCGGCGTGTCAATGGGGCCGGGGCTAACCACGTTGACACGGATTTTGCGATCTTTAAGCTCGTTGGTCCAGGTGCGCGCAAACGAGCGAACCGCTGCTTTGGTAGCGCTATAGATCCCAAAGGCAGGCGTACCCTTAACGGAGACAATCGAAGCATTCAGCACGATGGTTGCGCCATCCGGCAGCAAGGGCAACGCTTTTTGCACGGTGAAGACAAGGCCCTTCACGTTGGTGTTGAAAGTCTTGTCGAAGTGTTCTTCTGTGTAACTGCCTAGCGTGCTGAACTCACCGCCACCCGCATTCGCAAACACCACATCCAGGCGGCCCTTTTCGCGCTGGATTTGCTCGAAAAGTCGGTCCAAATCGTCCAGCTTGGCAACGTCGCCTTGCACGCCCGTGACGTTCGTGCCAATCTCTTTCACCGCCTCATCCAGGCTGCCCTGTCTACGGCCGGTGATGTACACGTGTGCGCCTTCTGCAACAAACCTCTTGGCGGTGGCCAATCCAATGCCGCTGTTACCACCCGTGACCAGTGCTATTTTCCCGTCCAGCTTACCCATGTGACACTCTCCGATTCAGGTCATTCCAATTGCTATCGAAATGATGTGTCGAGGCGTCTTACGATTCCTCTTTTCTTTGCGCGCGTCACCGGCTATTTGTATTTACGTGTAGTTCACCGGGCTGGCGCTCTGTTGCGCTAGTCGTAAAGGTGCCCAGGTTTGTGGTGGTAGCTTGCGTCATGCGGCGAGCTTGCTCGGTGTCGGTCTGCCCGGTGGGTGTGCCATCGCCGCCATAGATCACCTGGCCGTACTCCAGGATGGTGACCATGCCAATGCCACCGCAGATGTTGCCGCCCACCGCAGGCAGGAACCAGCCGAAGTAGTTTGCGACACGGGCATGATGCAGCAGCACGGCAGTAAGCACTTCGCCGCTGGTGGCGATGCAATGGGCAAAGCCACCCAGGCCCACGACAAACGTCAGCATCCAGATAAGCGCGACCGAGCCGGTGATGCTGTGCGAAGCGGAGACGAGCCAAGCCATCATCGCGATGATCCAGCCGCCCATGACGCCGCTCCAAAAAATGGCAGAGGGCGACGCGTGGATCGCGTCCATGCCCAGTTGCACTAGTGCGGCCTGCGCGTGCGGGTTAAGCGCGGCGGTGTAGCTGGCCAGTGCTGCAAACGCAAGGGCGCCCAGCATGTTGGTGGGCAGCACGGTGGCCCACAGCCGCAATGTTTTTAGTACGTGTTTCTTTTCCGCCAGGACCAAGGCCACCGGGTACAGCGTGTTTTCTGTGAACAGCTGCGCGCGCCCAATGACGACCACGATAAAGCCGAGCGGATAAAACATCTTGGCGCAGAACATGGCAATGGGGCCGCCGCCCAGCATGGAAAGGGCCAACGCATTGCCCAGGGCAGACAGGCCCATGAATGTGCCGCCCGCAAAGCCGGAGATGGCCAGCGACGTGGCGGAGCGGCCCAGCTCGTCCTTGGCGTTCTGCAGCACATGCCGGTAGATTTCTTCGGCGGAGGGCCGCTCCAGGCTCTTCTGTGCGCCGACGGCCTCGGCTTCTTCCGGTTCCGGCTGCTTTTTCATGCGAAAGCTAAGTGGCATGCAGTTTCTGATGCATCCCGCTTCCCGCTTGTGCACCGCATAGTTAACGCCCGAGGACGACTTGTCGTATCAACGCCTGCGTCGTTGGTGGAGTGTCTGCGATCTGCAACGTGTCGTTCAGCATGGCCAGGGGTGTGTGTAGCAGGGCAGGGTCCTCTGTAAACAACGTGACCAGCGGCTGGCCGACTGTAACGCGACTGCCCAGTTTGACATGCATCTCAATGCCGGCGTGCGCGGCCACAGGGCCACCTGGTACCTCGCGACCCGCGCCCAGACGCTGCACGGCCCAGCCCACCTCTGTGCAGTCCATACCTGCAAGGTAGCCGTCTCGCTCTGCCCGCAGGACGTGGTGTACGGCGGGTCTGTGGAAGGCTGCGGGATTGTCGAAGATACTTGTGTTGCCGCCCTGCAGCCGCACCATGTGCAACCAGCGCTCGTACGCTGCTCCACTGCGTAGCAAGCGGAGAGCGTCATCTCGTCCTGCGTGTGGGCTGCTGGAGACGCCGCCCAGGTGCAGCATCCACCCGGCCAGCACGGCTGAGAGTTCGATGAGGTCGGCTGACAGCGGATGCTCGCGGCCCTGCAGGATGTCGATGCATTCCCATACCTCGAGCCAGTTGCCTGCGAAGCGGCCCAGTGGCTCATCCATTGCAGTCAGCAGCGCGACCGTGCGCGTGCCGTTGCCCTCGCCGGTCGCGACCAGCAGGCGGGCGAGCTGCTCGCTGTCCTCGTAACGCTTCAGGAACGCGCCGGAGCCGGTCTTCACGTCGAGCACCAGACCGCGAAGGTCCTCTGCCAGCTTCTTGCTCATAATGCTGGCGGTGATCAGGTACGGCGACTCCACGGTGCCGGTGTGGTCGCGCAGGGCGTACAGGATGCGGTCTGCCGGGACGAGATTCTTCGTCTGCCCGATCATGCTGAAGCCGCACGCGGCGATGACCTCACCGAAGCGCTGCAGGGAGAGCTGCGTATTGAACCCAGGGATGGTCTCCAGCTTGTCGAGCGTGCCACCGGTGTGGCCCAGCGAGCGACCGCTGATCATGGGATCGGCGAGGCCTGCCGCAGCTACGATGGGCGCGATGAGCAGGGAACTCTTGTCGCCCACGCCGCCGGTGCTGTGCTTGTCGACCGTGTATTTGCCGAGGGTGCTCGCGTCGAAGACTTCGCCGCTGCGGCGCATGGCGTCGGTGAGTGTGGCCAACTCGCGCGGGGACAGGCCGTGCTGGAAGATGGCCATCAGCAATGCGGCAGTGCGTGCGTCGGTAATGTCGCCTGCGACGACACCCGCGATGAAGCTGCCAATCTCGCTATCGGTGAGTTCGTAGCCGTTGCGCTTGCGCTGAATTGTGTCGACGGGGTGAAGAGGAATAGGTGAACTCAATGTAGGGACTCTTGTGAAAACGAAGCAGGCAGTAAATCTGCCAGTGTGCACTCGCCGGGCTTGCCGCCGTCGCTGGGATAAAAGATGCGGCAGCTGGCATCAGCGAACTCTGCAATGGTTTGCCGGCAGGCACCGCAGGGCTGGCAGGCCAGGTCAGAATCGCTGTTGGCAACGGCAACGGCCACAATGCGAATGTGTGCACCAAACTCCGACACGGCTCGGGCGATAGCAGCCTGCTCCGCGCACACGGAGAGCCGGTAGCTGACGTTCTCCACATTGCAGCCAGTCACGATCCGGCCATCTTCCAGCAGTACCGCCGCGCCCACGTGGTACCTGCTATAGGGCGCGTAGCTATGATGGGCCGCTTGCGCCGCCTGCTCGCGTAGCAGGCGGATGCCCGCCTCATCTCGTTGCACGGTCTCGTGTGTGGCATTCATTCCGACGCTGAGGCTAAACCTGCTGACCGCTTGCCGCAAGCACAACGCCAGATGCCGACACCGCGCATCCAATATCGAGCAGCCCGATTCTGTCGCCCATGCCGATGAGACGAACCCAACCCGAGCGCAAGCCAGCCAGGCGGACGCCGCAGACGGCAGATGCCCCACCTTCGAACAGTGTGTCTGAAGCATCGGTCGCGGCAACCGTTCAGGTCGTCGACCCTGCAGCGGTGGTCCCGGGGGGTGACGCTGTACTCGACCGCTTTCATCCGGTCACGGCAGAATGGTTTCGCGCTGTCTTCGAAGGCCCGACGCAGCCGCAGCGGGAGGGCTGGCCCGCCATTGCACGCGGCGACTCCACGCTGATCTTGGCACCTACCGGAACCGGCAAAACGCTTACGGCATTCCTATGGTGCCTGGACCGGCTCATGTTGCAGCCGCGCGCGTTTACCGCGCCTGTGCCAGAGCCGAGAGCTGCCAAGCGCATCCGCGGCAAGAAAGGTCCGAACGAACCCAAGAAGCGCAGCCTGCCCGAGGGCGTGGGTGTGCGCGTTGTCTACATCTCGCCGCTCAAGGCGCTCGCGGTCGACGTGGAGCGCAACTTGCGTTCGCCACTGCAGGGCATTGCCAACATGGCGCAGCGCCTGGGTGTGCCGGTGCACACGCCGGAGATCAGCGTGCGCACGGGTGACACGCCACTGAAGGAGCGTGCGCGTTTTACCAAGCATCCTGGCGACATCCTCATCACCACGCCTGAGTCGCTGTACCTGCTGCTGACCAGCAATGCGGGTGAGGCGCTGCGCACGGTAGAGACGGTCATCATCGACGAAATCCACGCGCTGGTGCCCTCAAAACGTGGCGCGCACATGGCGCTATCGCTGGAGCGGCTGGAGGCGCTTACCGGGCGCAAGGTGCAGCGCATTGGGCTGTCTGCCACGCAGCGCCCGCTGGAGGAAGTTGCGCGCTTTCTTGGCGGGGCAGAGGTTGCCATGCCCACGGATGCAGCCGCGCCTGCGCCTTTCGCAGAACTGCCCGTAGCACCTGAGCCGGAAGACACCTCCGATGCGGGCAAAGCGCCGGAGCGCGTAGAGGAGCCGCCAGTCAAGGTTGCCACAGCGGTCGCTGATGAGGCGGGCGAAGCAGCACTTGCGCTTGGTGACGATGCACCGCTGCGGGTGGTCGCAGGCGAGGTGAACGGCGTCCGCTATCGGCCAGTCACCATCGTGAACGCGGGAGCGCGCAAGCGGCTGGAACTAACCGTCGAGGTGCCGGTCGAGGACATGGCAAAGCTCGGTGAGATCCAGGAGTCCCCAAGCGGCCCGGCGTCACAGGGACCCAAGCGCACCAGCATCTGGCAAAGCATCCACCCGCGTTTGTTGGAGATCATCAAGCAGCACCAGTCCACCATCATGTTCGTGAATGCACGACGCATCGCAGAGCGGCTCGCCGGTGCCATCAACGAGCTGGCCGGTGAGCAGATTGCACGGGCGCACCACGGTTCGCTGGCTGCCTCGCAGCGCAGCGAGATTGAAGAGCTGCTCAAAGCCGGGCACATTCGTGCGCTGGTTGCTACGTCATCGCTCGAGCTTGGCATCGACATGGGTGCGGTCGACCTTGTCATCCAGATTGAGGCGCCGCCCTCGGTCGCCAGCGGCATGCAGCGCATTGGCCGCGCAGGTCACCAGGTGGGCGCGCCGTCGAAGGGCATCATTTTTCCGAAGTACCGTGCGGATCTGATCGCCTGTGCCGCTGTAACGCGCGCCATGCACGAGGGGCACGTGGAGAGCACGCGCTTTCTGCGCAATGCGTTGGACGTGCTGGCGCAGCAGGTAGTCGCCATCATTGCGCATCCGCCGCTTTCGCCGGAAGAGGCCGCGCGCCGTGAGGCAAAGTTTCGCAGCGATGAGGATGAGGCGCCCGGCATCAGCTATGACCGGCTGCTGGCCATCGTGCGCTCGTGCAGCGGGTATGCAGGCATCAGCACGCAGGTGTTTGATGGCGTGCTGGACATGCTGGCGGGGCGCTACCCCTCGGACGAGTTCGGTGAGCTGCGACCGCGTGTCACGTGGGATCGCACGCGCGGCTGGCTGACGCCACGGCAGGGCGTCAAAAAGATCGCCATCCTGAACGGCGGCACCATTCCCGACCGTGGTCTGTACGGTGTCTTCCTTTCGGGCGAGCGGTCCAAGCCCATTCGGGTCGGTGAGCTCGACGAGGAGATGGTCTTCGAGGCGCGCAACGGCGAGACCTTCATCCTGGGTGCAAGCACGTGGCGCATCGACGAAATTACCCATGACAAGGTGCTCGTTTCGCCTGCGCCCGGCGAACCCGGCAAGATGCCGTTCTGGCGCGGCGATCAGGCGGGCCGTCCGCTGGAGTTTGGCCGCCGCATTGGTACGCTGGTGCGCGACCTGCCACGCTCCGCCGCACTCACGCGACTGACGCGCGAGCACGACCTGGAGACGACCGCTGCCGAAAACGTGATGCGCTACCTGGCCGATCAGGAGGTTGCGACGGAGCAGGTGCCGGATGATCGCACTGTGGTCGTCGAGCGGGTGCGTGACGAACTGGGCGACTGGCGCGTGTGTGTGATGACGCCCTTCGGTTCGCGCCTGCACGCGCCGTGGGCCATGGCGGTACAGGGCCGCATCCGCGCCGCAGGGCATGCGGATGTGGAGACGATGTGGAGCGAGGACGGTTTTGTCGTCCGCTTTCCCGAGAGCGACGGCGCGCCGGATGTAGACCAATTCTTTCCAGATGCGCAGGA
>CALMOM010000196.1:0-15428 GCA_937873305.1 uncultured Terriglobus sp.
TTCCGCTCGTATTACGAGAAGGCTTCGAACAAGACCGGTGTCACTGGCGAGCTGCTGCTTCAGCAATTGGAGCGACGTCTGGACAACGTAGCCTACCGCATCGGCTATGCGACTTCGCGCCGTCAGGCTCGGCAGGTGGTACGTCATGGGCACGTCTCGGTCAATGGCCGCAAGGTCAACATCCCATCGTTCCAGGTAAAGATCGGTGATGTCATCGAAATTCGCGAAAAGTCGAAGAAGTTGGCAATCCTGGAGAGCTCTGGTCAGTTTGCATCGGGTTTAGTGCAGCCCACCTGGTTGCACATCGATCGCGAAGCGCTCACCGGTAAGGTGATCGCGCTGCCGAAGCGTGAAGAGATTCAGCTCCCGGTCAACGAGCAGTTGATCGTCGAACTGTACTCGAAATAGCGGTACGCAGACAGGTGGAGGGTTCTCACTCGCCTGCCCGCCGAATCCCGCTTACCGAAATCAAAGTGCCACTTAGAAGCTGTGTTGCAGCTTCTTGAAGTCACTCAACCGAACGATCCGACCTTCAATAACCGCAAAATGCTTCGCGGTGTGTGTGAAGCCAGGAAATGAGGAGAGTCCCCATGTTGTGGAGAGGTTTTCAGAAGCCCAAGCGTCTCGCGGTTGACACTGAAACGCTGACAGAAAAGTATGGCAGGTTCAGTGCGCAGCCCTTTGAGCGTGGGTTTGGCACCACGGTGGGCAACAGTCTGCGTCGTACGCTGCTTAGCTCGATCGAGGGCGCCGCGGTCACCGCTGTGAAGATCGAGGGCGTACTGCACGAGTTTCAGTCCATCACCGGTGTGGTGGAAGACGCCACCGAGATCATCCTTAACCTTAAGCAGATCCCGTTCAAGCTGAATGGTGATGGGCCAAAGGCGTTGTACCTGCGTGCTGATGAATCGGGTGTGATCACCAGCGGCATGATTGATGCGGACAGCGATGTCGAGATACTGGACAAAGACGTCTACATCGCTACTGTTTCCGAGGGCGGCAAGCTGGACATGGAAATGCGCCTGAAGCGCGGGCGTGGATATGTGTCAGCGGACAAGAATTTCGATCCTGATCTCGGCATCGGCTTTATTCCTGTTGACTCCGTGCATTCTCCCGTACGCAAGGTGAATTATGCGGTCGAGGCAGCACGTCTCGGTCAGATTACCGACTACGACAAATTGACCATAGAAGTGTGGACCAATGGGACGGTGCTACCCGCCGATGCGCTCGGTCTTTCTGCCAAGCTGATGAAAGATCATATGACCATCTTCATCAACTTTGAGGAAGAGATGGAGCATGGAACGGACGGCGGCTTTGACAGCCCGGCGATGCGGAACGACAATCTAAACCGCTCGGTCGAGGAGTTGGAATTATCGGTACGCAGCTACAACTGCCTGAAGAATGCCAACATCGCCACCATCGGTGAGTTAATACAGAAAACCGAAGCGGAGATGCTGAAGACGAAGAACTTCGGCCGCAAGAGTCTGAATGAGATCAAGGAAATCCTTGCTCAGATGGGTCTTTCGCTCGGAATGAAGATCGACGATCAGGGCAATCCGCAACCCGGCCCCACATCTGTCCTGCCCGCGGCAACGCTGGCAGCTTCGTTCGGCAACTTCGATGATGAAGAAGACGAGGATGAGGACGAAGACGATCTCGTTCTGCCGGAAACGGAAAACTTCTAAAGCTTCCGGGGCAGGGCTTGTACCTGCCTCGGCTTACATTTGCAGTGACTGCACACCAGTGCAGGCGGGGTTTCACAGGGACGATGCGGCACTGCCCGCTTGTTGCCTAAATTTCGGGAAGAGAGAGAAGAGCGATGCGGCATCGTAAAGCAGGCAACAAACTAGGACGCAACACGAGCCATCGCCGCGCCCTATTGCGCAACCTGGTGACATCGGTTGTTGTAGAAGATCGGGTGGAAACTACCCTGGCGAAGGCCAAGGCGGTTCGCCCACTCATTGAGAAAATGATTACGCTCGGCAAACGCGGCGACGTGCACAGTCGGCGGCAGGCTGCGGCCTTTCTGATGACTCCTGAGTCCGTGTCGCGCCTGTTCGCCACGGTCGCGCCGCGCTATGGCGAACGCAACGGTGGTTACCTGCGCATTGTCCACACCGGCTTTCGCAAGGGGGACGGTGGTGAAAAGGCTGTGCTTGAGTTGCTGGGTGCTGAGCAGGAGCTCGGCGAAAAGCAGCAGAAACGTGCAGAGGCCAAGGCGCGCAAACAGGAAGAATTGCAGAAGCAACTGGCTGAGCAGGGTGGTGCAGACGAGGGCAACTCCGAGAACCCGGCAGCCTAATCTCAACCCAGTGTCGAATGGACGGGAGGTGTGCGTCGCACATCTCCCGTCTTGTTTTAGCGATTTGCGACAACAACGGCGGTCCCAAGATGGCTGTTGTCGTCGACCTGATCCACGAGAAATTGAGCAAGGTCACCGCGCGTGATGGAATGTGCCGTCTCGTGCTGCTGGACGACCTTCACATGACCGGTCGGCACGTCATCGGTGAGCATGGGCGGACGTACCACCACCCAGTCCACGCCACTAGCCTGCACCTCCGCTTCCATGGCGTTTTTATCTGGCAACCCTCCGCGCAGGAATGTGGGTAGCAGCAAGTGTTCGTACCAGAACGGTGCCTGGTGGTGGCTGTCACCTGCACCCAAAACTGAGATGACGACCAGCCGTCTTATGCCAAGCTCCTGCATCGCTTGCAGCACGACCCGTGCCGCGCTTGCTTCCATCTCGGTCCTGAGGAAAGGCTTCTTGCCTCCGAGCGTGTCGATGACGCTGTCGCACCCCGCCAGGGCCTCCCGGACCGTTCTGGCATCGTGCACGTCACCCTGGACGATGTGCACACCATCGCTCAGCGGAGCCTCTGCTAGTGCGTCGGTATCATGAATCAATGCCTTCACCGAGTATCCCTTCGCCAATGCACGGTCTACAACTAGGCGGCCTGTTTTACCAGCAGCACCTATCACCAGAACTTTCACAGTGTTTTCTCCTCACCGTTTTGGATGACGCTAGTCTGGGGAACGTCTCGGCTGCAATGACGGAGACACTCGAGCCGTATGCCCATGTCTAAGAGACTGACTCGGTGGCCTGTGTTGCTGGGTGGTGAACAGGGCTTGACCACGCCATCGCGTGCGCTCCGTATCTGCCTCACATGGATACCCGTTCTGGTTTGCCTGCTGATCATCTCTGACGAGTCGACGGACACGTTCTCGGCGGCACGTACCTCCGGCTGGATTCGGCACCTGGCTGAGGACATCTTCGGTGCCATTGCGCAGCCTGCGTGGGAGACAGCACACCACGTCATTCGCAAGACCGGTCACTTCATTGGCTATGGCCTCGTAGGGCTTTGCTGGTTTCGGGCCTGGCTGCTTACGTGGCGGCAGCAACTACTGCGCCAGGCGGTACTGTGGCATTGCGTAAGCGCGTTCATGGCTTTGCTGTGCACACTTGGAGTGGCAACGCTGGATGAGCTGCACCAGACGTATCTTCCCAGCCGCACAGGCCTGGTGAGTGATGCATGGCTGGATACGGCAGGAGCCGTGATCGCCATGGCAGGGGTGGCGTGTACCTGGTCCCGACAGGCTGGAGTGCGAAGTGTGCACGCGTGATGAGCGGCTCACAGGTCCTCCTCAGTTGCACGAGAGCACCAAGTCGTGCATACTACAACATGTACCTGTCACGTGGATGCGTCCCGTACCGTTCACGCAGGTCATCCGCACAAACAGTTAAGCTATAACTGCTGTGCATTTCACACCACGGCCGAACGGCTCATCCCCCCACGTAGTTGAGTACCAGCAATTCGGGATGGGTTCAGCGCGAAATCTGCGCTGCGGGTAAAGGGTGGGGCCCTCGTTGCAGTAAGGCCAAGGCGCATGCCAGGGCTGATGTACAACGCGAGGCATGCCCACTGGGCTAGAAGAATCCATCAGCCCGCTTTACCCATAGGTTCGTGCGGTGGGAGACAAGGAATAGGTATGGCACGGAAGATTTCAAAGAATCTGGCAAACGCGCGCGCGGCTGTTGAGCCCCGCCCTTACGCCTTGACGGACGCGGTCCCCCTCCTACAGCAGATTCGCTACGCAAAGTTCGATGAAAACGTCGACCTTACCCTGCGATTGGGTGTGGACACCCGGCACGCCGACCAGATGGTGCGTGCCACGGTAATCCTGCCGCATGGCCTCGGTAAGACCAAGAAGGTTGCGGTGATCTCCACAGCTGAAAATCAGCGGGTCGCCGAGGCTGCAGGGGCGGATATTGTTGGCGGCGAAGAGTTGGTCGAGAAGATTCAGAAAGAGTCATGGACTGACTTCGACGCCCTGATCGCAACCCCGGACATGATGCGTTCCATCGGTCGCCTCGGTAAGGTGTTGGGTCCACGCGGCCTCATGCCAAACCCAAAGACAGGCACCGTGACCACCGACGTTGCGGCAGCGGTCAAGGAAATCAAGGCCGGTAAGGTCGAGTTCCGCGCGGACAAGACTGCGCTGGTTCATGTGCCCGTAGGCAAGAGCTCGTTCGACCCGCAGAAACTTGTGGAGAATGCCATGACCGTGATCGGTGCCGTCGTCAAGGCGAAGCCGGCAGCGGCCAAGGGCAAGTACATCAAGGCGATGTACATCTCGTCAACAATGGGTCCCGGCATTGAGCTCGATCATGCAGTTGCGGACGTAGCCGGCAAGGCATAACGAGACCACGGCCGCCCAGCGGCTTTCAGTTAGGCCGGAATGCTCCGGCAAGGAATTCATCATGGCATTGACCAAACAGAAGAAGAACGAAAAGGTCGCGGCGCTCGCGGGGGAACTGCAGACCGCGACTGCGGCCATCATTGGAACTTTCACTGCGATGACCGCTAGCAAGGACTTTGAACTGCGCAAGACGGTGCGCGGCGCTGGCGGCAAGTACCAGGTGCTCAAGAACAAGCTAGCCCCCAAGGCTGGCGCGGGAACTCAAATTGAGGGCGCGCTGGGCGGCCTGAAGGGTGTGAGCGCCATTGCGTACACCTCGGGTGATCCGGTTGCGCTTGCCAAGGCCCTCTCTGCCTGGGTTAAGGACAACTCGCAGTTCACCTTCAAGCTCGGCATAGTGGACGGCAACGTCCTGAACGTGGCTGAGGTTAATGACCTCGCGTTATTGCCCGGCAAGGAAGAGCTCTTTTCGAAGCTGCTATTCCTCATCAACGCGCCTGCGACCCGCTTGGCCACGGTTCTCAACGCGACCGGCCGCAACCTGGCCGTGGTACTGGACCAAGCTGCGCAGCAGGGGAAGTTCACAAGCACGGCAGCACCGGCGGCAAGCGCACCTGCGGTCACCAGCGAAGGCGACCCGGCGCAGCCCGAGGATGGTGCCGATTCGCAGGCGGGACAGGCCGCAACAGAAGCGCCGGTCGAGGGCTAATCAAGTTCGCTTGAGCGGTGTGTGGGGCGCGGTCTGGGCGCATCGGAAACCACGCACAGTAAGGGCAACCGCAGCGGAACAGGGCTGCGGAGACGTACTCAGTAGTCGGGTTTGCACCACAAGATTGAAGTAAACGGAGACATACCATGGCAGACATCCAGCAGTTGGAAGACCAGATCGTTAGCTTGAGCCTGCTCGAGGCTTCGGCACTCGTCAAGAAGCTCGAGGAGCGCCTCGGCGTATCGGCAGCAGCAGCCACCGTCGCGGCGGCGCCGGCGGGTGGCGGCACGGCAGCAGCGGCCCCGGTTGAAGAAAAGACTGAATTCACCGTTATCCTGAAGGATGCGGGCGCCAACAAAATCAACACCATCAAGGCTGTGCGTGAAGTGACAGCCTTGGGCCTGAAGGAAGCCAAAGACTTGGTCGACGGCGCTCCGAAGGCCATTAAGGAAAACGTATCGAAGGACGAAGCGGCGGCCATCGCTAAGAAGTTCGACGGCGTTGCTGGTGTCGAAATCAAGTAGCTCTGTTGCTATACGGAGGCTCCCTGCACAAGCCGGGGGCCTTTGTACGTTCATGCGCTTGCATCCTCGGTCTGCAACCCGTACTATAAGGGCTGCACTTCCGTCCAACGTGTGATTGCGTAACGGCGCGACGGTTCCCACGATAGAAACATCCATTGGTCTTCCGGCTCGACCTGAGTCGGCCATGCTTGGTTCCGGGCGGCGGGAACTGGGTATGCAGTCAGGTTTACAAGCGGCAGCAACCCTGGGGCGGGCAAGCCTCAAAGGGCGGCAGATATTCCAGAAGATCTGATTTCAGGTGCAGACCATCACTCTTGCGCTCGCGGGCACGTTCGCCTCTGCGGGCGTTCTGCTGTCTCTGCGGCTCGCTAGCCGCGACTTGAGCAACAGGCAATCGGTTTATGTTTTACTCGGGCATTCGGCCCACACGCGCATACAGCACTCGCACTGAGACCGAGTTCTGATGTAACCCGCGCACACCACCTGCGGAGCGGCCGCCCACACGGCATGCTCCGGCTCCACCGGTCTACCTGCGATGGTCGGATGCAGTTAGGCCGGAAGGGAGGTCTCGGCACGCACAAGGGGAGCAACACACGCATGGCTATGGCAACGGAAACCCGCGCGCTTCGCAGCCGCCTCGATTTCTCGAAGATCCCAACCGCAATCCAAATCCCAAACCTCATCGAGGTCCAACGCCGCTCCTATGAGCGCTTTCTGCAGATGGATAAACTGCCGCAGGAGCGGGAGGACAACGGACTCCAGTCGGTGTTTACCTCCGTTTTCCCCATCTCAGACTTCCGCAACGTGTCGGAGCTTGAATTCGTCGATTACTCCATCGGCAACTGGGAGTGCAAGTGCGGTTACATGAAAGGGCTGAACCATCTTCGGACAGCCTGCGGCAACTGCGGGCACATGGTCATCACCGACCCATTTCACCCAGGCGACGTGCTCTGCCATTTCTGCGGCACCTATAACAAGAACACGCCAGACTTCTGCACCAAGTGCGGTGACCCGGTGGGCCTGCAGCTGAAATATGACCAGCCGGAGTGCGAAGAGCGTGGCATGACCTACTCCGCGCCGCTCAAGGTCACCATTCGCCTGAAGATCTACGACAAGGACCCGGAGACCGGGGTCAAAACCCTGCGCGACATGAAGGAGCAGGAAGTCTTCTTTGGCGACATCCCACTCATGTCGGCCAATGGTACGTTCATCGTCAATGGCACCGAGCGCGTCATCGTTTCTCAGCTGCACCGCAGCCCCGGCGTCTTTTTTGAGACGGCGAATAACCGGACCTACTTCCTCGGCAAGATCATCCCGTACCGCGGCAGCTGGGTCGAGTTCGAGTACGACCAGAAGAACATCCTTTACGTTCGCATCGACCGTAAGCGCAAGTTTCTGGGCACCATCTTTCTGCGCGCGCTTGGCTTGCGCACGGACGAGGAGATCCTGAAGACCTTCTACACCGCCGACAGCATCACGCTGCGCGACGGCAAGATGTACTGGCAGATTCCGTCTGAGGGCACGACCAACATCGTGGGTGTCAAGCCCGCCAACGCCATTGCTGGTGCGGATGGTGCGGAAGTCGTTGCTGCTGGCCGCAAGATCTCACCGTCACTGCTGGCCAAGCTACGCGCGGGCGGCGTGACGGAAGTGGAAGTCGCGAACAGCGACTTGGATTCGGGCATCTTTGCCGCGGACGTGGTAGACCTGACCACCGGCGAGTTGCTGTATGAGGCCAACCAGGAAGCCACCGCCGACAAGCTGCACAAGATCGCGCAGAGCGGCTCCACCGGCTTTGAAGTCTTCTTCCCAGAAAAGGACGACGTCGGCAACATCATCACCAACACGCTAAAGCGCGACTCCGTCCGCAAGCCGGAAGAGGCGCTGATCGAGATCTACCGTAAGCTGCGCCCGGGTGACCCGCCGACCTTGGACACCGCGACCGCGCTGTTCGAAGGCATGTTCTTCGATCCGCGCAAGTATGACTTCTCGCGCGTGGGCCGTTTGAAGTTCAACATCAAACTGTACGAGAACCAGGATGCGACCAACCTGGACAAGCGGACGCTGACGCCGGAGGATTTCTACGGCACCATCAGCTATCTGCTGAAGCTGCGCAAGAACATCGGCCTGGTGGACGACATCGACCACCTGGGCAACCGCCGCGTGCGTGCCGTCGGCGAGCTGATGGAGAACCAGTTCCGCATCGGCCTTGTGCGCATGGAGCGCGCCATCAAGGAAAAGATGAGCGTGTACCAGGAAATGTCGACGGCCATGCCGCACGATCTCATCAACGCAAAGCCGGTGATGGCAGCGATCCGCGAATTCTTCGGATCGTCGCAGTTGTCGCAGTTCATGGACCAGACCAACCCACTCTCGGAGATCACGCACAAGCGGCGTCTCTCCGCGCTTGGGCCGGGCGGTCTGTCACGTGAGCGCGCAGGCTTCGAAGTACGCGACGTGCACCCGACCCACTACGGCCGTATCTGCCCGATTGAGACGCCAGAAGGCCCGAACATCGGCCTGATCTCGTCGCTCTCGTGCTTTGCGCGCATCAACGAGTACGGCTTCATCGAGTCGCCCTACCGCAAGGTGAAGGACGGCAAGGTCGTCGATTACGTCGCCGTCACCAACGCGGGTGAGAGCGGCATGCGCCAGGGTGATCCCATCGAGATTAACGAGGCGCACACGCTGAAGCAGCAGCTTGCGAAAGACGGCAAGCGCATCATGGAGACCGAGCCGTTCTCGTTCTATCTCTCCGCGTGGGAGGAGGATCGCCACACCATCGCACAGGCCAACATCGACCTGGACGAGCAGGGCAATCTGACCGAGGACCTGGTCAACGCGCGGCGGCAGGGTAACTTCGTCCTGGTGCCCAAGGCAGAGGTTGATTACATCGACGTCTCGCCGAAGCAGCTGGTCTCCGTGGCCGCCTCGCTCGTGCCCTTTCTTGAGCACGACGACGCGAACCGAGCACTGATGGGCGCCAACATGCAGCGGCAGTCCGTGCCACTGCTGGTGCCGGAAGCGCCGTTCGTCGGCACCGGCATGGAAGGCGTTACCGCGCGCGACTCCGGCGCGGTCATCCTATCGCGCCGCAACGGCATCGTCGACTCGGTCGACTCCGAGCGCATTATCGTGCGCGTCGAGGGCGAACACCATCCCACGCAGCTGTCACGTGAGGTGGGTTCGGATATCTACACGCTCACGAAGTTCAAGCGCTCGAACCAGAACACCTGCATAAACCAGAAGGCTATCGTCCGCAAGGGTGACCGCGTTCTGAAGGGGCAGGTGATCGCGGACGGTCCGTGCACGGAGCAGGGTGAACTCGGCCTTGGTCGCAACGTACTGGTCGCCTTCATGCCGTGGCGTGGCTACAACTTCGAAGACGCGATCCTGATCTCGGAAAAGCTGGTCCGCGAGGACTACTACACCTCGATCCACATCGAGGAGTTCGAGATCGAAGCGCGCGATACGAAGCTGGGGCCGGAAGAGATCACGCGCGACATCCCCAACGTGTCCGAGCACGCGCTGCGTGACCTGGACGAGTCGGGCATCATCCGCATCGGTGCCAAGATTGGCCACAACGACATCCTCGTCGGCAAGGTGACGCCGAAGGGCGAAACCCAGTTGACGCCGGAAGAGAAATTGCTGCGCGCCATCTTCGGTGAAAAGGCCGGCGATGTCCGCGACGCCTCGCTCACGTGCCCCCCGGGCATCGAGGGCACGGTGGTCGACGTCCGCATCTTCTCCCGCAAAGGCCAGGAGAAAGACGAACGCGCCAAGTCGATCGAGCAGGAGCAGATTGAGAAGCTGGAGAAGAACCTGGCCGACGAGATCCGCATTCTGACCGACGAGCGACTGAAACGCCTGGAGATGATCCTGGGCGGCAAGGAAGTACAGGTCGACCTTCACGACGAGCGCACCAACAAGAAGCTGCTGAGCAAGGGCGACAACCTCGACCGCGAAACCATCGAGTTGATCTCCACGCGCAACCTGAAGCGTATTCGCTATGCCGACAAGGACCCGCGCGTGAACGAGCAGATCGACGAGATCGAGGAGATGACCTCGCGCCAGATCGACGTGCTGCGCAAGATCACGAACGATAAGATCGGCAAGCTGCAGAAGGGTGATGAACTGTCGCCTGGCGTCATCAAGATGGTCAAGGTGTACATCGCGATGAAGCGCAAGCTGTCTGTCGGCGACAAGATGGCAGGCCGCCACGGTAATAAGGGCGTCATCGCACGCATCCTGCCCGAGGAGGATATGCCATACCTGCCGGATGGTCAGCCGGTAGAGATCGTATTAAACCCACTGGGTGTGCCGGCACGTATGAACGTCGGTCAGATCCTGGAGACACACCTGGGGTGGGCAGCGCACGAACTCGGCAAGAAGGTTGCCGAACTCGCCGCTCAGGCGCAGGATGCCAACGAGATCCGTGAGCTATTTAGGGCACGGTTCAAGGACACGGCAGCTCTCAACCAGCTGCTGGAACTCGACGACGAGATGACGATGCGCGTCGCCAAGGGCATGAAGAAGGGCATCTGGTTCGGCACGGCGGTGTTTGACGGCGCGCGCGAAACAGAAATCAAGGCTCTTCTGGCATCTGCTGGGCTACCATCCTCCGGCAAAACCGAACTGTTCGACGGCATGACCGGCGACGCGTTCGAGCAGCCGGCGACCGTGGGCTACATCTACATGCTGAAGCTCTCTCACTTGGTGGACGACAAGATTCACGCTCGTTCCATCGGACCGTACTCGCTCATCACCCAGCAGCCGCTGGGCGGCAAGGCGCAGTTCGGTGGCCAGCGCTTCGGTGAGATGGAAGTGTGGGCACTCGAAGCCTATGGCGCGGCGTACATCCTGCAGGAGCTGCTCACCGCGAAGTCTGACGATGTCTTTGGCCGTACCAAGATTTACGAGGCCATCGTCAAGGGCGAAGCGGCAATCGAGCCGGGCGTGCCGGAGTCGTTCAACGTGCTCATCCGCGAGCTACAGGCCCTTTGCCTTGATGTGGAGTTGGTCAAGCAGGAGGATCTGAAGAAGATCCCGATGCTGCCCATCGCAGCCGCAGCCGACTAACCCTTAGGTTTGCCATCCTGCAGCAAGGCGCAGAATCCTGCTTCTCGCTGTAGGATGACAAGCCGGTTGAGCGAGTAACAGTTTTTGCATGACAAGGGCATGCGGCCCGCCCCAAGTGGCCGCGAATAGCAGTAGCAACCGCAGGACCGGCCACCGCGCCGTACACCCTGCACGGAGACGAACCGCATGTTCCGTTCCAGCCCCTTCGAAATGTCCGGCCCTATCACCGACTTTGACGCGATTCGTATCTCGCTGGCCTCGCCCGAGAAGATTCGTTCGTGGTCGCACGGTGAAGTGACCAAGCCTGAGACGATCAACTACCGTACCTTTAAGCCGGAGCGCGACGGCCTGTTCTGCGCCCGCATCTTTGGACCGATCACCGACTGGGAGTGCCTCTGCGGCAAGTACAAGCGCATGAAGCACCGCGGCGTCATCTGCGATAAGTGCGGCGTTGAAGTCACACTGTCCAAAGTTCGCCGTGAGCGCCTCGGCCATATTGAACTCGCCTCGCCCTGCTCGCACGTGTGGTTCTTCAAGGGCTTGCCCTCGCGCATCGGCCACCTGCTCGACATTTCACTGCGTGAGCTCGAAGCGGTGTTGTATTTCGAGAGCTATGTCGTCATTGACGCAGGTGACGCGCCAGTAAAAGAGCGTGAAATCATCAAGGACGAGACGCGCTTCCGCGAACTTGACCAGCAGTATCGTCCCTCCGGCTTCAAGGCGATGATGGGCGCGGAAGCCATCAAGGAACTGCTTAAGCGCGTAGAGATCGAAGAACTCGCCATTGAAATGCGCGAGAAGATGAAGGTGGAGCAGAGCTTACAGAAGAAGCTGAAATATGCCAAGCGCCTGAAGGTGGTCGAGGCGTTCCGCCGCTCCGACAACAAGCCGCAGTGGATGATCCTGGACGTAATTCCCGTGATCCCGCCTGAGCTGCGCCCGCTAGTGCCGCTTGATGGTGGCCGCTTCGCCACGTCCGACCTGAATGACCTGTACCGCCGCGTCATCAACCGCAACAATCGCCTTAAGAAGCTCATGGACCTCCATGCGCCTGAGGTCATCGTGCGCAACGAAAAGCGCATGCTCCAGGAAGCGGTGGACGCGCTGTTCGACAACGGCCGCCGTGGCCGCGTGCTGCGCGGTGCCAACAACCGTCCGCTCAAGTCGCTCTCTGACACGCTCAAGGGTAAGCAGGGTCGCTTCCGCCAAAACCTGCTCGGCAAGCGCGTGGACTACTCCGGACGCTCCGTCATCGTTGTCGGTCCGGAACTGAAGCTGAACCAGTGTGGCCTGCCCAAGAAGATGGCGCTCGAGTTGTTCAAGCCGTTCATCTATCACCGCCTGGAGCAGACCGGCCACTGTACCACCATCAAGCAGGCCAAGGAGATGGTGGAAATGCAGGAGCCCATCGTTTGGGACATCCTGGAAGAGGTCATCAAGGATCACCCGGTCCTGCTGAACCGCGCGCCAACACTCCACCGCCTTGGCATCCAGGCGTTTGAGCCGGTGCTGGTCGAAGGCAAGGCCATCAAGATTCACCCGCTGGTTTGCACTGCGTTCAACGCCGACTTTGACGGCGACCAAATGGCCGTGCACATTCCGCTGTCGCCTGAGGCTCAGGTGGAAGCGTCGGTCCTTATGCTGGCGGCGCATAACATTCTGTCGCCCGCATCGGGCCAGCCCATCACCGTGCCCACGCAGGATCTTGTGCTTGGTCTGTACTACCTGACCAAGAGCAAGGTGGGTGCTAAGGGTGAAGGCCGCGTCTTCGCCAACATTGAGGAAGTGCTGATGGCGCTCGAGGCCAAGCAGGTGGAAACGCTGTCGCCCATCCGCCTGCGCTACACCGGCCCCGTGCTCGACCTGACCACGTCCTATGACGACCAGGACGTGACGCACACCGAGGTGGTGGAGTTCAACAAGCAGTACATCAACACCACTGTGGGCCGTGCCATCCTGAACGATGCGCTGCCAGAGGGCATGCCCTACGTCAACGGCCTGCTCAAGAAGAAGGGCATCGGACAGCTGATCAACTACTGCTACTTGAACCTAGGCCTTGAGGTCACGGTCAAAGCGCTCGATCGCATCAAGGAGCTTGGCTTCCATTACGCCACGCGCTCGGGCCTGTCCGTTGGCCTGGACGACATGGTGATCCCAGAGTCGAAGTACACCGTTGTGCACGATGCTGAAAAGCAGGTGATTGCGGTACAACAGCAGTACCTGGACGGTGCCATCACCAACGGCGAGCGTTCGAACAAGGTCATCCAGATGTGGTCCGGTGTTACGGAGCGCGTCGCGGACGAGATGTTCAACAACATGAAGCGCGCGGACAAGGAAGGAGCCATGAACCCGATTTACATCATGGCCGACTCCGGTGCGCGTGGCTCCAAGCAGCAGATTCGTCAGCTGTCCGGTATGCGCGGACTGATGGCCAAGCCCTCGGGTGAAATCATCGAGGTGCCCATCACGGCAAACTTCCGAGAAGGTCTTACCGTGCAGCAGTACTTCATCTCGACACACGGCGCTCGTAAGGGCCTGGCCGACACCGCGCTGAAGACGGCTGACTCTGGCTACCTGACCCGCCGCCTTGTCGACGTGGCGCAGGACGTCATCATCACCGAGTCGGATTGCGGCACGAAGAACGGCATCTACGTTCTGCCCATTATCGAAGCGGGCGAGATCATCGAGCCGTTGCGCGACCGCATCATTGGCCGCGTCACGCTGGAGCAGTTCAAGGACGTGGACGGCAACGTCATCGTCAATGCGAACGAGGAGATCGACGAGACCAAGGCCACTGACATTCAGGCAGCAGGCGTGGAGAAGGTAAAGATCCGCTCCGTGCTCTCCTGCGAGTCAAAGCGCGGTGTTTGCAAGCTGTGCTACGGCCGTAACCTCGGCTCCGGCAAGATGGTCGAGATGGGTGAAGCCGTTGGTGTCATCGCGGCGCAGTCCATCGGCGAGCCAGGCACCCAGCTCACCATGCGTACCTTCCACGTGGGCGGCACGGCATCGCGCGTCAGCGATGCATCCCGCCTGGACGCGAAGAATGCCGGTACCCTCAAGTACCTGAACCTGAACACGGTTCGCGGTAAGGAGGGCAACCTGGTTGCCATGAACCGTTCCGGCCAGGTCGCCATCATCGACGACAAGGGCCGCGAGCGCGAGCGCTACCCCATCGTCTACGGTGCGAAGCTGCGTGTCGAAGATGGTGCACAGGTTGAAATCGGCACCACCATCGGTGAGTGGGATCCCTACACCTACTCGATCGTGACCGAGATTGGTGGCACCATCCAGTTCAAGGACCTGCAGGAAGGCATCACGCTGAACGACGAAGTAGACGAAGTCACCGGCCTGTCGCGCCTGGTGGTTGCGGACGCTCCGGATGAAAAGCGTCAGCCAGCACTGCTCATCAACGGCAGCGACGGTTCCAAGAAGCGCTACCTGATGCCGAGCCGTGCGAACCTGATGGTCACCGATGGCCAGGACGTCGCCCCAGGTGACATCCTGGCGAAGATCCCGCGTGAGTCCACCCGTACCAAGGACATCACAGGTGGTCTGCCCCGCGTTGTGGAATTGTTCGAAGCCCGGAAGCCGCGTGAAACGGCCACCATCGCCGAAATTGATGGTGTGGTCCGCTTCGGCGACGTGGTCAAGGGTCAGCGCAAGATCTACATTACGGGTGACACCGGTGAAGAGCGCGAGTACAGCGTGCCCCGCAGCATCTACGTCAACGTGCAGGAGGGCGAACGCCTTCAGGCTGGTGACAAGCTGTTCGACGGCCCGCTGAACCCGCACGACGTGCTGGCTGTACTGGGCGAGCAGGAACTGCAGCGCTACCTCGTTAACGAAATCCAGGAGGTCTATCGCCTTCAGGGCGTAGCCATCTCGGACAAGCACATCGAAACCATCGTGCGGCAGATGCTGCGCTGGGTGAAGATCGACGAGGTTGGCGACAGCAACTTCTTGATGGAGCAGCAGATTGACCGCTTCCGCTACAACGTGGAGCGTGAGCGTGTCAGCAACGAGGGTGGCCGCGTGCCTACTGGCCGTCCGTTGCTGCTGGGCATCACCAAGGCGTCGCTGTCCACCGACAGCTTCATCTCGGCTGCCAGCTTCCAGGAGACGACCCGCGTCCTTACCGAGGCGTCTATCAACGGTGCCGTGGATACCCTCCGCGGCCTGAAGGAGAACGTCATCGTCGGCCGCCTCATTCCCGCCGGCACCGGCATGGAGTACTACCGCAACGTCGAGCTCAGCCCCGAGCTGGAAGAAGCGGCAGCCAAGATCCAGGCTGAGGTCCAGGAAGCGCACGACGCTGAAGAGCGCGAGCTCGAGGCGATGCGCATGGAAGGCGAGCAGGAAGAACTCGCCGCCGCCGAGTAAACGAAATACACGCTGGTTCCACGTCTGTTCTAGAG
>CALMOM010000196.1:15438-17855 GCA_937873305.1 uncultured Terriglobus sp.
GCCGACCGGCCCGGGCTCGGCGGGGGCCCGCCCCGCCCCCCCCCCCCCCCCCCCCCCCCCCCCCCCCCCCCCCCCTTCTCGTTGCTCAACTCGAATGAGCCACATAAATACCTCATCAAGGTTGGAGTGTATTGTGAGGCTGCAGTTAAATAACGCACACTACTGAGTGCAGTGCAGCCACCTTTAGCCCTTACGTGGCGTAGTGAAATCCAGATCGTGTCCTACTAGTTGTTTGGTAATCAAAATGATCTGTCCTGAATGGTATTCAAGGTGGGAAAAGATGTGTGCTATCGCGACAAGTACTGTCTCACTCTGTGCTTTGCCAAAGGGCTGCGATGCTACCTGCTTCCGCAGGTGCACAGGCGCAACACCCTCAATCGCCTGCACACCGACAAAGTCGCCGGAGAGAGTTTCCATGAGACGCGAGGCCGAACTGCCCTCAATTACCGCGCGTGCTTCGTCAATGGTCACGCGTAACGCTGCGAGCGCATCCGCTCCGCCGATGGTCAGGTCAAGTGCAAATTCCGCGTCGCGGTCGCGGTCACTAGGCTGTTCCGCTATGCCGGACAGGATCCACTGTCGTATGTTGCCCTCCAGATGCACAAGCAGGTTAGCGACAGAGTTTTCATGCGGTCCTCTACGGAAGCGCATCTGCTCTTCACTTAGCTGAGCAACGCAGCGTGTAATGTTTACGAGCGACTTTGCCATTCGCTGTGATGCGAAAGCCGTGAATGTCTGAGCAATCGTGCTCTGTGCCGTGCTCAATGACCGCTCCTTTGGTGCTCACACCTGCATAAACTTCGCAAGCAGGCACAAGATAGTTGTACCTGCGGCCTGTTCTAAGGGTGTCCTTTTGCTTTCAAGTGCTCTAGCCACCAAGACAGCACGATTACTTCAAGGAGCTTCAGCTGAGACGGCGCCTGTATGTCGCGGCAAACTTGAATAGGCAGTTCTCGCTACGCCAAGATGTAAGTGGGAGTACTATTTTGCAGCGTCCGGCAACTCTCGAATCTTCACGTTGCGGAACCACACCGGAAACCCATGGTCCTGCAGCAGCAGGTAGCCGTTCGTGCCCTGGCCGTACTGCGGGAAGACGTGATACTTGCTCTCCGCCAGGATGGCCTTGAACTCCGGTGAGTCGCGGTCGTACTCCAGTACCTTCACGCCGTTCAGCCAGTGTTCGCCATGCTTGCCGCGCACCACGATGCGCGCCGTGTTCCACTCTCCCACCGGGTGGATCGGCTTGTCCTTGGCTGCGGGGATCATGTCGTACAGCGACGCCACCGTGCGGTCGCCGTCCTTGCCGCGCTTCGCGTCCGGGTGCAGCGCGTCGTCGAGCACCTGGTACTCAAACCCCACTGGCGACCCATGGCCGTCGTGCCACGGCATTAGGTCCAGGTCGACGAAATACATGATGCCGCTGTTCGCGCCGGGCGACGTCTTGAAGTCCACCGACAACTCAAAGTTGCCGTACGTGCGGTCGGTCACAATGTCGCCACCGTTCCCGGCCTCCTCGCCACCCGTCTCCGTCACGTGCAGCGTGCCATCCTGCACCGACCACCCGGTAGTCGGAAACCCACCACCCCGCGCACTGCGCCAGCCAGTGGTTGTCGTGCCATCGAACAGCAGCTTCCAGCCGTCCGCCTTCTCCTTGGCGGTCAGGGTGTTCGGTGCCTGCGCCCAACTCGGTGACACAGCAAGGGAGAGTACGAGCGCAGCAGCGGCGACCAATCGTTTCATGCCCACCAGCATACGCATCCCAAGCTACGACAGTCATTGTGTTGCCACAGGAGTAGCCGTTCGTGCTTGCATCTAGCATTGTGACCGAGCATCATAAAGCCATGGCGACGCTTGACCATCCCGCGCTCAGCGACTTCGAACAGACCCGCCTATGGGAAAGCCTGATCGGTGCCGAGACGCGTTCACAGTACTTCGCGGTCTTGGTGCAGCGGCTTCGCATTCGCCAGCGTTGGCTTACCGTCGGCTCGCTGGTTCTGTCCTCTGGAGCCGCAATCGCTCTTCTGACTTCCGTCCTACCAGCTTACGGATGGGCGAAAGGCCTGCTGGCGCTTGCGTCGGCTATGCTGAGTGCCATTTCGCTTGTCTCTTCCAACGAAAAGAATGCCATTGAATCCGCCGACCTCAGCTATCGCTGGCAGTCGCTCGGCTTCCAGTACCAGCAACTATGGTCAAACATGTACGCGGAAGAAGCGTCAGAGACGCTGCAGCGGCTGCAGGAAGAAGAAGCAAAGGTGTCGAAGAGCAGCACGGCTCTGCCGAACGACGTGAAGCTGATGACTAAGGCGGAAGACAACATCCTAATGCACTATCAGAGCAGGTTTGCTGCATGAGCGTAGGCGAACACAAAGCCAGCTACCCGCCGCTTCCAAAGCCTGTCCCACCCAAGCCCCCGCCAC
>CALMOM010000197.1 GCA_937873305.1 uncultured Terriglobus sp.
GCTCACACGGTGCTGTGTAGATCGAAGAATGACACGTACGCACTAAGCGTGGACTTGTCTTTTCTGAACCGAGGCCGCTCAACGCACCTTCAGTGCTGACTGAGCTCGCTGTACAAGATCCAGTGCTTGCTGCGGGAACCATAATCCCGCAGCAGGATCAGAGACGCCCCAAAGTGGGTCGAATGTCGCTTGACTCGCACTATCCTTCGGCCATCCAGGTTGCGTGTAAGCGCTGTAGTCCCACGCGCGGACACCACCTGCGGCGTCGCAGGCTCCGTCAGATTGTCCCGGTGTCTTTACCCAGAGGTAGGCATCCAGAAGTGGGACACCGGTGTTCGCAGAGGGCTGATTGCCAAGGCCACGCCCCGGGGGATTGCACCAATTGCCATTACCTAAAGTTTGGACTACCGCAGCAGGTTGGTTGTAAGGAGCCTTGCCATAGATGCTGGCATCGAGGGGGCCCTGCCCGTTGCGACTTGTATCAATGACAAAGTGGGTAATGGGACTGGCACCGCCCAAGTTCTGGGTGTACCACTGATCGGAGTAAGTCCAGGTAGAAATGTCATTTGGATTTACGATGCCTAAGGGCGAATAGTACTGACTTGCGCAGTAGTCGTAGTGGCCCAGGCGCCAGCCACCATCCGCAGAGTTCTGCCCAAATGCAACGCATTTGGAGATCCAGGTGCCGAATTTTTCCTCGTAACTAGAGAGCCGGTAGTTCGAAACATTTGAAAAGAAGCCCTGCGCTTGCAGCAAGCCTCCCTTGACCAAGCGCTCTGACATATCGCCAACGCTGTGCCAGGCGCTGTTGCCCGCGTCAAGGTAGACAGAGGTTTGCAGTCCTGTTTCGAGCTTGGTCACGGCATAGCTGATCTGGTTGTAGCGGTTAGCAGTGGCCTGGGGAATGTTGACCTGCGCCGGGTTGTAACCACAGTCGCTCGGGAGGTTGGCGAGCGCGTCCGGCTCCACCAGCACCATTACCTTCTCGGATCCAATCGCGGTGACGACCGCATCGATCCAAGCCGTATAGGCTGCTGTGTCCTGAGCGCCCCCGGCAGAGTAGCTGCCGCAATCGCGCCCCGGGACGTTATACAGCACGAATGTCGGTATCGCATGCTGCCGCCTTGCTTCATGCAAGACCTGAGTCACTGTGGAGATGACCTCCGATGAGGTGCCGCCTGTAAGCCAAACGGCTTGTGGAGTTGCCTCCATCTCTGCAATCAATACTGCGTTCCTAAGCTGCCCCTTCTCAAGTAGCTTAAGTGCTTGCTGTATCGAGCCGTCTGCAGGCTTGGGGACGAAGAAGCGCGTGTCCGCAGAAAGTGTCCTGTATGCCGGGTCCTCGGCGGCTTTAGCCTGGGGGACTGTCAATGCGCTGCAGAACAGGATGACTCCTACCATCAGCTTTCCAAAAGTTGGCACATCCGTTTTAAGTTGCAAAACACATCTCCTAACTCGCTACTCACAGAGGACGCTTATATGCTCATCAAGGAGCTTCTGTCAAGAGTTCCATGAGTGTTCCGAGCTAACGCAAACATTGCTCATTGGTGTTCGAGTGCTTGAAATCAGCAGAGGCACTTAGACGAGGTGGTTTGTTGTTGCTTAGCTGGAGCGTGCAACTTCATACGGAGTGCGGCACCATGCCAAGCCTTTTAGAATGCGGCAACTGATTAGCTGGATGTTACCCTCAGGCTGCAGATGACCTGAGCGTTGCGCTTCGTTGACTACCTCTGCGGAAACGGCCTCGGCACCACGAGGATACTGGCGACGCGCTTACGGACGCTAAGAGTCGACTCTGCTCTGGATAGCGATGCTGACCCGCTTCTTTGCGCTCGCCGTGCAGAATCAATCCAGGCTTTCGTAATAACGTACTGTGCGCGAAGTCACCTTGGTCTGCTTGGTGAATTCGCCTATGCGCATCAAGGAATCCCTGCTTTTAGGGTATCTGCGCTCGGAGCCAACACGATCTCACTCATGAGCACTCCCCCTGCCCTTCGTCAGTAAATAATCGCATCTTCTTTGGCACGGGTGCGCTCATGATGAACCGAAGGGAGTGTTGCTCCTGTCCGTCCAGGTGCTGCTCTCTCCAAAGCACCAGAAGGAACTCCGGCCAGTCATCCTGTACATAGTGCGTTCGAGTGACCTTCGCGTGGCACCCCAGACAGAGTGTCAGCATCTTGCCCGGGTCGCTGTTCCCCGGCTCGCGATGGTGCACTGCTACGGACCGCTTGCCACGCTTCGTCGTCATGCAGCCAGGTACGCGACTCCGGAAGTCATCCCGCTTCAAGATTTCCTCGCGATGGCCACCAAAGTATTCCTCGTCCTGCCGCTTGAGGGTGTAGCACGGTGCACAGAGCCCTTTTGCCAGGACCTTCGCGTTGCCGCAAGGACAATGCATCACAAGCTGCCGCGGATTCCTCATCTCAGGCCTCCGCCCTAGTCCGGTACCGATGCAGCGTCATGCGTGAAATGCCAAACTCACGCGCCAGCACCGAGGGTTTCTCGCCGGCTGCCAGTTTGGTAACGAGCGTTGTAATGACATCTGGGCTCAGAGTCGCAGGTCTTCCCTTGTAGACGCCCCGACGCTTCGCCAGTGTTATTCCCTCACGCTGCCGCTCGCGGATCAACTGCCGCTCGAACTCCGCGATAGCGCCCATGACGCTCAGAAGCAGGTTCGCCATGGGCGAGTCCTCTCCGGTGAAGACCAGGTTCTCTTTTCGAAACTCGACACGGATGCCGCGCTCCGTAAGGCCAAAGACCAGCTTCCGCAGATCATCCAGGTTCCGGCCGAGTCTGTCCATCGAATGGCACACAACCGTGTCGCCCTCACGGACCGTGCGTTGCCGGTCGATTTTGAAGATGGGGAGACCGTTTTCCGGACGGGCATCGGGTGCCTGTTCAGCTCTCAGCTCTTCCTCTTTCTCAAGGCTTCCGAGGCTTCTACACCGGCAAGCCGGAGACATTTACAGACGTAGCCATGAGCCGCTGGCTGCGCGGTGCGATCTTCGAGGGTGACAGCTTTGTCGCCTCGTACGCTGCCAGTCTTGAATGGGCCGCACTCTCGCTTGTAGCCCTACTCGGGGTGAGCATTCCAGCGGATATGAAGAGGTTCCGCGAGATGAAATATGGCCGGCTGCTACGCGGTCCAGTCCTTATGAACCCCGAAGAGTTCGTGCGCAAACAGAAGGGCGATGGCATCGGGTTCAACACAACGGAGATGCAGGGGAAGATTCGCATTCCAGCCAAGAAAGAGGCGCAGCACTTCCTCATGATGGGCGATACCGGCGTTGGGAAAACGCAGTTGATAACCCAACTCCTCATGCAGGTTGCCGAGCGCGGAGACTCCGCGGTGGTCTACGATCCAGCGACAGAGTACGTCCAGAAGTTCTTTGACGCGGAGCGCGGCGACGTCATTCTAAACCCCTTGGACGCGCGTTGCCCGTACTGTGGTCCAGCCCAGGAGATTGAGTCCAACGCTGAAGCGGATGCCGTCGCCGCCTCGCTCTACCAGCCGACCGGTGAGAGCAAAGACGAGTTCTTTCACCAGACGCCAGCACAGATTTTTGCCCACCTTCTGAAGTACGGGCCGACGCCCCACCAGCTCGCCGATTGGCTTGCCAGCGACAAGGAGTTGCTGGCAAAGGTGGAGGGAACCGAGATGGCGTTCTACATCGACCAGAACGCAGGACCGCAGCGGGCCGGTGTGCTTTCTTCGCTGGGAATCGTGGCGAAGTCGTTCCGGCTCCTGCCAACAAAGAAGGAGGCCCATGGCGAGTGGAACGCTCGCTCCTGGTCGAAAACGCGCAAGGGTTGGGTGTTCATCACGTCGCGCCCGACCGAGCGGAACACGCTCCGTCCGTTGCACTCCCTTTGGATTGACCTGCTCGTAATGCGGTTAATGAATGAGCCCGCCCCGAACCAGAAGACAGTCTGGTTCGTGATCGACGAGCTGGCCAGTTTGCAGCGTCTTCCGCAGCTCCACACCGCTCTAACCGAGGCCCGGAAATCCAAGAACCCGATGGTACTCGGATTCCAGGGCAGGGCACAGTTCCAAGCCATCTACGGTGACAAGCTGGCCGAGGTTATGGTCTCCCAGCCCGCAACCAAGCTCTTCATGAAGTCGGCCGAGCCGAAGGCTGCGGAGTGGATCTCCAACGCCATCGGTTACGTCGAGATCGAGCGCGTGAAGGAGACGAAACATGACGGCGCGAAGCAGGGTCGGAACTACTCTCTTGACCGGCAAATCGAGCCGCTGGTGATGGAATCACAGATCACCGGCCTAGACGACCTGCACCCCTACCTGAAGCACGGAAACAACGTAGCACGCTTCGATTTCAAGTACGTCAGCCTGCCCAAATCAACGCCCGGCTTTGTCAGTCGCGCGGGTGCGGAAGGGGAACTGAGCTTCGATCCCGACACGCTGAAGCCCCGTCCTCCAAAGAACAAACCCGCGCCCAAACAAGCAGATGCGCCGGCAGAACCGGCGCCCTCACCGAATGAAGTTACAGCCCCAGTCGAAACAGCCAAAACAATGAGGCAGAAGACGCCGAGGCGGTTGTCCTACCACCGGGCGGCGAGGTCGGCACGGAGGCTACCGAGCACCGGAAAGTCAGAAAGTCTCGCAAGAAAGCACAGCCGAAAAGGTACAGCCCGAACCGAAAACAGAGGAGGAGACCGTTCAGGAAGAGTGTCTATCCAGCGAGCTTGACCGGCCCAAAGCCGGACCGGAGAAGCGGCCCGCCCAGCAGCCGGATTACCACCAATTCAGCCGAATGTAGAGAAACGACCCCGCTCAAATGCTCACAATTTCCCCAGCGCTCAAGGCCGGACAAGCCGCCACATATCACAAGCTCGACTATGCCTCTTCGACCCAGAGTTACTGCCAGCAGGACGAAGAAGTGAAGGGCGAATGGAGAGGTGAGCTGGCAGCTTCGCTCGGACTTTCCGGCGAGGTCAGCTCGCTTGCCTTCAACCGTCTTGCCGAAGGACAGCACCCGGAGACGGGTGAGCAGATGGTGAAACATCGTGACGCCCAGGAATACAAGAACCCGGACGGCTCGACCACAAAAGCGGTCGAGCACCGGGCCGGATGGGACGCACAGTTCGCGCCTTCCAAGTCTGTTTCTTTGACCGCTCTGATGGGCGGGGATGAGCGAGTTCGGGAGGCCCATCGTGAAGCCGTGAGCGTTGCCCTTGCCGAGCTGGAGCGGTTTACCCAGGCGCGGATCGGCGGCAACAACCCCGCCGAAACTACCGGGAAGTTCGTAGCTGCCACCTTTGAACACGACACCGCCCGTCCAGTGGACGGCTACGCCGCGCCACAGCTCCACACCCACGCCGTCATCTTCAACGTGACCGAGCGAGCGGACGGTTCCACCCGAGCCTTGCAGGAGAAGGCATTCTTTGAAAGCCAGAACTATGTGACCGCCGTCTACCAAGCCGAGCTATTCCAAAGGCTCAAGACCCTTGGATACGAAATGGAGGCGGGGAAGAGCGGCGCACCCGAAATCAAGGGCTACTCTGCGGAGTATCTGGAGGCGTCCAGCCCCCGCTCCGCGCAGATCAGGGAGCACATGGAAAAGGCCGGCTTCACAGGACCAGGAGCTGCCCAGATTGCCGCCCATGCCACTCGCGAAGCCAAGCAGGACCTCACGCCTGCCCAGGTCCTAGCAGCCCATCGCGACCTCGCAGCCACCTACGGCAACCAGCATGAGACTGTCATCAGCGCAGCCCGGAGTCGTGCCAGAGAGAATGCGGTTACACCGGAGCGCTCCGATCAGGCGAGGGAGGCCATCACATACGCGAAAGCCCACGCCTTTGAGCGTGAAGCCGTCGCGGACGAGAGGGTCATTTTGAGGGACGCCCTTCGCCGAGGCATGGGAGACGTGACCTCCGCCGAGATCCGGCAGGAGTTCCAAGCCAGGCAAAAAGCTGGTGAGTTCCGTTCCGTAGAAAGCCCCAAGTATGCCTCCGCTGGCCGGTTCACCACGCCGGAAACCATCGCGCAGGAACGGGCAAATATCAACCATGTTCTCCAGGGCAGGAACACCGTTTCTTCCATCACAACCGCAGCCATGGCCGAGGAACAGGCCAACTCACGCGGCTTCCTAAACGACTCCCAGCGCCGTGTAGTGGAAGACATTCTGACCTCACGAGACCGGGTCCATGGCTTGCACGGCCTAGCCGGAACCGGCAAGACGACCACCCTGGAGACCATCCGCGAAGGCGCGGAGAAAAGCGGCTACACGGTCGAAGGTTTCGCGCCCACGTCGAAGGCAAGCGGCCAACTCCGCGACGCAGGGATTGAGGCCAACACGCTGCAGAGTTTTCTCCAGCGCAAGACCGCAGCCGACCCGGACGCCCGCCATCTCTACCTGCTGGACGAATCCAGCCTGGCTAGTTCCAAACAGATGCGGCAGTTTCTCGACAAGGTAGGCCCCAATGACCACATTGTGGTGATTGGCGACGTGCGGCAGCACCAGGGAGTGGAGGCCGGACGACCGTTCCAGCAGATGCAGGATGCCGGAATGCGGACCGCGCAGCTTGACCAGATCGTGCGGCAGAAGGACCCGGAGCTGCTGCGCGCGGTCGAACATCTCGCCCAGAATGAGACCGAACGCGGCGTCGCGTTGCTTCGCGAGCAGGGCCGGGTTACAGAGATTCCCAACGGACCGGAACGCATTCAGGCAATCGCCCGCGACTACGCGACTAAGCCGGAAAGCACCATCATCGTCTCCCCAGACAACAAAGGCCGTCAGCAGTTGAATGAGGCGGTGCGCGTGAAACTGAAGGAGAAAGGCATCCTCTCCGGCCAGGCCGAGACGTTCCGCACGCTCACAAATCGTAACGATATGACCGGCGCGGAGCGGACCTGGGCAGCTCGTTACGAGGTCGGGAACGTCCTCCAGTACACCACCGGCAGCAAGGCCGAGGGCATCGCCAAAGACAGCTACGCTATCGTCCGAAGCGTGGATACGGCAGCGAACCGGCTCACCGTCGAGTTGGAGAACGGAAAGACCGTCAGCTACGATCCAAAGCGGTTGCGCGGGGTGAACGCCTACCGGGAAAGCGCCAGGGAGTTCGCCGCTGGCGATCGGATTCAGTTCACGACAAACGACAAAAAGCTCGACATTCGGAACCGTGATCTTGCGACTGTCGTTTCCGCCGAGCCAGGCCGGATGAATGTGCGGATGGACGGGAAGGGCGAGCGCTCCGTCACCTTCGACCCGGCCAAGCTGCGCCAGTTTGACCATGGCTATGCTGTCACGTCGCACAGCTCGCAAGGGTTGACCCAGGACCGAGTTCTGGCGAACTTCGACACCGGCACCGCACGCTCTTTAGTGAACACTAGGCTTGCGTATGTTGCCGTCTCGCGTGCGTCCCAGGATGCTCGCATCTACACGAACGACGCCGATTCACTAGGCAAGCGGCTTGCGGTTGATGTTTCCAAAACTGCCGCCATCGAGATTCCACGAGCCGAGGTGAAGACGGAGCTTCGCCAGACAATCGAGGACCTAAGAGCAGAGAAAACAGACGTATTTATAGATAGGCTCAAGGACCAGGGCAAGGTCCACCAGCACGCCCAGCCTGCCGAACGGATCTCCGCAGTCGCGAAAGAGTACGCTACTACGCGGGACCGGACCGTTGTTCTATCAGAAAAGCAGGCGGATCGAGCAGCCATCACAGCCCAGATTCGGGCCGAGCTGCAGCAGGCAGGCCGACTTGGCAGGGACCAGGGCGACCGTCTAGTGTTGAAAGAGCAGCATTTCAAGCAGGCTGGCCGGGCAGCAGATTACAAACCCGGCGACGTGATCCAGTACGGTAAGGGCAGCCCGAAACATGGGCTTCTGCCGAAGACCGAGGCCACCGTAGAAGCCGTGGACTCGCGCCGTAACCTAATCATTGTAAGAACCGGCCAGGATGATCTAGTCACCTACAGCCCGTCCCGCTTGAAGACCGCGACCAACGATTCCAAGGTTTACCGCCCGGAGCTGCAACCTATCTCTCAGGGCGAGCGCATCCGCATTACGCGGAATGACAAAGAGCTAAACGTTCGAGCTGGTGACTTCGCGACCGTGACCAGGATCGACGACAGGGGTGGCCTAAAGGTTCGGCTGGACAGTGGGAAGGAAATGGACCTCACCGCGAAGCAGGCCCGGCACGTTGAGCATGGCTATGCCGTCGAAAGCGCCCGCCGCGTTTCGGCCGAGCGGTTCATCGTCACTGGTGATGCAACGCAGGCCAAAGCCCTAAGAAGTGTTCCCGTCCACGCGCGGGACTTCTCTATCCACACCACGGCCCCAGCGGTTCAGCAGCAGAAAGCCCCCGAGCGGGAGAAGACACCACAGCACGAACAGGCACAGAAACCGCCGCAGCGGGAAATTCAGCGCGGCTACGGTATCGGCCTAAGCCTCTAATCGTATTGCTGTAATTACATACATACACCCGTCGCCGGAGCGGTGCGAAATGTGGAAGACGCTGGCAGCATCGGCGTCTCCCAACGGGCTGTGCGAAGGGTGGGACAGATTCATCGTTCCACCCTTTGCATGGGCCGGTCATTTCCACGATTGAGGTGTGATTGCTTCCAAGTAGTCAACTTGTCATTCCTTACGGGAGTTCGTAATCAAAGCTATAAGAATGGTTTCCCTGAGCGTCTTTCTGAATGGCAAGAGTTCCGGAGATCCCCATCAGCGCGCCTGTCCCTGAGCCTGGAACTATACCGATGTGGAGAGAATCAGCTTCAGGTTCTCCCTTCCGGGTGGTCGCATTGTGCATCAAGACAAATGTCCCACTGCGCCCATGAAGAGAGGCGGGCACGGTCTCCAGGGCGACATAAGCCATGGCACCGGTGTCGCTAGTAAGACTGGTGAGCATCAGGCCCTTGCTCGTGCCCATCATGTCTCCAGAGAGCACCTTCGTGAAGCTCATTTCCCCGAGCTCTTCGTTGCCGCTCGGCGCTCTCCCGGATGGAACAACCTTCACCTCAAATGGACCAACTGCGTGCTTCATAAGGCATTTCCCTTCTGTGGACTGACCGTGAACAATACCCCGCATTTGCGAGAAGAACGACTGATAAAACGAACCACGTTTTCAATGCTTGATTCATGCCCATACATTCAGCAGACTAGTGTCACGTCACACAGAATGATTGAACAAATGCGACATTCGGGAGAGGGTTTTGATGCAGGAGTCGGGCTACGTTGTTTCGCCGCCAAGAGGTGTCCTGAGAAGGGCTCAGGCCAGCGTAAGCGGAGCCTTTACGCATCGTCGTGTAAAGTCACCTCCACAGCTCTCACATTGCATAGAGCACTTCTGGATGGTGCAGTGGGACTTTCCCTCCGGGAGCCCGCAGGTGCAGGAGACGCTGCCTCATCCAAACATCCATCTCACGTTTACGCGGAGCTTCGATGAACGATCTTCATCGAGCACCGTTGCAGAAGTACACGGCGTCAAATCCGCAAAATTCTCGAAGTGCCTTGAAGGACAGGCTTGGGTATTCGGGGTCAAGTTCCGGCCAGGTGGACTCCGCTGCTTTTCCGAGCAGTCCACCTGTGGTCTGACGAATCATGTCGTTCCAGCCGCACAAATCTTCGGACCTAAAGTGCTGTGCATCGCGGAGAGGCTTCGCCCTTCTGATGCCATAGACCAGATGTCCAGCTTTCTAGGACAAATCCCTACCAATCGCAACCCACAGGCCGAGTTCGCCGGTCAACTCACAGACCTGATTGCGGAAGACTCTACCCTGACAAAAGTGTCCGCTCTTGCAAAAAAAGCTGGTACGAGCGTTCGGTCCCTTGAACGTCTTTTCGATCAACATGTCGGCGTCTCTCCCAAGTGGGTCATCCGAAGGTACCGGCTACACGAAGTTTTAGAGCGGCTTCATTCGAATCAGACCATCTCTTTCTCACAGCTTGCCGCTGAACTGGCTTACGCGGATCAAGCTCACCTGATCCGTGACTTTCAACAACTGACAGGCTACACGCCAGTCAGATACCAGAAGTCTGTTCAGATGCACAGAGTGACGTAATCTCAGCCCGGGACGTTCTTGATCGACCTGAACCTGCTCATGGGCTTCGGTGTCTTTGCGACTTTCAGTTCCTACCCAAATGGAGTCTAGGAGCCATCAGGGTAGAAGAATGAGCTTGCCCCGTGCCTGCTGGGTTTCGCTGACGGAGAGTGCCGTCCTCCAATCGTCTAGAGCGAACGTGCGGGCGATCGGGATGGAGAAGCTGCCTTTTGCCGCAAGATCCGCAAATTCCCCCAGAACGTCATAGCGTATGCGCATGCCGGGTTCCTCCAGGTTCGAGCGCACACCAAGTGTCTTTGCAGCTGCAAAGTCGCTGATCGTCATGACCCGCTTTGGGTCGCCGGCGATTTGCACGAGCGCTGGCAGAGCACCACTGACGGGCGCAGCGTCAAAGATCAGGTCCGGCGAAGTGTCCAACAGGGCCGAAACTCTTGCCGGCAGGCCATCGCCATACGCCGTTACGACAGCGCCCAAAGCACGCAGCTGATCCGCGAAGGTGACCCCGGCCGTTGCAATCACCCGTGCTCCGCGCAGCAACGAGATCTGAACCGCTGCGAACCCTACCGTAGTGCCTGCACCGTTGATCAACACCGTTTTTCCTGCTTCGACGCCGAGGCAATCCAGGCTGCCGTAAGCAATCGCGACCGCCATCGGCAGAGTCGCGGCATACATCGGCTCTAGTCCCGGCGGCACGGGCGTCCAATGCTGCAACATCGCGTAGTCGGAAGCGCCCGCGCTGTTGGTACCAACGAAATCGACTGGACCGAACACAAGCTGACCGAGTTCTACGTCCTTGGCCTCTTCGCCCACAGCATCGACGATTCCAGCGACCTCTAAACCGATTCCGCGTGGAAGGCCTCCGGCGAACAGACCCCGGCACAAGGCCCAGTCGGCTGGATTCAAACCGCAGGCCTGTACTTTTACGCGGACACGCTGGCTTGCAGGCCCTGGCAGCGTCGTTTCCTCCAACCGCAACACTTCGGCCGGTTCACCATAAGTCTGAAACCGAACGGTTCTTGTTTGAACGCTGGCACTGGTTGTCATTCACTCTCCTTTGCAGGACCGCGAAGGTCTATACAGGAAAGTTAGGCCGTCTCCTCTGTACGATCAATGCTTATAGGTACATATTCTTGTCGTGAGCGTACAAACCACATGGACCCTCTTTCGGATGTGCTCTCCCTGCTCAAACCAAAGGCCTATGTGACCGGCGCGCTGTCCGCAGGCAATCCATGGTCCTTGTTACTGCCTGCGTATCGTGGGATCAAGTGCTACATGGTGGTCGAAGGAACCTGCTGGTTAGCGGTAGAGGGGGTCTCTCCAGTCCAGCTTCATCAAGGAGACTGTCTCTTGCTTTCCCACGGCAGACCGTTCGTGATCGCCAGCGACTTAGAGCGGCCGCCGGTCGATGCGCGCCAGATCGTCGCGGCCGTTGCGCGGTACCAGGGCGTGCTGCCAGTTACACCCGGAAAGGATTTCCTTCTCTTTGGAACCCACTTCGATCTTGAGGGCGATGCGGGCTTTCTCCTGAACGCCTTGCCCGCACTCGTTCTTCTCACCGGCGATCAGCAATGCGCTTCGATGCGGTGGGGTGTGCAGCGTCTTCTTAGCGAGATGCGGCAACCGCAGGTAGGCGGAACGCTGGTCGCGCAGCAGGTAGCGTACATGCTCCTCATCGACGCATTGCGTTTACACCAGGAGCAAAGCGAGCATCGTTCGGGGTGGTTCGCCGCTCTTGCCGAACCCCGGATCAGAACTGCGCTTGCCTGTATGCACGAGCGGCCCGCTCACGCGTGGACCCTCGAAGAGCTAGCGCATACCGTGGGGGTGTCTCGGACGGCATTCGCTCAAAACTTCAAGAGAGTTGTCGGAGGAACACCCATTGCCTACCTCACTCGCTGGCGCATGACCCTGGCGGCGCACCGGCTCAGGGAGGGAGGACAAACCTTGGGTGCGGTGGCGCTTGGAATCGGGTACGAATCCCAAAGCGCCTTTTGTGCTGCCTTCAAGAGGTTCTCCGGTCTGTCGCCGAAGAAGTTCGTGTCTGACGAACGACTCGCTGCAAAGGCGGCTGCTTTCTAGATACTTTCAGCAAGTGTGCGAAGACTGCTTCGCAGCCACATATGCGGGGCGTCGCTGTCCATGCGTGGGTGCCAGGCCATGAGGTACTTGAACTTACCCATGGGCTTGGGTGCTTTTGCGATTCTGAGGTCTGAATGTAAGCTCTCCGGGAGCGTCGCCATGCGCTTTGGGATGGTCGCTACGAGTTCGGTTCCGGCCACGGCTTGTATCGCAACGGAGAAGTATGGAACCCGGAAGGCGACATGCCGCTTCTTGCCGATCGCTTCCAGCCGCTGATCCGGTATGGTTTGCAAACCGTCCAGGATAGTGACGCCGATATGCTGTGCCTCCAGATATGCCGGTAGCGTAAGCGTCTGGCCGAACTTGCTGTTCTTGGCCACCACACAGACAAAGTCCTCTTCAAAGATCGTTTCACGGCAAAGGTGTGAAGGAACGTTGCCGTCATCGGCATGGAGAAGCAGGTCGATCCGGCCCCGATCCATGGCGTCGAACACGCCGTCTACCAGGGAATGTACGGTGAAACACAGATCCTCTCCCGCGGCCAGAAAGGCTTTTGCGAGAGGCGCTGCAAGGACGCGCGCCGCATAATCCGTACCAGCTATACGAAAGTGGGCACCCTCTTCGGAGGGATTGAAATCTCCGCCTGAGAGCAAGCGGTCTACTCGCGGCAGCACGGACTCTATCTCCCGAAGGAGTTTCTCACCCTTTGGAGTGAGCTCGTACTCTCCCGACACCCTCACCAGCAAGTCGTCTTGAAACATCTGACGCAGCCGTTGCAGGGCGCGGGTGACAGCAGGCTGGCTCAGCAGGATGCGATCTGCCGCCCGGGACACGTTACGCTCCTCCGCGAGCACGGCGAAGACTACCAGGAGGTTGAGATCGGCTTGACGTAGCTGCGTGAGGCGCATAGTAGCTATCAGCACTATGCATGGTGCGGTCAGCTCTTGTAAAGGCTCTAACCCTAGACACGAACTCGAGGATTGGGCGTGCAAGGGAGAAGAGCATGGGGAGAACGGCAATTGTTACGGGAGCGTCCGGCGGAATCGGACAGGAGATCGCAAAGCGGTTGGCTGCAGATGGCCTTTCCGTGGTTCTGAACTACTCGGGTAAGTCCGACGAGGCCGACAAGGCCGTGAAACAGATCAAGGCCGCGGCGGGCAAGGCCGTTGCGGTGAAGGCAAACATTTCTGAGGAGAAGGACGTTAAGCAGCTGTTTGAGCGTGCGCTCTCTGAGTTCGGACAGATCGATGCCGTCGTGCACAGCGCCGGAATTATGCCGCTATCACCCATCATCAAGAACGATGTCGAGCTGTTCGACAAGGTGATCGCCACAAACCTACGGGGCACCTTTCTCGTGCTGGCGCAGGCGGCGCAGCATGTTGCCGACGGCGGCCGCATCCTCGCGCTTTCCAGCAGCGTGATCGCAAAGTCCACACCGACCTACGGAGCCTACATCGCTTCGAAAGCCGGCGTCGAAGGCCTGATCAAGGTCCTTGCTGCTGAGCTCCGAGGCCGCAACATCAGCGTCAATGCGGTGGCACCTGGCCCTGTTGCCACGCCGCTTTTCCTGAACGACAAATCTCCGGAGCAGATCGAGCAGCTCAGCAAGATTGCTCCCTTCGAGCGGCTCGGTGAACCCGTGGATGTCGCCCGGGTTGTATCTTTCCTGGTCGGACCGGATGGCGGCTGGATTAACGGCCAGGTCGTTCGCCCTAACGGCGGTTTTGCCTGAGCGGAAGGAGAAAAGCATGAAAGAAGTCATCCTGATTACGGGTGCGTCGAGTGGGTTCGGCGCACTCACCGCGCGCGCTCTCGCTGTTGCAGGTCACACCGTTTACGCGAGCATGCTCGACACAAAAGGCAAAAACGCTGCCATCGTCAAGGAGTTCTCACAGTTCCAAAAGGAACGCAGTGTCGATCTACAGACCATCGAACTGGACGTTACGTCGGAGAAATCTGCCGATGCAGCCGTTGGCTCGATTGTGAAGGAACAGGGTCGGGTCGACGTTGTCGTCCATAACGCGGGTCACATGGCCTATGGACCGGCAGAAGCGTTCACGACGGAGCAGTTCGAGGAACTCTACGACATCAACGTGCTGGGGACACAGCGGGTCAACCGCGCCGCTCTGCCCCAGCTCCGGAAACAAAAAAGGGGTCTCCTGGTTTGGGTAGGCAGTACCAGCACACGCGGTGGCACACCACCGTATCTGGCTCCGTACTTTGCGGCTAAAGCCGCTATGGATTCGCTGGCCATCAGCTACGCGGGGGAACTCAGCCGATGGGGTATTGAAACCTCCATCGTTGTGCCCGGCGCCTTTACCTCCGGCACCAACCACTTCGCAAACGCCGGCAAGCCGGAAGACACAAAGAGGGTAGCGGCATACGAGGATGGGCCCTACAAAGGCTTTGGGGAGTCCACCTCAAAGGCGCTTTCGGCGACGGTTCCTGCAGATGCCGATGTTAGTGAAGTGGCACGCGCAATCGTGCGCATCGTCGGCCTTCCTTTCGGCCAGCGGCCATTCCGTGTCTATGTCGATCCTGCACAGGATGGTGGCGAGGTTGTCGGTGTTGTGGCCGACCGGATCCGCGCGGAATTCCTACGCCGCATCGGACTCGAAGACCTGCTCACCGTCAAGTCACAGGCCTAGGGCTGATACGGCTAAGACTGATCCCTCCAGCAACGCAGCCAAAGGAGAAGTATGCCAGAAGCAACGACCCTGCAATCATCCGCGCTTACCAAACAAGAGGTGCATGCGATCACCACCTTCTATCGAGCCTTTACGGATCACAACCCGGATCTCCTTGACGAGGTCTGTGCGCCGGACTGGCAGGACATTCCACTCGCTCCCGGCCAGGGTGCCGGGCCGGGTGGTCTGAAAGACCAGATCACCTCAGTTTTCCTTTCGGCGTTCCCGGACCTGCAAATCGCGGTCCATGAGATCTTCGGTTCCCCCGGTCGAGCCGGAGTGCGGGCAAGCATCACAGGCACGCATCTCGGGGAGGTCATGGGTGTCCCGCCGACAGGCCAGCAGGTCGACATCGCCCTGCATGAGTTCCACTACCTCAAGGACGGCCGGCTTACCCACACCTGGCACCTTGAGGACTGGTTTGGCATGTTGAATAAGATCGGTGCCTGGCACCCGCCCACAGCTGAAGCCAGCAAGGCGTAACCCGCGCCCGCTGAAGCTGATGCAGACCCATTATTTCGAACCATCCACAAAGGAGATACACCATGCCATTCGCCAACTACAAGTTCCCCCAAGGCACGCTGAATGCCAAGCAGAAGGAAGAGATCGTGCATAAAACCACTGATATCTTCGCCGAGTACTTCGGAGAAGATGTGCGTCCCTTCACGATGGTCCTGATCGACGAGGTAGCCGATGGCGGATGGGGTCGGGCCGATGAAGTCCTGACACTCGAGAAGATGCAGCAAAAGAAGTAAGTCCGTTGGAGGCCTGCACGCGAGGGCAGCAAAGTCCGCGTGCAGATCTTCGTCACTCTACTCCAAGACGCAACGGCATGCATGCAACAGATGTTCGAGGTATCCCGTGACTCTGCGATCCATCTTTGCAATTAACGAGGACAGCTCCGGCACCAGCCTTGGGCTCCTTGCTCTAAGAGCCTCACTCGGACTGACTCTTTTTCTCAAGCACGGACTTGAGAAACTTACGGGCTTCGCTCAGATGGCGAACAGCTTTCCAGATCCGCTTCACCTGGGGCCTAGGCTGAGCCTGTCCATCGCATCCATGTCCGACGTAGTCGCTGCTCTTCTCCTAGTGGCCGGGTTTGCCACTCGATTGTCAGCTTCCTTCATCTTCTTGAATATCTTGGTGGCGTGGATCTTTGTGCACGGAGCTCAGCTCTTTGGTACCGGGGCGGATCATGGAGAGGTTTGTGTTCTGTACCTCTGTGGATCCCTCGCTGTGCTCCTGTGCGGTCCCGGACGCTTCAGCCTGGATGCTCTATTGACGACTTCGAAGTTCGATCCCTTAAGACCTCAGAGAAGCTCACTGAGATGAATACGCACGTCGAGCGGAATCGGCCGGCTTGCCAGCTAAGGAGGCTCTCAGTAGAGCAAGTCGTTCACGGGTTCCAATGCTGGCGGCAGGTTCGTTTCCCCAAGCGCCTGCAAGAGGCTGATCTCCACGTTGCGCGTCATGGAGTCGAGCGGCAGTGCATTCAGGGAACGCCCGAACGGTTCTTCCAGTTCATCGCCGAGGGCATCAAGCCCGAAGAACGCATACGCGACCAAGCTGCAAAAGAACGGAGTACCCCAGCCAAGCGTCGTACTCAAACCAAAAGGCAGCAGAAAGCAATAGGCGTAAGCTGTGCGCTGGAGCAGCAAAGTGTACGTAAACGGAGTGGGTGTGTTCCGTATGCGTTCGCACGCTACCTGGGCTGCGGTGAACGCGTTGAGCCGGTCATCGAAGATCCTGTAGGTCTGTTCATCGATCTCGCCAGAAGCGAGCATTTCTCCGACACTCGTACCGAGCCTTCGGAGCAAGCTATCCGGCAAGTTGCTGCCATGTGTAGAATCCTCTTCGGAAGCATATCTGTCGATCTCCGGTGGAAGCGGAACTTGCCTGCGAAGGTACGCCGTAAGTGCGTACTGAAAGGCGATGGCTACCCTGACAAGCCTTTCACGCGGCACATGGCCGGTTGCCGTTGGGCGACTAGGAAGCGTCGTGCTCAGCCTGGCCCAAGACCGTAGCTCACCACTTAAGCCGCCCAGAACGCGCCGGGCTTCCCACCATCGGTCGTAGCAGGCATTGTTTCGAAACCCCAAAAAGATGGAAAGCGCGATCCCGAGCAGAGTGAATGGAGTTGCGTTCCATGTAAGAAACAGCTTCGATCCGGTCTTCTCAACAATAAGAACGGCGCACGAGACTGAGAACACAGAAAGTAGATGGAGCGCAATGCGTGGAAGGATCGATAGCCGAAACATCCACATCAGGTGCCAGAAGTTTGGCTTTGCACGAACGATCAAGCTCTATCTCTCCTAAGTAGGCCTCGGCCTAGCCCTTACAATGATTCTTTGTACTGGGAGCACTGCGGATGGTCGATGTGGCGAGCTCAAATGCGCCTCGATGCATTTTATTCGGCATTCGAACGACTGGCTTGAGTGCACAACCACTACACGTGCGTTGACGCAGGGACCCATATAGAGTCGGGATCGAAACGCCCAGATTGCTTGCTGCATCACGTGCAGAACTCCGCTGAGTAGTAGATTCTTCACCGCTTTAGCCTTGATCTCGGTCATCTGCCGTTTGCGGCCGCCTGTACAAACGTCACAGGTCCGCAAGAAAACGTAAGAGCTCTTTTGAGGTTGCCTCCGCTGCCTCAAGCTGGGGCCAATGCCCTATGTCGCTGAGCATTACAAAGCTGCGTAGATCGAGCAGTTCGCTCGTCATCGCTTCACGATCCGGCTTAGTCAGTCGATTTTGGCCATCCCGTTCTCCTGCGAGGAACATGGATGGCTGCTTGATCTTGGCTCCGGCAAAAGCGTCCCAGTGCCGCGCGAAGATGTCGATGGCCCGGTAGTAGTTCAGAGCGCCGTGAAAACCTGTGCGGGTGAACTCCTGTACCGCTTCGTCGATGTACGTCTGATCGATGGTGCTCAGGGTCTCCAGCACCCGTCGAAGCAGACCTCGCGAGGGTTTGAAAGGGTCCCATCGAGTGTCTTCCGGAGCCTGTCCCGAGGTCCAATAGTACGCACCTGGGATCGTCACGGCCGCGTCGCTCCAGGCTTGATCGGCCTGCTCCGCCATCTGGTCGAACATGTAAAAATCCTGTGCACCAGACGCTCGCAACTGAGCAAGAAACCCTTCACCACCCGGAGCCATGTAGGGGACACTGATTCCACAAACGGCTGTGAAACGATCTGGGCGCATCATGGCTGCATTCCAGGCCACACTCGCTCCGAAATCGTGGCCGACCACGGTGGCGGTTTCTACACCAAGTGCATCCAGAATTGCGACAAGATCGCCCACCGTGTGCAACGGGGTATAAACCTCAGCATCGTCGGGAGCGGACGATTTGCCATAACCGCGCATATCCGGAGCAATGGCGCGGTAACCCGCTTTGGCTAAAGCCGCCATTTGGAACTTCCAACTTGACCAGATTGCCGGGAATCCGTGGCAAAGCAGAACCGCTGAACTACTGATTGAGGCACTCTCCTCCGCGACGTGGAGCTCCACCTCTCGTGCTTGAACCTGATGATGATGCATGTTGCTCCTTCTCAGCCCTTACGCTCAATCACGCTTGGAATGGATCACTTTCCCGAATATACGTACGACTGTATTATTTGTACATGGGGCGTACCTCGTTTCGAAATCGACTCATCGCGTCTGGTACGCAGACCGTGCATAGGCGCGGCTTTGCGTCGGCCGGTGTGCGTGAGATCACGGCTGATGCGAAGGTCGCACAGGGCTCTTTTACGAACCACTTCGCTTCTAAGGAAGAGTTTGGTGTGGCGGTGATGGAGTACTACACGGGACAAATTCAGAGCATCTTTGAGCAGACATTGCGTGACAAGAGCCGGCCGCCGCTTGCGCGTCTGCAGGCGTACTTCGAAACGATTGTGGAACGTTTTGCAGAGAATGATTGGCGATACGGATGTCTGGCCGGCAACATGGCGCTGGAAGCGGCAGAACACAGCGAAAGCATCCGTGAACGTGTTCGCCAATATCTCGACGGTGCCGAGGCCGCATTTACAGATGTCATCAATGAAGCGCAACGCTCAGGTCACCTGCAGCTTGAGGGTGCCGCCCAGCCTTTCGCCGCCGCACTCCTAGAAGCCTGGCATGGTGCCATGCTCCGCATGAAGGTGGAACGCTCTCCCGCTTCCCTGCGGCGCTTCCTCAAATTCACGCTTCCGGCCCTGTTAGGACCTCCTGTGCAATGAGACCTCTGCCTGTGGTTTACACGAACGTGCGGCGCCGTGCAGCGAAGCTCGGATGTGCATGTGCTCGAGAATACAGCTGATTAACCGTTCGTATACAGCTGATTCTTTACGTGGAGCGTTGATAGCAGAAGGTTGAAGGATGGCCAACCTCATCGCGATGATCTTCGTAGGAAAGCGAAGGCTTACGATCTGCGCAAGGGACGCTGGCTGACTTAGCGGACCGGTTCGATGTCTTCATTCTGAAAAAGTAAGATCGTGCGGGCGACCGCCTCGCTAGTTGCGAAGTCGAGTTGCCTCTGCTCATGTCCTACGGGGTGCTGCTCTCTCCACAACGTCAGCAGCAGAGGTGGCATCGCTGAAAGCACAGCTCTGGTACGGTGAACTTTAGCATGACAGCCGGGACAGAGCGAGACCATCAGGTTCAGGACCGATTTGCCCGGTACACGGTGGTGCACGATGATGGACCGCTTGTCTCGACCGGAGGCGTCGCAAACCCTACAGCGATAGCCGTCACGCTCAAGCACTGTTTCGCGCAAACCGCCGAAATACTCCTCATCCTGCCGTTTCAGCGTATAGCAGGTCGCGCACAGACCGAGGGCAAGCACCTTCGCATTTCCGCAGGGGCAGTGCAACACCCGCTGCCGACCGGCCTTCAATGCCCTGCTCCGGCGACATATCTATATAAGGTCTGGCGGCTGATTCTCAGTTCTTCCGCCAGCTTCGTCTTCGATTCTCCTAACGCGACCCGCCGGCAGACCTCCTTAGCCTGTACCGGACTGAGCGAATGCTTGCGGCCGACGTAAGCACCTTCCCGCTGCTTCGCCAGAGCGATTCCCTCCCGCTGCCGCTCACGAATTAAATCCCGCTCAAACTGGGCAAACGCGCCCATGACGCTCAACAGCAGATGAGACATGGGGGAATCCTCGCCGGTGAACGTCAAGTTTTCTTTCTCAAACCGCACGTGGACTCCCCGCTCGGTAAGTCCCAGGACAATCTTGCGAAGGTCGTCCAGGTTGCGAGCCAGGCGATCCTCGACAAGCGTTTCACCGATAAGGCTTCCGGCAAAGACATGCACCGGCCCCAGTTCCAGCAGCTCATGGAATACGTCCGGGAAGGGGATACCGTCGTTTGTCACGCGATGGCTTCGGATAGCTGATCAAAACGGTTTCGAGCGGCTTCAACGTCCGTGCGGCGAGAGTAGGCCCACATCGCCAGCGCGGTCACAGGGAGCAGTGCATCTGCTCCGAGCTCGGTAAGGTCGTAATCCACTCGGGGTGGGATACTTGGTGTCACCTTGCGTGTGATGTAGCCGTCACGCTCTAATCCTCGCAGGGTCGTGGTGAGTACTTTCTGTGATATCGAGCCGAGACTACGTTTCAACTCGCTGAACCGCATACTTCCGCGGGACAGCATGGCGATGACGAGAATGGACCATTTGTCGCCCACACGTGCCAGCACGCCGCCGACAGACTGGCAGACATCCGCGGGGAGATCGCTGAAGCCAGTCGACCGACAAGGGGCAGTTACGTTGCGGTGACCTGGTTTCGTCAAAGTGCCCTCTTGTGACCGATTCTGGTCACTCTTAGTATGTAGGTATGCAACAGATACCGCAAGTAAACAACGGCCATCCATACTCTCAGGGAGCAGAAACGGTACTGGTTACGGGTGGCTCAGGCTACATTGCCGGGTGGATCCTCGTGCACCTGCTGGAGGCGGGCTACCGTGTGCGCACAACAGTGCGCAGCCGTTCGCGTGAGGACGTGGTACGCAAGGCAGTGGCAGGGCAGGTCAATCCAGGAGATCGGCTCTCTTTCTCCGTTGCCGATCTGTTGAACGACGACGGCTGGAGCGATGCTGTGAGTGGATGTAACTACGTGATTCACGTAGCTTCTCCAATGGGCCAGGGAGAGCCGAAGGCGGACCTGCTCCGTCCTGCGCGCGAAGGAACGATTCGTCTTCTCCAGGCCGCTCAGAATGAGGGTGTTCAGCGGGTTGTGCTCACCTCGTCCACGGTTGCGGCGAAACCTTTGGTAGAGGATGGTGAAGCTGCTTCGGCAGCAACGAACGAAACTACATGGACCGATTCCGAGGAGAAGGGGCTTGGCACCTATGCGCGTTCCAAGACACTCGGGGAGCGCGCAGCATGGGACTTTATAGAACAAACAAAAGGCACCATGGAGCTGACAACGATCTTGCCCGGCATGGTTCTCGGGCCTGTGATGACCGGAACGGTTTCCGGTTCGGTCGAGCTGATCTCCCGCATGCTGACCGGAAAGGTTCCCGCTCTTCCCAGGATCGGCTTCAGTCTTGTGGGTGTGCGCGATCTTGCAGCTCTGCACATTTTAGCCATGCGTTCTCCAAAGGCCGCAGGGCAGCGCTTTCTCGGCGTCGGCGACTTTCTCTGGATGGCGGACATGGCAAAACTGTTGCGGGACAACTTCGGCCCGGCAGCCGCGAAGGTGCCTACCCGCCGTCTTCCCGACCTCATCCTTCGTCTTGCGGCTCTGTTTCAACACGAAGCCCGCTTTATGGCGCCGATGCTTGGGCGACGCACCAACTACGACGCAAGCAAAGCGGATGCGCTTCTTGGCTGGCGTCCCCGGCCCGCCTCGGAAGTGGTTCTTGCCTGTGCGAACGACCTCATTCAGCAGCATCTGGTCTGATGCTGTAACGCGGACACTTTGTTTGGACCGTAACGATGATGTTGTGGGAGAGATGACATGGCTTCGTGGATGAAAGCGATTGCAATCGGCATCACGGGCACGGCCTTCGCGCTCGCCCTTGCGGGGCTTAGCGTGCTGGTCGTCCAATGCAAGCGCCCGCCAAAGAGCACTGCGCAGTACGTCGCGCTGGGGAGCTCCTTTGCTTCGGGCTTCGGTCTTGGGCCTCGGCTGCCGGGTAGCCCCTATGCTTGCCTCAAGAGCAGCAACGGCTACCCGCAGCAGCTGGCAAAAATGCTAAACCTCTCTTTGACAGACATGACCTGTTCCGGCGCAACGACCACCCATATACTCCACGGAGGTCAGTATTTTCTGGGCCCACAAGTCGATGCTCTTAGCAACAACACGCAGCTTGTAACACTGACGACGGGCGGCAACGACGTCTCCTACATCGGCGATCTCACCCTTCTGGCGGCGCGCTCACGAGCAGGCGTAACAGGTTCGTTGCTGCGCCTTTGGCCGAAGAAGTTGAAGCCAGCCGAGGATCGAGCCTTCCCGAAGCTGGGCGAAGTACTGCTGGCCACGCTGCAGGAGATACGTCGCCGTGCTCCGCATGCACGCATCGTTGTCGTCACCTACCCAGCAATTCTGCCGTTCTCGGGTACCTGTCCGAAGCTGGGCATCAACGATGCGGATGCCGTGCCGATGCGGCAGGTTGGTGAACTGCTGGCGCAAGTCACACGCGTTAGCGCGCAAGAAGCCGGAGTCAACGTAGTTGACATGGCTAACTTGTCAGCCGGACACGACGCCTGTGCCGCTGTACCCTGGGTCAACGGGGCAGCGCCAGCACAAGGGGCAAAGTTTCATCCCACCTTGGCCGGAGCTTCCGTCACGGCAGCAGAGATCCGGAAGGTCCTACCGACCTTCGCGGCGGAGTAATGGTTTGCACACCTGCCCACATTATGGGATGGTGTTCGGAACGTGGTCGAACCGAGTGCACATTTCCGGACAATTAGCCTCCTGCAACGGTCAGTGAGGAGACTTCACGTCTACTCCTTATAAGCCGCATCCTTGGAAGTTACCCGACCTTAACTCATCCCACAGCGTCAGCCATGGGTGGAGGCGGGCAGCCATCTATATAAGGTAGGAACTGAAACGCCAAGATTGCTGGCCACGTCACGTGCCGGTACGCCGCTTGCGAGCAACTTCCTGGCCGCCTTCACCTTGTTTTCGGTCATTAGCCGCTTGCGGCCGCCGGTACGACCCAACTGACGCGCGACATCCAGTCCAGCGCGTGTGCGTTCAACGATCAGTTCCCTTTCCATCTCAGCCAGGCTGGCCATGACGTGGAAAAAGAAACGGCCGGAAGCCGTGCCAGTGTCGATGGAATCGGTCAGGCTCTTGAACTGCACTCCGTCATTCTGAAGCTCGCCAACAAGATCAACAAGCTGCTTAACGCTCCGGCCAAGCCGGTCGAGTTTCCAAACAACAAGCGTGTCCCCAGGGCGAAGGTTTTGCCGAGCTTGAGCGAGACCTACGCGTTCGGCCCGGCTTCCGCTCGCCCGGTCTTCGAAGATCTTCTTGCAACCCACCTTTCGAAGCGCCTCCATTTGCAGCTCCAGGTTCTGATCCTGAGTAGAGACACGCGCGTAGCCGATCAACAGGCCGCCAACTTTCGGAGTAGCTCTGACCTCCGCCCTCCTGACAGGCGTCTTTCTCTCGGAACTCGTCTTTGTGGCCACGAAATGAGCATAGCATTCAAGAACCAGTTTCGAGAATGAGGAAAGCCAACAATCCCGCAGATTGCGTTCTCGATTTAAACGGCTCTCATTATCCTTTGTTTGTGAGAGAGGCAGTGCTTACCACGACACCACAGCTAGTGGCACTCACTTCCCAATGGCAATCGCTCCACCTACGGCAAGGACGAGCAAAACCACCTAATCAGGTGACGCTGCAGCAACTACAGATCCCGCAGCATCACCGCAGTTGGTTCCTGAATCATTCCGATGCTTTCCCAAGCTCGTTGAGTTCGGCAATGATGTCTTCCGGCAACTTGAGTGATGAGGCTTCTATGTTCTCGCGCAGGTGCTGTGCGGACGATGTGCCCGGGATCAGCACGACATTGGAGGCACGTTGCAGTAACCAGGCCAAGGCAACCGCAAGGGGCGTTCGCTCAAGCGAGGTCGCAGCGCGATCCAACACTGAAGACTGTATGGGAGAGTAGCCTCCTAAGGGGAAAAATGGAACGTAGGCCACGCCCTCTCCCTCGAGCTGGTCGATGAAGGCGTCGTCTTCACGATGGGCTAAGTTGTAATGATTCTGTACGCAAATGATGTTCGCGATCCGTCGCCCCTCCTCATATTGTTCCGGGGAAACATTGCTCAAGCCAATGTGCCGAACGAGACCCTCGCGTTGCATCGCCACAAGTGCCGACAGCGGTTCGGCGATGGAGCCCTCGTCGGGCGCAAACAACCCACCCACGCGCAGGTTCACCAAGTGCAGGGTTTCAAGCTTCAGGTTGCGGAGGTTGTCCCCCACGGAGGCTCGAATACTCGCAGGGCTACGATCTGGGTTCCAGGACCCGTCTTCTCCGCGCCGTGATCCGACCTTCGTAGCGATGGTCAGATTTTCCGGATACGGATAGAGTGCCCTTTGTATGATCTGGTTCGTGATGTGCGGACCGTATACATCGCTGGTGTCGATATGATCGACCCCTGATTGTACGGCGGCTCGCAAGACGCCAATCGCTGCGTCGATGTCCTTCGGAGGCCCAAACACATTTGGTCCGGCCAGTTGCATTGCTCCATACCCAAGTCGGTGCACCGTCGTGGCCGAGTTTGCGAAGGTAAACGTACCGCCAAGATTTGCTGTTGCCATCATTTGAGTTCCTCTCTTTACCGCTGGATAATTAGATGAACCAAGGCTCAGGTTCGAGGGTCGCATTCTATGGCAGCAGCCGAAGCAGTTCTAAACCCAAGAAAAACGCCTATACAGGTGCGCTCCCAAGCCAGCGTGAACGCGATCCTACAGGCGACAGTTCAGGTTTTGCGAAAGGAAGGCCTTGCAAAACTAACGACAAAAAAGATAGCGGCACGTGCCGGTGTCTCGATTGGAACGCTCTACCAATATTTCCCAAATAAGAATGCGCTGCTCCATCTCCTCCTCAGGCAGCAGTTGGCCTCCTTTGAGTTACACTTCGGCGACGCCTGCATGGAGGTGCGTGGAAGGAAGCTCGCTGAAATGGCCGAAGTGCTGGCTTCAGCCTTTGTCAAGAGCAAGTTTGGGGACGCAGAGACAAGCATTCCCCTGTACGCCGCAGCAGGTAACTGCGATGGATGCCGCCGCATGCGGATGCGAACTGCCAAGGTGCTAGCGGGCACAATTTCATCGGCTTCCGACCGAACAGTGGCCGATCCTCCCAGGGTTGCCAGAATGCTCTTTAGTGCAATGGCTGGGATCAGCAGGGACATAGTAGCTGCTGGGCTAAACCGGGGTACGATGAGCGAGATGGAACAGGAACTGGCGCAGCTGCTTCGCGCTTACCTACTTGGTTCCTCCACAGCGCCAGCCGTCAATACACTAAGTTGAAGCTCGGCTCTGTCACTTTCATCCTTCTGAGATCGAAGGATCGCTTTTGCGCCTGGGGAGATCACGTTCACAAAGCCACGGCACCCAATAGATTTATCAGCAGATTGCAACAACATCCGTCTACTCTTCCGACAACTCGAGCATGCCTTTGTCGCGTTCTCGTTTAGGATGGTTTGTGAGAACATCAAGAGGACCCCAAAGATAGCTGCTTTTGCTCGAATTCAGGTGTACCAATGTCCTGATAGGGTAAACCTCAATAATACGGAGTCTCAATAGCATGGCCGAACCAACTGCACATTCTGAGCAGGTTGAGTTTTCGACAGAGATGAAGTTCAGACGTTACTTCACCATGCATCCAGATCCCCTGTTCGAGGCGCGATACCCGGGGCGTTTGGAAAGCGCAGACTTTGACGATGTTGTCTTTTCAGATGCCGTCCTTTCCTTGAAGAACGCCATCAACGAAGCACACGACAGAAACTGGAGCCAACTCCAGGTTCCTGACGGTATCAAGGGGCTTCATCTCGATTACCTGGACTCGGCCGAACGCAATGCCTTCGCATTCTATGTCGACGATCTTGCATGCATCGCTATCACTAAAGCTGCAGTGACGAAGGTGTTGCGGATAGCAACCAGCATGTCCAATTCACCATTGGTAGGTGAGTGCCTTGGAGTACAAGAAGGTTTCGATCCAGCCGCAGTCCCAGGGGCTGTCAACCTTACAGGCGCTCTATTTACAACCATCATGCAGGTGCTATCTAGTCACGAAATCGGTCATATATTCCACGGGCACTGTTTTGAGACTGCCCGCAGTCTGCCCTTGATGAGGACCGTTCTACTGAAGTACCGTGCTTCAGTGACAATGTTGAGCACAGCTTGCGATCACAGGCAATGGAAGTCGAAGCCGATGGATACTCAGCTCACATGATCGTCCAGAACTTATTTGACGGCATAATGGGCAATGCTCTTCACCAGTATTTAAGGTCGACTCTACCGCTTGATGAATTCGTTCTGACGTTCCTGCTTCTGTCGGCCGGAGGTCTCTTCTATCTCTGGTCAGCACGCAGCTTTGATGAGCAAAGAGTTTACCTGTGCGATCATCCTTTCGCCCTCATGCGCATGAACGTCTACATGACTGATATGAATGGGTGGCTTAAAGGACACCAACCAAAACTGCAGAATTGGGGAACGATACCGCAATTTCAGCGCATTATGGAAGCCGTAGCTTCCGCCTATCCCAACGATCTCCCACGCACCATATGGGAGCGGCAAGGTCACTTTCTTCTGAGTTCTGACGGTCACACCTACAGAAATCGCCTCTACGCAAAGCGAGACAAGGAGCTCCGCCCTGAGATGACAGCCCACAAATGGGAGGTGATTAGAGGTTCTGAAACGAGTGTCGAGGATGCTGGTCCACGGCAAGCAGACAAAGATTAGACCGCCATCTTTTCAGCCAGACAGTAGGCTTCCTTTGCCTCTGGTTCGAGTTCTGACGGCTGAACAGGCTCTACCCCAGAAAAGTCGCTTGTAAAGTGGACCGCACTCACTCCCACCGGCAGTTCACCCCGAATAGACGGAATCTCCGATGCTCGGAACAGACGGAAGCTGTCCCGGCTAAGGGCAATGTCGAACTGAACTACTAGAGACGGTTGCAGGGAACTTCCTAAAGTTGCAGCGGTTTGCTCCTGCAGTTTGATGAGTAGGTCCGGACTCACAGCCAACATCGCTTCGAGTTCGTTGAGTAGCTCCCTGAGTGACAATCCACTTCCTACTCGTTCTACGAACAGAGAGGCGATCACCGCCACAGTTCCTGCTGGCGGGTTGGCCTGTTCAAATGACAGTATGTGCGACCTCAGTCGTCCAGTTGTTGTTTTGACATCCAGGCGAAGAGGACCGCCTGAGAAGTCAAATCGTGACTGGGGATCAGCCCTCCACATCTCAGCCATCGCTATCGGGTCTGTACTCCTCCAGATTGTGAACAGCTCACCGAACAGGCCATTCACTGAACGTGTTGGAGGGCGTAGCAACTTCTGGAACAGCGAAGCGATACGGTTCGCAGCTCTCCATAGATTGTCTGGGTCGGGCTGCGGCCCTACTAGGCCAATCAGGCTGCCGCAGACCGACAGGAAGAACCTGACCGTTTCCTCATCCTGCGCGGGACACACAATAACGGCAATGCGTGCTGACGTTGGCGTTGAGTCCTGGTCTTGCAGCGTGCACAGCACCGAGAAGTATGCTTCAAACGCCTGCAGCTTGATTGCCGGGAAGGACCTTCCACTGCTCGCAGTTCGCACGAGCAGTGCCGGCCTAGAAGCACCGTCCTTTCCGATCAAATAGGAGGCCGCTCCTTCGACCTCCCGGACAGAGTAGGTCGAACCACCCTCAATAGCTGGGACGGGTAACGCGTCGTAAACCAGATGGAGATCCACGCTACCCTTTCGGCTGCACCAGCCAACCCTCAGCCATACGAGCGGGCACCCATGTAGAGATGACACGCACGTCGGTCGCAACGGTCACATCCTGACCGTCATTCTCCTGCAACAGATCGAGGCTATGCAACTGAATCGTAATTTGATCGTCAAAGCGAATCTCCCTATCACCGGGGTACACCTTCCCCCTTTGAGACGGTGGGCTCACTGGAGCTGCGCCTTGGTAGAGATTCGACACCTCCCCATCATCATTCACAGTTCGAGAGCGCCGAGGACTCGCATCCGCACTCATCAGAACGATCCGGCAAGTCTCATCAGGATTCTTTTCGAGCGCTGTGACGAGTTGCAACAGAAAGCCGGTGTACTCCTGCGAATCCATGGAGTTCACAATCATGTACCTTGACAGCAAGCCTTCCAAAGCGACTGACAGCGGTACTTCACCGCTAACCTTGTGTCGCATTGCGACCGTTCGCTTCGGATCGCCATCCATGTCTGCGAAAGAGATCGTGGCAGTAAATGCGTCTATGATGTTGCGATTCTCTGCAAGGACCGCCTCCGAAACGTTCACCACGCTGGGAGCGACCCATTTGTTCGAGAACTCCCCCTGCATATAGGGCAGAGCCAACACGCTCTGTCGGCAGGGTTTCAGGCTCTTGTCCAAGATGAAAGCACGCTTCCACTCTTTCAGGCTGCGATCTCTACCTTGGAAATCCTTCAGTTGCCCCCGCACATCCTCTTCATGCACGACGTATGCGTCAAAAACGTCGATCGTGCCTTGCTCTAGATACACACGGCAGAACCCTAAGTAGGGTCGCTTGTAACCAAAGAATCGTGCTCGCTGCTGCACAGTGTCAGCATGGCCAACGCCTTTGCCACGAGGCATGTACGTCACAGTGAGCCCTTCAACTGTGAAACCTCGGTCCATGGCTTGGCCTCCCACAAGAATCCACCCATAGGTATGTCCCCAAGCAATTTTCGGAGTCTGACCACCTTTCGAATTGACCTGTTCATAGCTTGTCTCTCGCATCGCTCGACGGAGCGTCTTGGCAATCTGTTCAAAATCCTCCATCGCTTCGCCAGCAGTCTCCTTCAGGTCAAGGTAGGCTGCACGGAACTCCTCGATCAGATCGAGCCTGTCCGGGTCATCTTCCGAGAGCGCTAACACTCGCTTCCAACCCTCAAAGGCATCTCTCACCCAACGAAAATACTCTTGGTGTTGCATCGTCAGTTGAGAAGGGTGAACCAACATCGACCGATTGCCGGTGCCACTACTCTTCTGCAGCCCTGCCGCAACTCCTAAAAGGAAAACGCGAAGCGCCTGCAGGAGTGATTCGGGAGGTCCTGTGAGTTGGTTCGTTTTGGTTGGTACATCTTGCGGTGGTATCACGCGTATGTACCTGCGGTCGTCGAAAAACTCACGGCCCCCGACGTATGCCGAACCTGGCTCAATAACGCGAACGAAGGTGGGGGACAAAGAATCTATGAGACTGATGAGCAGCGGAGCCTGCGGCGTGGCTGTGTATTGGAGGTATGTGTGATTCGGCAGCACTGCTCTCAAACTCATCACAGCACTGTAGGTAGAGCTTTCACTAGCCTTTGTCACAGCAGTATTCAGGCTCGCCTGGTCGGCTTCGTCGTCGATGATGAGGGTCGGAACACCAGCCATGCCGACCTTCTCAAGCAGTTCCGTCAGGTAGGCCAGTCTTCTGAAGTTCTTGAGAACCGTAATAAGGACTGTCTTCCGTCCTTCGGGCGGGATGTCCCCTTCCCGCCATTCCTCAAGAACATTCTTAATGCGCTGTCGGGTCGCATCATCATCGTTGGGATTTGTGAACTGTAACCAACGTCTCGCGCGAGAAGGGTCATCCAGTTGCAGATCTCGCCTGAGGCGGTCCGTGGATTGTCCCAAGAGCGGGTTCGACGTGCCAGCGACAACGATCACTACTTGTATCTGGTTATCTCTAGCGAGAGCGGTTACCGCCTCAAACGACATCGTCTTTCCGCTTTGTACATACCCGACAACAAGCCCGGTCTCAGACCCGTTTGCTGCACTCGGGGGCGTGCCACGACTAAGAATAGCCAAGGCGTCGTCTCGAACAGAATCGCGGCTCTCTGAGGGAACTACCCGGTCGAGGAAGTCCATCCCCTCAGGGCCTATATTCATCTCGTTCTCGCCTGCGAGGGCTCCAACTCCGATAGTCACAGTTTTCGTTTCTTGCATGCTGCTCCCTTAAAGATCGGACAAGACCTCAAGAAGTATGTCGTTCACATTCCGCCGCACTGTTCCTGCTTGCTTGACACCAACATCGCGGGCCGTGACCTCTGCTAATGCGAGAGCAGCTCCAACCCGTAACAACGCCTCCACATCCTCACTGTCGCCCTGGGCGAAGCGCACCATGAACGGATGAACAATCGACATTCGGATTTGCAGTTCACGAGGGTTTGTGGAACTCGGGCTTGCCTGAGCGACCACAAGCCACTGGCTCTCTCCGGGATCGTCGGTGATCTCTATGTTTATGATCCACGGCTGTTCTCGAAACATGAACTGCAATTTTCGTTGCGCAAGAGGCTTGGGAAGATCATTGTTTATCGCGCCGGTTTCCACCGGAACAGCATCGGCCAACGCAGGAAGGGCCGACTCCAGTTTCGTTTCCATCGCCGCCGCCGTACCGGTGACGGCGTGCCGAGCGCTTTTCTCAAGTTGAGCCTTGGACTCCCGAACGCGATAGTTTTCAGCCTGTCGTAGGAGAGGCAGTTCGTCACTATCAAGGTGATCTCTCAGCAACTCAAGAAATGGCTCTTCGTTCTCATCCCACCGGAAGCCATCCTTCGTGTGGCTTACGTCGAATCCATGTAGATTCAACTCTCCAAAGAGACGCTGATAGCGATAGCTGTTTGAGCTTCCAAATACCTGACTAGGACGGTAGCCCTCATCCCCGCTTCCTTGCACTACGCGATTACGCCGGAACAGCGCAAACCCAGCCTTTTCGAGCTTTGCTGTAGCTCGCAGCGCGGCGAAACCATCCACGCGAAGCCCTTCGCCAAGATCAAACGAAATCTCCTTACGCCATAAAAGAGGGGGTCCGTTCTTATCTTTGTACGATGGTGCAAGAAGAACCTTCGGTTCCTCGTAAGCCAGCACTTCATTGTTGAAGCGCAGTTCGAGGTCTCCGTTTCTGATAAACACTCGATAGATGTCGGCCAGATGCTCCTTGAGCTTGCTAACCGTTCGCCCGGTAGGCATCTGGAAAACATTGTTGAGGATGATCTCGGTGTAATGTCGCTCGGCACGTTCTGGTGCCTGCTTGATGGTCAACTCAGATATGTCGTCACGGACGATCTGAGCAATGTCGAACGCGACCGTTCGGACAGCCGTTTCACCTAAAGCCGAAGTGCGGACCGACCAGTTGGGAGCGAACCAGCACGCCGCACTCTTCATACCCATGCCGAACTCAGACAGCCCCGTCCGGTCTGCCGGCATGGCTGCAGGCCGAAATGCTCTTGGGTACTCTCCCGTTGCGATTCCCGCGGCATTGTCGCGGATGCGAATTTGAGGAGGATTGGTGTTGGGATCCAGGTCGATGGTGACCCTGAGCTTCATGCTTGTACCGTCAACAGCTTGCAATGCAGCCTTGTTCGCAAGGTAGCTCTGGACGGAGTTGTCCACAAACTCGCTAAGAGCGAACCACGGTTTGTAGTTCAGATAGCGCAGAATGCCGAGCACACTCACGCCAGGGCTGATGTTGACCTTTTCTTCTGTCATAGGAGAGATCGAGCAGTTCAAGCATTCAAGGCTGGACTAGCAGCCATCAGAGCGGTAATCATTTCCTTTACGACGTGGGCATTGACAGCATTACCAAGTGCTTTGTAGGCCCGGGTGTGCGCATTAGGCAAGTGCTCCAGAGAGCCCAGACTTTGTAGTCGTGCACATTCCCGGGTAGTCATATAACGCTTCTCCCATCCAATAACCGGGACCTGAGTCGTTGTGAAAGCCACGAGTGACGGAGCGCTTGTGGCACGCTTCACTCGAACCCCAGATGCCCGAAATTGGATCACATGCTCCCAAATGCTTCGGACCTCGCCCTTGCAGTTCCATTCAAACTTCTGCAGGCTGGGAGCGAACGGCAGAATTTTCGGCAGCCACGGATCAATCCATCTCTGGTTTGCTTTGTAAAAATCCCTGTTCTGTCGAATGAAGTCCACTTTCCATTTAGGAAACGACTCAACCTCATCTCTGGCGTATGAGGGAAGGGCGTCAATGATCTCTTCCAAAGAGAGGCTCGCTAAGGGCTTGCCGTGGCTCCCACAACTACTGCGCAGCACTCGCATCGACGCCATGTAAGGCGTGGTGTCCTCGTACGGGTAAGTCGCCCCAAACTCCATCGACCAGATCGGAAACGACGGCAGTTCCTTGCTCTTCGGAGAGGCATCAAGGAAGCTTTGCCAAACCTTTAAGTTGTCCAGATGATTAGGTGGAACCGCACGTGCTCCAGACGGCTGTGAATCGAGAACAGTCCGAAGCGAAAGAGCGACAGGAAGCTCTGGCCTGGGAGACTGGAAATTCTCTAACGGTAGGCGTGATCCAACGATAAAGATGCGTTCCCTTATCTGAGGCACACCGAAGTGATGCGGAGACAGGTAAGCATAGTCTGTGTTGTAACCCGCACTCGCAAGCTCGTTTTGGAGAATCTGGAACGTTGAGCCCTTCGCGTGTTTCCCAAGATTTGGAACGTTCTCCAATATGAAGAATCGAGGTTTGTGGTGCTTCAGGATTTTGATGACGTAGTCAAGCAGGTCTCCCCACTTCGGACACTCCCGACCAGGCTGTGACCCTGCCTTCGAAAACGGCTGGCATGGGGAACCAGCACATAAAATGTCGTGTGCTGGTATGTCTGCAACGTCTACTTTCCGAATGTCTCCGCTAGGTTTGACGAGAAAATTTTTCTCGTAGAGATCGCGCAGTTCCGGATCGAGTTCGCTCGCGAAGACACATTCGTGTCCTGCCCCAGCCAGGGCCACGTGGAAGCCACCCAGGCCAGCGAACAGATCAATGAAACGCATCGAATTGGCGGATTGCGACAGGCTAGACCTCACAGACGCGATTTACAAACCGAACAATCGTTGTGGTTCTACTTCTTTGCTTGTTCTTCCCAGCCCATCTTCACTTGCGCCCACGACGAGGATTTCTGCCAGGAGGTGATCGGGCATTGAGTTCCATGTATGTAGAAGGCGATAGCGGCCTCAGCAGGTGATTTCCAGTTCGGATTCTTCATGAGTCTTTCGATCCGCGCATCATGGCGTAAGTTCTCTTCGGTCGACTTCATGCATTCATAGTAGAGAGAGAAAGAGAGAACAAGCAAGAGAAAGAGCAGAGCAGCCGTACTAAGATCATGAATTTGTACCCGCTCGAATTTTCGGCAGCTCTTCCCATCGCGTAGTCCACCGTGGCGACAGGTACTCCGCACGCAGCTTCCAGGCCGCGTCCT
>CALMOM010000198.1:0-3980 GCA_937873305.1 uncultured Terriglobus sp.
CCCTAGTTTGCGTGCATTCCTTCCCGTTCTGCTTCTATCGGCCCGTATGCAGGCGCTTCGCCAGCCGCTCTGGCAGACCAGCCAGCAGGATTCGCCCGCCCGCAAGGTCCACGTCATAGGGCTCACGATAAAAGGTGACTGTACCCGCGGTGTCGTCCAGAATCGCGTAGGCAGCACGTGGATCGCCGTCGCGCGGCTGCCCTACGGAGCCGGGATTGAGTAAGTAGCGATGTCTGGCTTGGATGTGCAGCGTCCAGCGGGAGCCATGGTGCGTCCGGCGGGTATGCAGCGGCTGAATCGCCGAGGCGCGCCCGTTCTGCAGGGTAAAGCCACCCTGCACATGGGTGTGGCCGAAGAAGGTGCAGGGCACCTGCGCCTGTTGCAGTGGCAGCCATGCCTCGCGCGTGTTTAGCAGGTACTGGTCTTCATGGAGGGGCGAGCCATGGGTCAGCACAGCCGATGCAGTCGGTAATGGGCCAACGGACTGCTCGCGCAGCCACCGCAACGACGCGGGGGTAAGCTGGGCGCGAGTCCACAGCGCCGCCTCCCGCGCTGCAGGATTGAACATCAACGGATCCGCCAGGCCGCAGCACACCTTGTCATGATTGCCGCGCACGCCCGCCGTGGCCAGGCGGCAGATGCGCTGCACCACCTCGTTCGGGCTGGCACCGTAGCCCACACTGTCACCAAGGTTCCACACCTGGTCGCACGGCCCTGCGGCGGCCAATACCGCCTCCAGAGCTTCCAGGTTGCCGTGAATGTCTGAGACGATGAGCGCGCGCATTTGGGACGTAGGAATGCGCCGTGCGCAAACCCATCCATGCTATCTGAAGCTGGGTTCTCCTGTAGCTGCCGTGCGCCGAATCACGACAGCGTGGCCAGTGGCTTTGCCCTGTCGGTGCTCATTGTGGGCACGGCCGCCAGCAGTGTCTGCGTGTAAGGGTGCTGCGGGTGTTGGAAGATGTCCGCGGCTGTGCCCATCTCCACCACGCGGCCCCTTTGCATCACCGCGACGCGGTTTGCCGTTTGCGCCGTCACGGCTAGATCGTGCGAGATGAAGAGCATGGACAGGCCATGCTCCTCCTGCAGGGTGCGCAGCAGACGCAGGATTTGTGCCTGTACGGTGACATCGAGCGCTGTGGTGGGCTCGTCTGCAATCAGCAGGCGCGGCTTGTTGACCACTGCCATTGCGATGAGGATGCGCTGCCGCTGGCCGCCGGAAAACTGGTGCGGGTAGTCGCCGTAACGCCGCGTGGGGTCTGGCAGGGCAACCTCGGCCAGCGCGTGCAGCACACGCTCCCGCACCTCGGCCTGGCCCAGCTTTGGGTGGTGCACGTAGACAGCCTCGGCAATCTGCTTGCCGATGGTCATGGAGGGGTTCAGGGCCGTCATGGGCTCCTGGAAGATCATGCTGATGCTGCGGCCCCGGTGGGCACGCATGGCACGCTCTGGCAGCGCAAGCAGATCTTCGCCCGCAAGGCGAATGGAACCAGAGACTTCAGCTTCAGGTGGCAGCAGCCGAAGGACGGCCAGCGAGGTGAGGGATTTGCCGGAACCAGACTCGCCCACGACCCCCAGCACTTCGCCCGCGTAAATTTCTAGCGAGATGCAGTCCACCGCCGGCCGCTCCGCACCGGCGAAGCGGATGGTCAGGTCTTCAACGCTGAGCAGCGGCGGCATCGGGGAAGTTACGCCGTGGGTGGGATGAGCATTTGCAACGTCTTGTCCAGGCTCCTGCTGTCTTCCACGTTTGTCGATGTCAGCCCACGGTCAATCTGCCGCAGCAAGCCACTCAGGACGCGACCCGGACCGACCTCCACAAACACTGTTGCACCTGCAGACGTGCGCAGCAGGTCGATGCATTCCGTCCAGCGCACGGCACCGGTCACCTGGCGAATGAGGGCATCGCGCGCCTCGGAACGGCGCGTCACCAGACGTGCATCCACGTTGCTGGCCACCGGAAGAGTGGGGTCTAAAAACACGACGCGTTCCAGTTCCGCCGCCAGCCGCTCCGCCGCGGGTGCCATCAGGTTGCAGTGGAACGGGGCGGAGACGGGCAGCGGCACCACGCGCTTGGCACCAGCCTCCTTGCACAGTTCGCCAGCGCGAGCCACACCGGCGGCGTCGCCTGAGATCACGGTCTGTTCCGGCGCATTCATGTTCGCCGGGGCTACGGTGCAGTTGTGCTCGTCACTGGCCAGTTGGCACAGATCGCTGATGCGGTCGGCCTCCAGCCCCAGGATCGCGGACATCGCACCCTTGCCCGCGGGCACAGCCTCCTGCATAAACTGGCCGCGCGCACGCACGGTGCGCACAGCGTCTGCAAACGAGAAGGTACCTGCCACAACGTGTGCGCTGTACTCGCCCAGAGAGTGTCCGGCGGCTACTGCGGGCGTTACACCTCGCTCTGCCAGTACCCGCGCGGCGGCAACGGACATGGTCAGGATGGCAGGCTGCGTAAACTCGGTTTGCTTGAGCTGCTCATCCGGACCTTCGAAGCAGAGCTTCGACAGGCTGTAGCCGAGTGCCTCGTCCGCCTCGTCGAAGACGGCCCTCGCCGCAGGGAACTGGTCTACCAGCTCACGGCCCATGCCGGTGGATTGGGAGCCCTGGCCAGGAAAGAGGAATGCGATGGTCTCCGCGCTCATACGCTCACTCTACTGGAGAGTGCAGCAGGTCGTCGCGCTAGATGCCAACGCTATAATCCAGGCCGCCGGAGCGGTCGCCCGAGTGGGCGTAGTAGTCGTACGGCGTGCGGCGCGCCACCTTGTAGCGGCCGCGCAACTCGCGCCCGGCCAGCAAGCCCAATGTCAACACGCTCAGGCCACCCAGGACCCAGGCTGCCGTCAGCATCAAGCTTTGCGTATGCGATCCGTCTTCCTCCAGCGCACGTTCCACCGCATCTGGCAGACGCCGCAGCTTGTCCCCAAGTTTGTCCATCAGGTCCGTGTGTTTCTCCAGCAGCCACATGCGCCTCATCATAGCCTAGACAGACGATGGCGTTCGTGAAAGGTCGTGGTGGTTGCGAGCGCGACGGGTGCCGGAGTGGGACGACATGAAAATGCCGTCCGTGGTGTGCTACCTCCACGCACAAAGTGTGTCCAATACCGTATGACAACTTTTTGGAGTCTGCGCGCGCTTGCCTTTTCTGTCGTCCTGGGTGGCATCAGCCTGGTGGCTGCACCCGGCCTGCGAGCGCAGATGCTCGGTGAGCCTGGCGGCAACGCTGCGCCGCCCCTGGCGTATGCACCTGCGCCGCCGCCGCCGTACGCCCCCGCGCCGTCACCGGCAGCAGGGCTGCTGAACTTCGACGCTGTCATGAGCAGTGCGTACTCGCAGACGGCATTTACGTTCGACCGTTCCATGCTGCAGGCGGCGGACGGCTTTTTTGCGGGCGGCGATCCGGAAACCCGCCGTGTTGTTGCCGGGCTCAACAGCATTACCGTTCGCAACTATCGGGCACGCGACTCTGCCCGGTACGATCCGGGCGCGTTGGCTTTCCTTGATGGCCAGTTGCGCGGCGCGGGCTGGCGGCACTTGGTGAATGCCAACGGACACGGAGCGGTCCTGACGGATCTGTGGCTGCACTACACAGGAGCAGACGTCAACAACGTCACCGTACTAACACGCGGTGACCGCACCATGACCGTGATCGCCGTCGACTGCGATCTTCGTCCACTGGATCTGCTGCATCTGAGCGGTCACTTCGGCATCCCCAAGGTAGATAGCAACGCGATCATGGTGCCCGCACACTAGCGTCGGCCGCACAAGCTGGCTGGTTTGCATGGTGCTTGGTAAGACCCACAGAGCAGGCCTGAGACTTTGCTGTTGATTCACCTAGCCGCGCTTGCGGGGCAAATGGGAAAGGGCCTCGCAGACCTGCGAGACCCTTCAAGTTAGCTCGAGGAAACTTACGCGCGGTTCAGGTCGTGAAGGGTGCTGCTGACTGCGTTCGCCGCTTTGCCCACGGTGTCCTTAAC
>CALMOM010000198.1:3990-15939 GCA_937873305.1 uncultured Terriglobus sp.
GGTGGCCTCGCCAAAGCCCTCTTTTGCCTTGCCTACCAGGCTGCCGCCCGTACCCTTGATGCGCTGTTTGCTGCCAAATACGCCGCTCTGTGCCGCTGCGTCCTCGACGTCGGGATCTGAGTAGCCGGCATCGGGTGTGTTGGAAATGTAATACGCGGCCGCGCCAAATGCGACGCCCGCAATGATCCAGGGAAGAGCTTTCATGGTCGATCTCCTGCCCGATGAGATGCAGGTTACTCCCTCGTGAATTGACGAATGCTGTAAAGAAGGGTGTAAACCTGCCGAGAAGGGTATGAAGAGTCCGCAGACTGGTAAACAGCTACACTCGACGGAAATGTCAGCACCCACGACTGTCCGCTCGTTTGCAAAGATCAACCTGGGTCTGCGTATTGGACCTCCGCGTCCGGACGGATTTCACCAGCTCTCCACGCTGTACCAGACCATTGCGCTGCACGACGAGCTGACGGTGGAGGCGGAAGTTGCCCCTACTAGCTCGATCACGCTGTCCTCCAACGACCCACGCCTGCCAACCGATGGGCGCAACACGGTCTATCGCATGGTGTCCGCAGCCCTGGAGACAATGCAAGTGACGGCCAAGGTCCACGTGCACCTGCAAAAGAACCTGCCCGTGCAGGGCGGCCTGGGCGCAGGATCGGCCAATGCTGCTGCGGCGCTGCTGGGCCTGCTGCGGCAGCTAGGCCCGGCAGGATCGTTGACGGGCACACAACAGCTTGCGCTGGCTGAGGGCATTGGCTCGGACGTGCCGCTTTTCTTGATTGGAGGGACGGTTTATGGGCATGACCGCGGTCAGCTGGTGCAGCCGTACCCAGACTTGCCTGCACTGCCGTGCGTCATTGTTGCGCCGGGCGTCGGTTCGTCGACGCCGCAGGCGTTTCGCACGTGGGATGCCCGTGTCGCACGGCTTCAACCGAGCGTAGCGCAGAGCAGGTTGGATGAATCGTGCCGCATCTACGCGTCAGCCGCTGTCGCGGCTGTGCGGGACTGGCAGGGGGCAGTCGCTGAGGGCCTGTCCGTAGATCCGGTCTCTACGCTTGTTCAGGCCGGGATGGAGAATGACTTCGAGGCTGTTGTCTTCGAGCAGCACCCGTTTCTGCAGGACATCAAGCGTGCGTTGACGGGGGAGGGCGGCGTTCCCGCAGAGCAGCAGGCAATACTTGCCCTGCTCTCCGGATCGGGCTCCTCGCTCTTTGGCCTGTACCGGACAGTGGCTGCCGCAAAAGCGGCGCAGGTGCGCGCACAGGCACTTCGCGGACAGGCCTTTCTGACCGAGACCCTGCCGCGGGCGGAGTACTGGCGCGGTCTTTTCGCGTAACAGCACCACGCTCACGCCAAACAGCACATCCAGTGCGCCACAGACAAGCGGCTTCGGTACACTGATACCGGAAGCTTCAGCCCGGCACTACGGCTCGGCATGAAGTTGGGCGATCGACTAATGGTAGGTCCAGTGCCTTTGAAGCACTTTGTCTAGGTTCGAATCCTAGTCGCCCAGCCAACCCACCGGTGGCTCCTCAGCCGCGACTGCTGCGGAACCTGTTTCTGGCAGCAATTCGCTAGAAGAGAAGAGGGCAACGGTGACACTACTGCAGAACCAACCAACGCTAACCGGCGTGGAGGCTCGCACCGCATGACCGTCCGTACACCGGCTCCGGAGACTGTTCAAACCAGCATGCCCTTCGTCGCGCCTGAACTCGAACACGCGGATCGCGCCACCCTGATTGCCGCGGCTCCCGGCAGACAGCCTGCCGCAGCGCCGGAGCGCAAGCGATCAAATCGCCTGGCCGATGACCGCCGCTTCAAGATCATCTCTGGCTCTGCTAACCGGGCCCTCTGTGAAGAGGTTTGCAGCTTTCTGGGTGTTCCCGTTGGGCAGACAAAGATGGTCTGCTTCTCGGATGGCGAAGTCCATTTTCAGTTGTTGGAGAACGTGCGTGGCGCGGATGTATTCCTGATTCAGCCGACCAGCTTTCCGGTGGATACCCACCTTATGGAGCTGCTGATCATGATTGACGCGCTCAAGCGCGCCTCCGCAGGCCGCATCACCGTTGTAATGCCGTATTACGGCTACGCCCGGCAAGACCGGAAGGACCGCCCGCGCGTCGCCATTACATCCAAGCTGGTGGCCGACCTGTTAGAGAAAGCTGGGGCCAACCGCGCTCTGCTGGTGGACTTGCATGCCGCCCAGATTCAAGGCTTCTTCAACATACCTGTCGATCACCTGTTTGCGTCGCCGGTGCTGGTGGGGTATTTCCGCGACTTGAAGCTGCCCAACCTGACCGTGGTGTCGCCAGACGCTGGCGGTGTGGAGCGTGCACGCTTTTTCGCGCAAAAGCTGGAGGTGCCGCTGGCCATTGTGGACAAGCGCCGCACCGACATCAACGTGACCGAGGTCATGAACGTGATTGGCGACGTGAATGGGCGTACCTGTATCATTCTGGATGACATCGTCGATACAGCAGGCACCCTGACCAAAACAGTGGACGCCCTGCTGAAGAATGGTGCCACTGATGTGTACGCGTGTGCTTCGCATGCCGTGCTGTCAGGTCCGGCAGTGGAGCGGCTGGCAGCAAGCAGGCTGAAGGAACTGGTGGTTACCAACACCATTCCGTTGAAGCCGGATGCGGCAGCGCTCAGCAAAATCAAGGTGCTTTCGGTAGCAGGCCTGCTGGGTCGCGCCATCGAGAGCATCCACATGGAGACGAGCGTGAGCTCACTGTTCTCCTAACCCAACCCGCGGCAGATGCCGCAAAGGGAGCGAGCAGCCCTCGTGCCCGAAAGGAAAGACCATGGCAAGCACAACCACTGAAGCAGTTAAGGCAACACTTCGCACCGGTAAGTTCAACAAGAATGCGGCACGCCGCGTCCGCGTCTCCGGCCTAATCCCGGCTGTTGTGTACGGTGCCGGGCAGGAGTCGCAGGCCATCGCCGTCGACCCGAAGTCCATTCTCAAAATTCTGCACTCCGAGAGCGGCCACAATAGCATTTTCGACCTGGATGTTGAGAGCGGTGCGGGCAGCAAGGCCATGATCGTGGACTGGCAGTACGAGCCCATCAAGGGCAAGCTTTTGCACATCGATCTGAAGCGAATTGCCATGGACAAGGCCATGCGCGTCTCCGTGCCGATTACGCTGACAGGCACGCCGAACGGGGTTAAGACACAGGGCGGTGTTCTCGACCAGATCCTGCGCGAAATTGAAGTGGAGTGCCTGCCGAGCGAGATTCCATCCCACATCGATGTGGATGTTGCCGGCCTGGACATGTACGGGGCCATTCACGTCTCGGACCTGCCGCACAGCGGCTCGGTCAAGTTTCTACAGCCGGAAGAGACGCTGGTTGCACACGTGACCGAGATCAAGGAAGATGAGGCGCTGACGGCGGCAGCCGAGGTTCCCGCAGGTACCGAGCCTGAAGTGACCAAGGGCAAAGGCAAACCGGAAGCAGCAGCAGCCACACCCGCACCGAACAAGACGCCGGGCAAAAAGTAGGCAACCGGCAAGGAACGCGGACGTGAAGTTAGTTGTCGGTCTCGGCAATCCTGGCCCGGAATACACGGTGACGCCACACAATGCCGGCTTTCTTGCCATCGACCGCATCGCAGAGCAGAGCGGTACGGTTATGGCAAATCGGCGGAGCAGGGCTCTTACCGGCAGGGCAGTCATTGGCGGTGAAGAGTGCCTGCTGGTGAAGCCGGAAACCTTTATGAATCTGAGTGGCCTGTCCGTCTCAGCGCTTCTGAGGGAGTTAAACCTTGACCGAACCAGGGACCTGATCGTGCTCTATGACGAACTGGCCTTTCCACTGGGCGAGTTGCGGCTGCGGCCTGGCGGCAGCAGCAACGGGCACAACGGTGTGAAATCCATTACCGGCGCGCTCGGCACCGAAGAGTGGATGCGCATCCGCATCGGAGTGGGTAAGCCCGCGCTGTCGGATGGGCGGGAGATCAAGGCAGGCGGCAAAGACTACCTGCTGGCACCCATGCGCAAGGCGGAGTTGGACGTGCTGGACGGGGTTCTTGACCGTGCGGCGCACGCGGTGGAGTGGATAATCCGTCGTGGTATTGCGGATGCAATGAATGAATTCAACTGAAGCGCCTGAGTTCGGTAGACTGGTTGGAGTGCTTAACGGTCAGTGCACTCGACCTGGCAGTATGCAACATGAGCAGCACCTATTTTCCATACTCCTCCGCAGCTGAGGGGTGCGAGTTCAGAAGCTCGCAGAAAGCAGAACAGAATGGCAATGGATCGTACCTACGAAGTCATGTATATCGTCCGCCCAGACGTTGAAGAGGCAGACCTGGACAAGCTCATCGAGGGCTTCAACCAGGTAGTCACCAATGGTGGCGGTGAGGTCACCAACGTTGAGAAGTGGGGCCGTCGACGCCTCGCGTATATCGTTCGCAAATTTCAGGATGGCATTTACATCCTGATGTTTATTAGTGCTGACGGTCCCCTGGTCGCAGAGTTGGAGCGCCGCCTGCGCGTGACCGAGCCGGTCATCAAATTCATCACCGTGCGTACCGACCTTGAGAACAAGCGTGTGGCCAAGATCAAGGCGATTCGCGCAACCAAGGTAAAGACATCTGCACAGCAGCAGCCAGCACCGCCACCTGAGAGCGCACCCGCAGCAGTTGCACCGCCTGTAGAGGCCGCACCAGCCCCGGCTGAAGCAACTGCATAGGTTTAGCTCAATCATCTGTGAACCCGCGGCACACACCTGCTCCACATGCTCATAGGGCTCCAAGCAGCCTTGGGCAGGCAGCCGCCGAACCTGACCGAAAGGATCCAGCACCATGGCAGACGAAACCAGCAGTACCTCATCCGCCCCCACGCAGGGCGGCGGTGGTTACCAGGGCAACAATAGCGGCGGACCGCGTCCTCCGCGTCCGGCGGGTGGAGCAGGCGGCGGTGGCCGCAAGTTCTTTCGCCGCAAGAAGGTGTGCAAGTTTTCCGCAGAGAAGATCGATCACATCTCCTACCGTGATGTGCGCCTGTTGCAGCAGTTTATCGCCGAGCGTGGCAAGATCACCCCGCGCCGCCTGACGGGCACGCGCACGGAATACCAGCGCCAGCTTTCGCGCGCTATCAAGCAGGCTCGCAACATCGCTCTGCTGCCCTTTGCCGCCAAGTTCTAGTTGATCGCGGGGCCGCACCTCGGCTCCTGCCCGGAGAGTGTTTATGGAAGTCATTTTGAAGCAGGACGTCGAAAGCCTTGGGCATCAGGGCGACGTCGTAAAGGTAGCTAACGGTTACGGCCGCAACTACTTGCTCCCGCAGCGGCTGGCCATTGAAGCTACCAGCTCTAACAAGGCCGTTATTCTACAGATGAAGGAATCGGCCATTCGCAAGGCTGCCAAGGACAAGGCGTCCGCGCAGACCGAAGCAGAGAAGTTGAATGCCGTCGAGTTGACGTTCGAGCGCAAAGTTGGCGCCAACGATATGTTGTTCGGCTCTGTGACGTCGGCTGATATAGCCGCGGAACTTGAAACGCAGGGCTACACCATCGACCGCCGCAAGATCGCGCTCGACGAGCCGTTGAAGCAGCTTGGCGAGTTTCACGTGCCGGTCAAGCTCTTTCGTGAGGTTTCCGCGCACGTCAAGGTCAAGAGTGACGATCCAAACTATGTTCCTGGAGGAGGCACCGCTTCGACTGAAGCTGAAGAAGGGTACTGACGCGTCAGAATGTGACACGAAATGTAAAAGGAGCGCCATACAATGGCGTTCCTTTTACATTTCTGTAATGACGGACTTATGATGTCTCCGTTATGGCTGACACACGTATTTTTGATCGTCTTCCTCTCTCCTTGATTCTTGTTGCCGTGCTCTCTCTGCTCGCGTTTTTGCCACTCGCAATCTCGAGCCGCGGCAAGCCCGTACAGCCGGTGCACGGGTACACCACACCTGGGTTTCACAGCAGCAATACATCGCGCGCAGTCGTCCCAAACCTTCGTTAGGCAGGGCATGACAATTGCAGGAGTACTGTCCCGCGGATGACGAGAGCACTCTCCGGGCGATACAAAAGCAGCGCCCCCGTACACCCGTTCGATGAACTGCACGGGACGGACACCGGCTCTCTTATTCCGGGAGAGCTGTTAAGCCAGGCGCATCCGCACGGCAGGCACGGAACGGCCTACCATGGCGTTGCGCCGTCACTCTTCGCCAAGTTGCTGCGGCGTTGGCGAGAGTTCGCGCAGAACCCCGTGTCGCGAACCGTATTCATTGATATGGGAGCAGGCAAGGGCCGAGCCATGCTGCTGGCAGCGCAGGAACCGTTCCGCCGTGTTCTTGGCGTAGAACTGGATTCTGCACTCGCAGCCATCGCGCAGCAGAATCTGATGCAGTGGCAAACACGGTACGCTGGCCCACCCATGCAATTGCGGCAAGGCGATGCATTGCGCCTGCGCCTGCCTGCCGGGCCGTGCGCTGTGTTCCTGTTCAATCCATTCGACGCAGTTGTGATGGACCGTCTGCTGGCACGGCTGCTGCACCACTTCCGCACCCGTCCAGGCGAGCTGGATCTGATCTACGTGAACGACGAACAGCGGTACCTTTTGCGGCACGAATACCCGTTCCAAGAGCTATGGCGCGGCCGTATCCATCTATCGCATGAGGATCGAGCGGCGGACAAGGCAATCATCACGCATGATGCGGATGGGCTTTACGTCACCACAGGCTACGAGGATTGCAGCATCTGGCGACTCACAGCGTAAGCGTGCAAGCAAAACGGCTCCAGTGCCGGAGCCGTTTCTCCCGCGCATTTTCACTTACACCGCATGCAGGCGATCAATGCCCGTCTCGCGAAACGGGTCGATCACGATCTTAGTCACGCGGTCTTTCTTTTCTTTCCAAATTTTGTACATATCCGGCACATCCTGGATGCCGATGCGATGCGAGATCATGAAGCTTGGATCGATCTGGCCGCTTTCGATACGCTCCAGCAAGGGTTGAAGGTACTTGTGCATGTTGGTTTGGCCCATCTTCATGGTGATGCCCTTGCCAAACGCCGCACCGAAGTTGAGCTTGTTCAGCACGCCACCATACACACCGGGTATGGAAACTGTGCCGCCCTTGCGTACGGACTGCAATACTTGCCGCAGGGCAGTGGGCCGGTCGGTTTCCAGCATGAGCGTCTGCTCTACCTTGTCGTAGGTCGCCATCAGGTCGGTACCATGGGCTTCCATGCCCACAGCGTCAATGCAGCTGTCCGGCCCAACGCCGCCGGTCAAGTCGCGCAGCGCTTCCACGATGCTGGGGGTCTGCTCGTAGTTGATGACGGTGGCACCGCAGTAGTCCTTCGCGAGTTGCAGCCGTTCGGGGAAACGATCAATGACGAACACTCTGCCCGCGCCCAGCATGTACGCGCTTGCCGCGGCAAACAGGCCTACCGGACCCGCGCCCCATACAGCTACGTTGTCGCCGGGTTGAATCTGCGCGTTCTCAGCACCTTGATAGCCGGTCGGGTAAATATCCGAAAGGAAGAGCACCTTTTCGTCGTCGATCCCACTCTCCACCTTGATGGGCCCTACATCGGCGAAGGGAACGCGCACATACTGTGCCTGCCCGCCAGCATAGCCGCCGTAAATGTGCGAATAACCAAATAGTGCGGAGCCGCTGTAGCCATAGAACGTTTCACACACTGCTGCGTTTGGGTTTGTGTTGTCGCACAGGGACCACAGGTCCTTTGCACAGAAGAAGCAATTGCCGCAGGCGATGGTAAAGGGCACCACTACCTTGTCGCCCTTCTTCAGCTTCTTGACCTCGCTGCCGACCTCTTCCACCACGCCCATGAATTCATGGCCCAGGATGTCGCCAGATTCCATGGTGGGGATGTATCCGTCGTACAGGTGCAGGTCACTTCCGCAGATTGCCGTGCGCGTTACGCGCAGGATGGCGTCCCCGGGGTTGATGATCTCGGGGTCTTTGACCGTCTGCACTTCGATCTTGCCCGTACCCATCCAACATACTGCCTTCATCGCATTGCTCCTGGCGCAAGGCGCCAATTCGTACTTCGTTAGGTAAGTGATTACCGCAGCTTGCGCACGCCGTACCACGCTGCCAGCCCAATGACGGCAGCGACCGTTCCAAGGAGCACTGGCGTGCTGTCAAAGGGCGGGATGTTTTCTTCTGCAAAGTCACGCGAGCGAGCACGGTCGGACGTACCCGGAGGTGTGGGAAGGTTCTCGCCCATCAGCAACTCCTTCCATTTGCCGACAACCCCTCGCGGCCCGGCCGGTTGGCCCTCCACGCTGGGAATTTCGCGGCTCTCCACCAGCTGTTTCAGGTGGCGCAGGTTTTCTATCGTCAATTGCTCTGGGCTGCGTGTAAACAGCTTGCCCAGTGTGTTCGCTACGATGCCGCCAGGTACCTTGTAGTCGCTGATCGCCGTCACCAGCGTGCCGCGTCCGGCGGGGGCATACTCAAAGGTGTAGGTGTCCGTGCTGCTTTCAAACGGGCCGTTGATGATGCGGGCCACATGCTTCTTGTTGGGCACCAGTTCCAGCACTTCTGCGTCGAACTCGATCTGCTTGCCCGTGCCGGGATCCTGCATGACCCAGTGGTGTGTTCTGTCGCCAGTCGCGGTGACAGACACCACGCCCTCCTGCCATGTGGGTAGCAACTCCGGTCGATTGAAGATGTTGAACACCTGCTCCGGCGAGGCCTTGATTGTCTGTACGGCGTGCGACAGCACTCTGCCATGCTCAGTGCCCCTTGGTAAGGGCTGATAGGTGCTGCCCTTCATAGGGAACGTGGGGCCGTTCTGCTCTTGTGTTGCCAAACCTTCCATGCAAACCTCGTCGTGCCCTGTCCGGGCGCATGGAAATAGGACGGTGCTTTCAAACGATGGGCCGCCCGTGCAGACCGTCATCTCAGGCCAGCATGCGTACGCATTGCGACACGCACGCTGGCCTGGCAAACGGGAGTGACGCCAGCAGCACCAGCAGCTCAGTGCGACGTCACAAAGCCGATCAGTTCGCGAAGACCGAACTTGCCGCCTGCTCCCACACCGACCGACGGCTTCCACCCTGGAGTCACGTTCACGTACGAGCTCTTGTCGCCGTGCAGAATGCCAAGGAACGTCTCTGCAACAATCGTGCCGCCCACCTTGCCCAGCTGCCTGGTAGGTATGGTCTTGACCCCGTCGAGGGTTGTCACCTGCATCGGGATCTCGATCGTCTCTGCAAGGACATAGGTCCATAGTGGGCAGTTACCCGCGAAGATGGGGCCGCCGACCTTCGGGTCGGTGATGGTGCCTTTGATGTCAGCCGGATCGCCCGTAAACTGGCCGATCTTGATGTCAGCGTCAGCCAGCGGCGTAAAGCCCATCGCTTTGGCGACCTGCTGGCCACTCGGCAGGTTCAGGCGCAAACCGCGCAGCAGGTTGCGGGCTGCCAGCGACGCTGGCGGCGCATCTGGCGCAACCGAGTGCGGCAACAGTGCCAACGGATTCACGAGCGACGTGTCCATCTTGTACGCCAACTGCAGGCGACTGGTGTTGTTTGGATCGATCGTGGTCGCGTTGGGCGGGACCGAGCCGTAGTGCATGGGTTCCAGGTCTATGAAGCGTCTCCAGTCGAGGGCCCAGGTACTCGGCATGGGCCGGAAGCCACGCATATCCAGCGGGCCATTGTCAGCTGCAAAGATGGGCAGTGGACCGGTGCTGTCGTTCAGCCGGTAGCCGGGCCGCACCAGGGAATGGCCGAAGCGGTAGGCAGCGCCCGAGAACTCAACGGGCATGTAAAGGTCCTTCACCGGTTTGTAAAAGCGGATATTCAGCTTCGACCAGTCGGGTGCACCGGCGCTGGTTCCGGGCAGTACGGCGTCCAGCACGGCCGCATTAATGACCTTGGGCAAGAAATCGTGCAGCACGATCCACTGGTAGTGAAAGCGCACCTCCTGCTGAATCGCCTCAAAGGCCTTGCCTTTGTTCGCGGGCGCGTCTGCCACCAGGTTGTGGAAGCGCAGCCAGAGGCCTTGCAGTTGCGAGACGATGATGTTCTCGTCATTGCGCGGGTCACCCAGCAGCGCGCGGTTGGGCGCGTACTGGCTGCGCGGAAGGTCCTTCGCCTTTGGATTCTTGCTGGCGCCTACCAGGTCGGAACCCAATTGCAGGTGCACGCCGTCAGCCTGGTACATGTAGGGCTGGTCAGACGGGCCGCGGCCGTACACGTTGTCCATGTCGAAGCGCGGTGTACGGAAGTCGACCAGGGCGTTGACATCGATCTGCTTTTCAAGGCTGCTGGCAGGATCGAAGGTCAGGTCGTGGTCGATGAATTGGCCGAGATAGGTATAGGCCGCGGGAATGCCGCTCTCCTCCGGATCAGGTCCGTCAAAGGGCGCGTCAGGCTGGGCAGACATCGCCGCGCCGAGCTTGGCCAGGTTGTCAGTCGCTTCTTTATCGCTCCCCCCGAACTTTGCGGCGGACAGGTGGAACATCTGTGCGAACAGGCCGTCATTCAGGTTCGCAGCGGGCGCAAATAGTCCCCGAAGTGGAATGCCGTGAGGGCGGACGGGAATGGGAATGTCGATGTGGACAGGAATGAGTCTGTCGGTAAGGGACGCCGCGCCAGCCAACGTCGCGGCACCTGCCAGCGATGCTTCCGTGACAGCCGTTCCTTGCAGCGTTGACACCGTTCCCGAAGTTGCGGCGGTTACGGCTGTAGTTGCAGACGCGAGCGGCGTCACCTCAGTGAGCGAAGGAATCTTCATAACGAACACCTTTTCCAGAGAGAAAGTAAGTACGGTCGCGTGCGCAAGACTCGCCCACCAGATGGTCAAGCTGTGCTGGACGCCGAAGTGCAGGGCAGATGCAGTGCACAGCCGCGTCGCGCGACGTCGGCCTTTGTATGGCCCCCCAGGCGCTGCGTCAATATATTTCTTTCAGGAACTTTGCGGATATTTGCAGCAGTGAGCTGCAGCTTGAGAGCACAAGTCATCCAGGTGTACTCGATGCAAACGTCGACCCACGCCCAAGGGGACGTGGGCCTGTGCGTGGCGACGGGCACTTACGCCGGAAACGCGCCGATGCTCTCCGGCTCCTGCTGAGAGACGCCGAGTTCGTTGCGGCGCTTGGCAGCCAATGCGGTATAAGCGTACAGGCGAGCACGGTTCAGCGAACCCAATGGCCGTAGACTTGCCAGCGAATGTGCCGGGCTGAACGATAGTGCTTCGATGTACTTCACGCGTGCAGGCTCATAGGCATCCTGCGCCGGAATGGTGATGCGCGCCACCGGCTGGAAGGGCGACACGTCTTCCGGCCACTTGGCGGTAGCGTCCTCAATGGGAAATTTGTCAATGTCGGTCGCCAACTGTGCGCTAAAAACGTACTCCGCGTCATGCGTTTTAAAGAAGTTCACCACGTCGGTGCGCAAGCCATTGGCATCCTGCGGCTCAAACTCCTTACCCTCGAGTGCCTTTAATCCAGGCGTCACCGGCTCCACGCGGAACTCCGCCACATACTCGCCGAAGCGCGACGGCGTCTGCGAGTAATAGCACTCGGCCAGCGGGTGCAGGAACGGGTGACCAAAGAAGTCGAGCTGGCCAGACTCTATGCCAAAGACTGAAAGCGCCTTATTCGTGACGCGCGACACGGTGCTGACTGCTCCCTTGGTGGTGTCGCTCAGGTGCGGTGCCAGCTCTGCGTTCGGCTTGAACGCCTGCAGAAAGCTTTTGGCCCCGGGCACGATGAAGGCCTTGCCCGTGTCCAGTACAAAGTCCTGCGTGTTGCCGGTGTGGCCCGGCAGCTTTTCGCCGCTCACGCCCAGCACCTTGATGCTGAAGCCGCGTGGTGTGCTCACCTTGCGATCGTCCACGAACTCGCCCGGTGTGTGAGCCAGCCGGATGAGCACGTCATAGGTCTTCCCCGGCTCCGCAAAGATGCCTTGCCGCAGGTACTCTGGCAAATCGCTGTTCACCGTGAGCTTGCCTACCACCGCGC
>CALMOM010000198.1:15949-30622 GCA_937873305.1 uncultured Terriglobus sp.
GTGTCAGCGCCGTGACTCATTAGTTCGCCGATCTTCTGGAACGTCTCGTACTCGTCCGGCTCGATCTCCTCCAGGCTGTCGCTGTAGCGCAGGTACTTGTCGGCAGTGTTGGCAGGCATCGTCATCGTGTCGTGCTCCTTGGCAGTCTCCGCACTTGGATGCTCACCGTAGCGTGCGCCCGCCCCTCTACGCGCGTTAATACACGTCGGCCAGCTACTGAGCGCCCAACTCATGCAGAAAGAAGCTGTAGATGTCCGCCTCCACATCCAGCCGCTTGCTCAGCGGCATGCCGCCGCCGTGGCCTGCGCGCGTTTCGATGCGGATGAGTACCGGTGCCGGTCCAGCCTGATCCTGCTGCATCTGTGCTGCAAACTTGAATGAGTGCGCCGGAAAGACGCGGTCGTCGTGGTCTGCCGTAAAGATCAGCGTGGGCGGGTAGTGTGTGCCTGGCTTTAAGTTGTGCAGCGGCGAGTAGTTGTAAATTGCCTTGAACTCATCCGCATCGTCAGAGGGGCCGCCGTAGTCAGCCTTCCAACCCCAGCCGACGGTGAACTTGTCGAAGCGAAGCATGTCCATCACGCCCACGCCCGCGGCCACTGCGCCAAACAGGTCGGGCCGCTGCGTCAGCATGGCACCCATCAGCAGGCCACCGTTCGACTCGCCCCGTATGGCCAGCTTGGGTGTGGATGTGTACTTTTGCGCCATGAGCCACTCCGCGCACGCGATGAAATCGTCAAAGACATTTTGCTTGTGCAGCTTCATGCCGGCTTGGTGCCACGCCTCGCCGTACTCGCCGCCGCCGCGCAGGCTGGCCTGAGCGTAAATGCCGCCGTGCTCCAGCCAGGCGATTCGCGTGGGCGAAAAGGCAGGTGTCAACGAAATGTTGAAGCCGCCATACGCGTACAGCAGCGTAGGGTTCTGCCCGTTCAGCTGCAGACCCTTTTTGTAGGTCAGAAACATGGGCACCTTGGTGCCGTCTTTCGAAGGCACAAAGACTTCCTTCGTCTCGTATGCGGCGCGGTCGAACGACGTCTTTGGTTCGCGGTAGACCTCCGATCTCATCGTCTTCATATCCAGGCGATAGATCACGCCGGGCGTCGTGAAGTTTGTAAAGGTATAGAACGTCTCAGCCTCGTCGCGCCTGCCGTCAAAGCCGTTCGCAGAGCCGATGCCGGGCAGGTTGAGCGTTTGCAGCGGCTTACCCTCTTCGCTGAACAACTCTACATTGCTGTGCGCATCCGTCAGGTATTGCGCTATGAGTGTGCGATGCACCAGCGACGCTGAATCCAGTTTGCCCTTGGCTTCGGGGAGGATTGTCTTCCAGTGGTCACGCGCGGGTTCCTTTAAATCCAGCGAGATCACCTTGCCATTGCTTGCACCGACTGTGGTGTAGAGCCAGAAACGGGAGCCATCATTGCCGATGGCGGCATAGGTGGCGTCCGCCGTGGTGATGACGCGTTGGATCTGTGCACCGGGCGTTTGCAGGTCCAGCACGGCAAGCTCGTTATTGGGGCTGGTGCCCTGTGCCTGACTGATGACGAGGTAATGGCCGTCATCCGTCACACCGCCAAAGAGAAATAGCTCTTTGTTATCCGGCCGGGCAAAGACCACCGGGTCCGCCTTCTGCTCCGAACCCAGCTTGTGAAAGAAGATTTTCATCCCGAAGTTGGCGGCCTTCAAGGTGTCGCCTTCGGGTGGAGCGTCGTAGCCGCTGTAATAAAAGCCACTGCCGTCGTGCAGCCAGCTTGCTCTGCCGAACTTCGTCCAGCGAATGACGTCTGACAGGTCCTTGCCCGTCGAAACGTCCCGCACGATGATCTTTTGCCAGTCGCTGCCAGCCTCTGCCAGCGCCAGCGCGGCCAGCTTGCCATCGTGCGTTACCGAGACGGAGTTGAGCGCGACCGTACCATCTGCGGCGTACGTGTTGGGGTCCAGCAGCACGTGCGGCACACCGCGCAGGCCCTCAGTCCAGTACAGCACGGCCTGATTCTGCAGACCGCTGTTGCGGCTGTAAAAGTACCTGCCACCATGCTGCTCTGGAGCAGAGAATCGCTCGTAGTCCGCCAGTTTCAGCAGCCGCTCGTGCAGAGCCGTACGGAAGGTCAGCGGCTTGAAGTAGTCCGCCGTGATCGTGTTCTCCGCGTTTACCCAGGCCTTGGTGTCGGGCGAATCCAGATCTTCCATCCAGCGGTATGGGTCGGCCACGGTTGTTCCGAAGTAGGTGTCCGTCTGCGAAACGGTGCGCGGCTTTGGGTAGGGCGGTAGGGCGGCAGGGCTCGGCGTCTGGGCGGTCACAGAGGAGAAGATGCAAAAAACGAGCGAAGCAGCGCCAACGATTCGATTCATAGCAAGCCTTTGACTTGGGGTTCTTTGCTGACGAGTGTACGCGTTCTGCAGTTCTATTGAGGAGAGCTTCCCAATAGTGCGTCTGAGCGGTAACGCCTCGCCATGACAGCACGGCCGGGCGCGTGCCACCGTGGCATCCTAGGAGCCATGATCTCAAGGTCGTCGCATTGCTGGTGGCTGCTGCTGTCATGCTGTGCGCCTTGCGTGGCACAGGCTCCCGCTGGTCCGGCGCAGACACCCGTCGCGCCCATCGCGGGGCAGCAGCCTTACACCCTGCGCACCGGCACGCAACTCGTGCTGGTACCGACCACGGTCAGCATCAAGGGGCAGCTGCTCTACGAGCTTAAGGCCGACCAGTTCCGCATTCTGGATAACGGCGTGCCCCAGCCGGTAACACTGGACGACAGCGCTAGCGCCCTCGGCCTGTCTCTGGTGGTGGCCGTACAGTGTTCGCGCATGGCCGCCATGGAATACGAAAAGCTGCAGGGGCTGCCAACCCTGGTGGAGAGCCTGGTGGGCGGTGCACCCTTCGAGGTGGCGCTGGTGCGTTATGGCAGCCACCCGGAATTGATCCAGCCGTTTACCCGCTCGCTGGAGAAGATGGCGAATAGCATGGCGCGCATGGGTCCATGCGAGGACGATGCCTCAGCCACACGCGACGCCGTCAGCTACGCCAACGCCATTCTTGAGAACCGCGATAGCCGCAACCGTCACGCCGTGTTGCTGGTCGGCGAAGCGCGCGACCATGGCTCAACCGTCAAGGAGAAGGATCTGATCGCGCAGCTTGGCCGGTCGAACACCGTCGTGGATGCGATCGCCTACTCGCCGGGCGCGGAGGAGACCACGGATATCTTCAAGCACTTTGCGGGTGGCAACCCTATCAGCCTGCTGCTCACAGCGGTGCAGGCCGTCCGCAAAAATACAGCCAAGTCGCTGGCCGTTCTCTCCGGCGGTGACTATTTCCACTTCAACAATCGCAACGGCTTCGACATGAGCCTGGAGAAGCTGACGAACCGCGTGCACAACTATTACCTGCTCAGCTTCCCCGTCCCACGCGGCACGGAGGGCGGCCTGCACGAGTTAAAAGTGTCCGTGCCAGGCTATCCGGAGGCCGATGTGCGCGCCCGCAGGAGTTACTACGCGGGAAGCGACGCTCCACCCGCGTCTGTCGAGTAGCGAGACTTCCTTGCGGAACACCGCAAGTGCGGGTGCTACGCTCGTTCACATGTAGCTCCGACGAAGTGCTCTGAAGCTCTTAGTTGGAGCAGGCCTGTTGTGTGCGACAGCGCTGCCCGGGCAAGAGTTATCCCAGGCAGACCGTGCCAGGCTTCGCACGGAAGTAGAACGCATCCTTGCCGCTGAGGATGTGCCATCGGCATCGCTGGCCATTGTGAGGGGCACCACGATTGTCTTTGCGGAGGCATTTGGGTATGCCTCGTTCCAGCCGCTTGTGCCAGCAATTTCGGCAACACGCTACCAGCTGGCGTCCGTTTCTAAGACGTTTGCGGCACAGGCAATCCTTCAGCTGGAAGCGCAGGGCAAACTCAGCCTCGACGAGACGGTCAGCCGTTGGTACCCTGCGGTGTCCGGGGCAGACCGCATCTCGTTGCGCCGGCTGCTGAGCCATACCGGCGGCCTGCCCGATTTTTACCCAGCAACACTCTCCCGCAGGCCCGCGTGGCTCTGCCACTACGCCCGACAGCATCATTGCAGAGTGGGGCACCCATCCACTGCTGTTCGAGCCTGGAGCGCAGTTCCGCTACTCGAATCTGAACTACGAAATCACGGCGCGCATCGTGGAGAGGGTCAGCGGCGAATCGTATTTCGCCTATCTGCAGAAACACGTCTTCCAGCCCGCGGGTATGACAGGAGTATTAGACCTTGACACCATTCCAGACGGCAGCCCTCTGTTGGCAACCGGGTTTGTGCGGGAGGAGCTTGGACCATTGCAGCCTGCCGAGTATGAGGGACCGGGCTGGTCGTTTGGCGCAGGCCAGGTGGTTACCACGGCAACAGATGTGGCGAGATGGGACATCGCGTTCATGCAGGGCCAAGTATTGCCGCCGCCGCAAGCGAAGGAGCAGGTGACTCCGGTTCTGCTGGCGACCGGAAAGGAAGCGCCTACTGCCCTGGGGCTGTTTGTCGACACAAACAACGGAAGACGGCGGGCTTACCACACGGGTCAGGGGCTTGGATTTCTGGCCGTGAACATGATCTATCCGGATGAGCAGCTTGCGTATGTGGTGCTGACCAATACAAGCCTTGGTGCACCCACGCTCCACATTGCAGACGCGATCGCCTACCTGCTGCTAAAGCCCTCGGAGAACGATAGCTTTGCGCGTTCGGTGTTTACGTCGCTGCAACAGGGCACACTGTCTGCCTCGCTGCTGGCGCCCGACATGCAAAAGGAGTGGAGCAAAAGCCGGGCAGAGACGTACCGGACTACGCTTGGCGTACTTGGAGCACCCACCGCATTTACGGCTCATGCATCAGAGATACTCGATGCGCTGGAGACGCGTGACTACGACATCGTGGCGGGTGGTCATATCCTCAAGCTGCACCTGCTGCTGATGCCGGACGGCAAACTCGAGGATGTGGTCGTAACGAGCGGCGCATGACCACAACTGGCTACGGACTGCAACCGTGATTTCACTCTTGAGTTGTCGGGTCCAATCGCCATCAGCGCAACGTTCTGCAGGGCAGCGCGCTACGCGGCTCAAAGCGCGGCTGATGCTGCTCGAGTTGCCAGCGATTGCACCTGCGGCGCTTTAGGTTTGCCACCCGGTGCTACCTCCTGAATGGTGCGTGGCAGCAGGAGGCGAGTTCGTCCGCTGCGACGCGAACAGAAACTCCGCGCGGCTGGCGATGTTGCTCAGGATGGTCTGTCCTAGTCCCTGGCCTACATCGTCTGGCGTGATGCCCTCAGCCCACTGGTTCAGGTGGCCGCTTAGGCCGTTGGTACGCAGCTGATTCAGCAGCCCGGCCAAGCATGCTGTGTACCACCTCAGTCACGTAGGAGCGATGCGGACAAGGTTCAACGGCTCTGTGGCGCAAAGTAGCGGCGAACGGCGAGAAAGAGACTCCTCAATTCATCCACGAACGATCATTGGGGTCGCGGCGCTCGTCTTCCGGGGCAATGTAGCGGCCATCTTTGTCGAACCGTACGTCGCGGTCCTGCTTGCGCATATACACCTGAAACTGGCGTGCAGCGCGGCGGCGCTTCCAGCGATAGTAGTCGTTGCGCATGCCGTAGTAGCGTTCGCTGGCGACTGCGGCCACGCCGCTGCGGTGTGCCAGCCGCGCATACAGAAAGCCGACCAGGCCACAACACAGGGCCAGCAGCGCACCAAAGCTGTCACGCTCGCGCAGCAGCGTCGCCAGGTACAGCAGGGTACTCAGAACGACCATGTACTTGGCCTTGAGACGCAGGAGAAAGAACAGCAGAAACTCTACTTCGCCAAACAGCACGGCAAAGGCCACCAGCACACCAAACAGCGGCGCGGAAACGCCTGCGGCTGCCGACTCTGGACTGATACCCAACACGTGCGTATGACTTCCCATGACCATGGGCAGCGCCACGATCAGCGTAGAAAGCAGGGCGCCACCGACAGCGGAAAGGTAAAACAGTTCAATGAACCAGCGTGGGCCCCGCGCTTCCTCGAGCATGCTGCCCGTGAACCACAGCGCCAGCAGGGCAAACGCGGTGTTCAGAATGCCGACATTCAGGAAGGCGTAGCTCAAGAGCTGCCAAAACCAAAAGTGGCCGACCACCCGTGCCGGCTCCAGCAACAGCACTGCCCGCAGAAAGCCGCCGACCGGTTGCGAGACAAAGTCCACCAGCGCCAGGCCAAAGAATAGCCCTACCAGGACCAGCACAAGCTGCCGCACCGCCCCTCGAAAGGCAGGCAACGAGAGCGTCATGGGTCCACGGGGCGGCACACTTCCATTTCACCACAGTAGCTCCAGGGCGGCGTGTGCATCTGTCGGGTTGTATGCGCTCCCGGAGGAACAGGGAGGCTAAGCCTTGTGTGCATAAAACAACCTGCTTGGCACGAGGTGCGTCTTCACACAAAACGCCGCGCCGCGGCCAGGTCTCTCGTGAGTTCGTTCCATCTACGCGTTCCCGCTTGGGGGCAAGTCCTAACCAGTACCGCATTGCAACCGATAGAGGAAATTGCCATGGCTACCCTATGCCCTGAATGTGACAACCCACTCGACATCGACACGGATGAAGTCGAGGAAGGCGAAACCGTGACCTGTGACGAGTGCGGGACAGAGCTGGAAATCGTCTCCACTGAGCCCCTGCAACTGACACCGGTCGATGCGGACGGTTACGACGATGAGGACGACGACTACCCATCGCGCGGCTCCGGTGAGGACGATGATGACGAGTAGCAGTCTCGTGACGTTGCGACAAATGCGAGGCAATCGTGTTCAATCAAGGGAGCTACGATCGCTGATGTGCCTGCAGCGAGGCAAGAACCAGGGGTGAGTGCGATGAAGTCAATGCAAAGATTTGCGGTAGCGGCAATACTATCGACGGCGGCTTCGGCGGGATTACTAATGCCGGCTCTCGCGCTGCACGCGCAGGCAGAGGGTGCGCGGAGCCTGTCCGGCTCCGTCACAGACAAAGCGGGCAACAAGATCAAGGGTGCGGTGGTGCACCTGAAGGACACCCGTTCACTGGCACAGCGGAGCTACATTACACCGGATGATGGCAGCTTCCGCTTCGCCCAAGTGTCCGGTAATTCCGATTACGAGGTTTGGGCAGATCTGAACGGGAAACGAACGCCGAGCAAGTCCATCAGTTCGTTCGACACCAAGCAGACTGTCGAGATGACCCTGAAGCTTCCTGACTAGAAGACGATAACCAAAGTAAAAAGCCCTGCAGCTGCAGGGCTTTCCTGTGTTGCGGTAAAGCTATGCTACCGGCTCAACTGCTACAAAGCGACCGTGGTTGCCACGATCCAGGAACTGTACCCGGCCGCCGATCTTTGCAAACAGGGTGTCGTCTTTGCCACGGCCCACGTTCAGCCCGGGCTTGAGTGGTGTGCCACGCTGGCGCACGATGATGGATCCGCCAGTCACCAGTTCACCGGCAAAACGCTTGACGCCCAGCCGCTGTGCGTTGGAGTCACGACCGTTGGAGGAAGAACCGCCACCTTTTTTATGTGCCATTGCTTCGCCTCGTTGCGATGCGCATCCGGCGCACTCGCATCATTCCTAAGTGTGGGCATGCCGCCCGTGCCTACTGCTGTGCTTCGGCCTTGAAGCTCTTGCCGTTCACCAGGATCTCATTAATCTTGACTTCCACGAAGTTCTGGCGATGACCCTGCAGCTTCTTATACTGCTTCTTCCGCTTGTAGTGGAACACCAGGATCTTCTCGCCCCGGCCTTCGCTAACGACCTCTGCCAGCACCTTCGCGCCGCCCAACTCTTGCTCAAAGCTGCCTGCTTCACCGCTGACGGCCAGCACGTCGGCAAACTCGATGGCCCCATCGGTGTGGGCCGTGGTTTCAATCTTCAGGGTGTCACCGGGAGCGACACGGTACTGCTTTCCACCGGTGCGAATGACTGCGTACATACGAAAACCTCCGCGTCCGGCCGAGCCGATGCGCTAAAACTTGACCTGGCTATGAGAAAGGTAGCGGGAGCCTGTGGCATGGCCGGGTATTCACGGCCAGCAATCCTTCTACGCCAAACCTGACAAGAATACCGGCTCTGTCGAACCCGGTCAAGCGTTAAGGCGGTCGCCGGGCTAAGTCTGCCGCAGGGCGCGCCCAAGCGACTCAAGATCGCGCTCAGCATGGCACTGCCGCAGGAATAGATCCAACTCAGCATAGCGGCGGCTGATGTCTGTGTCGCGGGCCAGTGGCGCGGGACCCATCGAGCGCGCGAAGCGGCGCAGCGTGTCAGTGCAAGCCTGCTCAATGGCATGTCGAGCGGCCAGCGCGCGGAGAAGAGGATCTGGCCCAAAAGGAAGATCGAAATCGCGCGCCACGGCCTCCAGCACGCACTCCGTCACCCAGACGTCTGTGTACATCGCAGCGCGGTGGGCCGCGGTGTGTGGATCGTCGCGCTTGTTTGCCATGACATAGTCCAGCAGGCCTGCGGCTCCGCCCGCCCAGGCCGCCGCCGGGCCGACTGCGCCGCGCCAGAACCCGTGCCGCTGCACATACCAGCCGTCGCGGCCAACCACTGACGTGACAGGGCAATTGTCAAAGCTGACGGCGGAGGTTCGCGTCATGCGGAAGGCGTCCACGGCCCAGCCACCCTTGTCGTAGCGGATGCAGTCCGCGTGCGTCTGCAGGTCAACCTCGACCAACAGCGATCCACCCTCGCCTGCAGTCATCAGGGCACGATCCACCAGCCCTGCACCGCTGCAGAACTGCTTGGTGCCGGTCAGCACGTGTCCATTAGGTCCGCTCCCGAATTGCAGCTCCTGCCCAGCAATCTCAGACGCCCATACGGCGTAGCGAGCGTCCGGCGCAGGCTGGAGGCCTGCCTCGCGAAGAATGGCAACGGCATCCCAGTGTGCTTCCGCGAGCTTTGCAAGGCTCAAGTCTTCGCGGCCAATGGCAAAGATGCGGCGATGCCGATGCGCCGTGTTGCCGCCGCCGGGCAGCGGCAGGTCCTCTTGGCATAGCGTGGCAAAGCGGGATTCCAGTTGCGCAGCTGTCACGCCAGCGCCTCTTCCGGCAGGTTGTCCAGTGTGGCCGTGCCGCAAGTGTTATGCCGGGCCAGCGCTCCGGCGAAGCCCAGCGGAGCACGGCCCACCCGGCGACCGCTAGTCAGCACCTCGAGGCGAGTGTCCGAACAGCAGGGCACGGACAGTTGCCGCAAACGGTGCCACAGGTCGTGATCTTCCGCTGTAGGTTGAGCGCCCCAGCCACCCGCCTGCAGGTATGCGTCAGCACGTACGCCCAGATTTGCACCGTGCACATGGGGATGTGTGCCGTCTGGATATAACTCGTAACTCATACGAAACCGGCTCTCCACTGCGGGCTCGTGCTCAGCAAAGCAGTCCACGTCCACAATGCCTGCCACCGCGGCCCAGCCCTCCTGGGCCAACTGGAACTGATGCAGCAACCAGCCGTCCGGGACCTCGCAATCGGCATCCGTGTTTGCCAGCCAGCACTGCTCGGGCGGCAGCGGGGCTCGCGCCAGTGCCGTGTAGGCAGCCAGCGCACGCGTTGCGCCGACGTTGCCCGCGCTCGAGCGCATAGCCTCGCCCGCACGCTGCAACATGTCCAGCGCAAGTTGTTCTGTGGCGTCGGTACAGCAGTCGGCGACGACGATGACGTCGGCAGTCACGTTATTGGGTAGCGCTGCAATGGCCCGCAGCACAGACTGCAGGCAGCGTGGCAGCAATACTTCCTCATTGCGCGCGGGAATGAGTACCGCCACGTGCCATGGCAGGTCAGGTGTATGACTCATGGCAGCCTTCGCCAGCGGTCCAGGCGAAAGCCTCCACGCTCCGCATCTGGGTGGCGCTCACCCAGCTCGTGTTGCAGGCTGTCGTTCACCACGCGGTCGTGTACCTCGTCACCGATCGACACGTGGTCCGTCGAATGTCCGAGCCAATGCGAGAGCAGCAACGTAGCACCGGGCTGCATCTGGTCTACAACTTCGTTGAGCAGAGTTCGCCACTCCGCCGCTTCGAAGTAGTAGCCAATTTCACTGAGCACGATCAGGTCGTACTCCTGGTAGCAAACCCGGTCGCGCAATGAGCCCCGCATCACCGTGACACCCGGCAATAATGTGCACCGCTGCTGCGCCGCCGCAACCGCGCTTGGCGAGATGTCGCAAGCATGCACGTGCTCGCAGATGCCTGCCAGCTTCTCTGTCAAGACGCCGACAGAGCAGCCCGGTTCATATGCGCGGCGGTACGGCCCCGGTCCCAGGGCCTGCAGCACCCGGTCATAGCGCGCCTGTTCATACGGGTCCGCTGCAAAGTTCCATGGGTCGACAGAACTTTCAAACATAGCCTCGAAAAACTCCGCGGAGGTGTCCGGTGTACTCATGCGGGTAGAAATACCTCAAACGGCCAAGCCGCCGGGCCAAGCAGATGGGCCGGCAGAATCGGATCGCAGCCTGGCCATTCCAATTGTGAGCGATGCTCCTGCAGCGCGTCCCGCTTCGCCTGCAGGGCAGTCTCATCTGGCTGAAAGCGGCGCAGCGGTAACCCCTCGAGTGTGGCCAGGTCGCCACGGTGCCATGTCCAAAAAAAGTAGTACGTCAATTGCAATCCTTTGGCGTGTGCAACCGTTACAGCAGCCCGGGCGCAGGCCTCGTGGTCTGGGTGGAAGTCGCCCGTCCAGGGCGCGAGCATGTGCATGCCAGGGGCGGCAAGCTTCATCAGTTGGGCAGTTATTTCCGGCTCCAACAGGTGCAAGCCGCTGTCCGTCAGACGAAGGCGGTAGAGGTGGTCTGCCGCAACGCCCAGGCAGGAAAGCGCGCGCTCCTGTTCCGCCTCGCGCGTGCGCCGAATGCCTTCACGCTCATCCTGCGGCAGGTCGTAGCAATTTTCGCCATCCGTGGCGGCGACCACGGTTACCGGCACGTCACTGGCACGTAGCGTAGCAACCAGTGCCCCTGCGCCCAGCGTCTCGTCGTCTGGGTGCGGTGCCACTACCAGCGTTGGCACGGTAGGCGGCTGCCACGGCGGCAGGCTGCTGTGCTGGCGCAGCCAGCTGGCGTCATCAACAAGAGGAGTGATCACTAAAATAGTGAGATGCACCGCAGCCGACACGCCCGGCATGCCACGTTGCTGTGGCGCGCACCGACGCGGTTTCGCTACGCTTCTGTGAAGGTTGCCGCCTCAAATGTTTGCATGGCTGCCTCATCCCAGCTGTGGTCGGCGCTTCGCCAGTCGTTCCGGCCGTCATCCATAAAGTTTGGAAAGTTGCTTCTGCAGCGGCTTTCGCGGCGCTCGAAATCGATGAGCACCTGCGGCACCCCGTTCAACCGCAAGGCGCTGCGCTGGCCGTCACGTGACCACTCCACGGTCAGCAGGCGCTCGCGCCCGCCGTCCTCCTCATGCTGCATGGCTTCCACGTTATACACCAGCATGGCGTCCAGCACGGTCACGTCGAAATCGTCTTCGAGGGTGGCGCGGCTGCCGTCGCAGGCATAGCAGTACCCGGCGGCACCCTCGTCCTCAAACACCACACGCCACGGCAATTCCCGTGCCGGGCTGTAGCTTACCAACCGGGCAGCGCCCACACGCATCAGCAACGAATCCATGCTTCTCACCATACCGCAGGGCAGTACACTTTTAACTGCATAGCAGCGCATGAGCTTTCGCTTTCATTTTGGCCGCGCACAACGGGTGGCGGCCCTGATCCTCGCCTTCTTTCTGGCTGAGGCAGTCTTTCTTATCGGGCGTGCTCCGCTCTCGGAGTCGGACTATCGCTATGCCCTGTGCGGCCGCCAGATGTGGGAAAAGCCCGTGCCCGTCGCCGGGTACTTCACCACCTGCGGCAACATGCAGGGCGACGGATCGCTGGCGTATCGTGCGGCGGGTCTACCGCTGACCGTGTACCTGGGCGGCGTGCGCCTGGCGAACTGGGCCGGTGCCAAGTTCGGCGGCGCTGGGTACACGGCCAATCCTGTGGGGGGCTCCGTCTACGACTTGCGTCACCAGATTGTGGGGACGCGCTACCTTCTGCGGCTGCCATTCGCACTGGCGGCGGCGCTGCTGGGCGCGGGGCTTTGGTGGGTCAGCCGACGGCTGTTCGGCAACCTGCCGGGGGCATTCGCACTGGGGCTCTACTGCGTGTCACCCGCGATTCTGCGCGTGGCCACAACGCCCAACAATGAGATTCTTGCCGCCTGGGGCATGTTTGCCGCGGTGTACACGGCCATTGGCATCGGCCACGCCATGTACGGTCCAGTGCGCAAGTGGCGGCCGCGGGTGGTGCTGTTTACCGTGGCGCTGGGCGTCACCGCATGTGCACACATCCTGGCTGCCGTGTTTGCCCTGCTGTTTTCGGCGGTGTTCCTGTTCTATGTGGCGGAACGACGCAGAACTGTTGTGTTGCCATTGCTGCTGGTGTCATCCTTTGGCGCCATGCTCATCCTGTTTGCCTCGTACACCTTTCGCCTGGGCATCTTTACCTACGTCTTCACCGCGGGCGCGGCCCGGTTCACGCTTGCGCTCGCACCGGCACTCCAGTTCTTTCGCAGCCCCTTGCAACTTGGCCTCAGCGCGGTGTGCGCCAGTGCCGCGCTGCTCTTTTTGCTGCTGCCGCGGTCACGGTATTTTGGCAACCTGGCTCCGTTGCTGGTGGCAGTGGTCCTGCTGCCCGTGCTGAGCACTCAGGTCAGCACACAGCCCGTACTGTGGGCGATGCCATTCCTGCTGACGTTCGCGGCAGGCGTTTTCGCCGACGTAATGGAAACTCGGCAGCGGAAGCTTTTTCTCACCATGATGGGTACCGCATGGCTGGCACAGGCTGTGCTGTGCGCCGGCTGGTTGCTGCATGGGGACTAGCCGCCGATACCTGATCGTGCGAACCTGCCGGTGTACCCCGCTTCCGCCGCCGCAATCGCATCTGAAAGAGTCACATCCATGCGCATGATTCCGAAAGCCTTGCTACTCCTTGCTGTTTTTACGCCCGCCATGCTTACTGGCTGCCGCAAGGCGCACCACCTGGTCAACCAGGTGACACAAAACCAACCGGACGACACGCCGCAGATACAGGCTGCCGTGACGGCTGGCCACATCGACGGCCTGAAGTACCCCGACTTCACACCGCTCCAAGCGGATGTCAGCAACTTCTACAACGGCCGCGAATCCGACCTGGCCTGGAGCAAGGGCGGCAAGCCCACGTCACAGGCCACGGCCATGATGGAAGAATTTAGCAATGCAGCCAAGCGCGGCCTACGCCCCGAGGATTATGACGCCAGTACCTGGAGCAGCCGTGTCGTCAACCTGAGCACACCAGAGGCTGCAGCGCAGTTCGACGTGGCCATGACCGTCACGTGCATGCGCTTCCTGAGCGATCTGCATATGGGACGCACGATTCCCACGCATTTTGCGTTTGGCATCAAGGGGTACGACAGCAAAAAGCTGGATCTGCCCACGGTTCTGAAAGAGCAGATCGTGGATGCGGGCGACATGCCGGGCGCAGTGGACAAGTTCGAGCCGCAGAACGAGCAGTACAAGGCACTGAAGACCGCGTTGGCGCATTACCAGGAGTTGGCCGCGGCAGACACTGTGCAGCAGGTGCCACAACTGCCGGAGAATGGTAAGCCCGTGGCATTGACAGCTGGCTACCCTGGCCTGCAGGCGCTGCAGCAGCGGCTTACGCAGGTGGGTGACTACACCGGCGACGCAGGCGCGGCCCCGGACATGAGTGCGCTGACCGATGCATTGAAGAAATTTCAGGGACGCCACGGTCTGACCGTTGCGGGCAGACTGTCGCACGACACGGTGGACGCGCTCAACACACCGATGAGCACCCGCGTCGCCGAGATCGAGGACAGCATGGAGCGCTGGCGCTGGTTGGACGACACCTACGCGAACGCCAGCGTGGTCGTGAACCTGCCAGAGTTTCAGTTGCGCGCGTACGAGGGCACCGGCGGCGATCGCCACGAGGTCTTCCGCATGAACGTGGTAGACGGCAAGTCCGATGACGACACCCATCACACGCCCATGATCGCCGACATGATGAAGTACCTGGTCTTCCGGCCCTTCTGGAACGTGCCGCCCTCCATCGCAAAAAAGGAGATCGTGCCGCACATTGAGAAGAACAGCGGCTACCTGTCCGCCAAGAACTATGAGACGGTGGACCTAAAAGGGCAGCCCGCCAGCCCAGACATCGCCCGCATTGAGAAGGGTACGGTCATGGTGCGGCAAAAGTCCGGGACCAGCAACTCGCTGGGCCTGGTTAAGTTCATGTTCCCCAACGCCTTCAACGTCTACCTGCACGACACCAACGAAAAGGCGCTGTTCGCCCGCACCCGCCGCGACAGTTCGCACGGCTGCGTTCGCGTACAGGACCCGCCCAAGCTGGCCGACTGGGTTTTGCGCGACAACCCTAAGTGGGACGCGGATGCCATTCAGGAAGCCATGAACACGGGCGAGGATAACAAGAGCGTCTCGCTGCCCAAGCCGATTCCAGTGCTGCTGTTCTACGGCACGGCCTGGTCCGACAACGGTGAACTGCACTTCTTCAAGGACATGTACGGTTACGACGCGGAGATGGAGAAGTCCATCGAGGGTGGACGCCCGTACTCGAGCAAGCCGGACAAGGCCGTGACCGAAAAGGACGTGTAAACAGGACGGTTAAAGGCTGCGGACGCAAGCGTACGCTCAGAGCA
>CALMOM010000198.1:30632-34412 GCA_937873305.1 uncultured Terriglobus sp.
CTATTGCGGCGGAGTTGCTTCTGGTGTCGCTGCGGTTGAAGGTGGAGGTACGGAGCCATTATCGTTCGCCGCAGGCCGTGCTGTCTGGCCGCCGGGTCCGGGAGCGAGTTGCGTGGGTGTGTTCTTGCCGTGCTCCGGGTCGTAGTCGTGCTTGGACATCCACTGCTTAAACACGTCGCTGGGTTCGCTGGTCAGGTTGCCGTTACGCGTGACATAGACAAAATCTTTCATCTGGACCTTCAACCGGCAGGTGTCGTACCCCGCTTTTCCAAACTGTGGCTGCAGAATCACCAGCTCCTGACCAGGCTTTTTCCACTTGGCAGGAAATGTCTCGAAGCCAGAAGAGGACTGAAGCTTCTGATCGCACTCAAACTGAAAGTCCACGCCCTTCGGCTCACCAGACTCAAACAGATTGGCGCGACCTTCACCCTTGGCTTCTTCTGTTTGCCGATTGTGATAGAAGGTGGTTTCGTTGCGCCGATAAATGTGAATACGCAGCGGGTAGTCCGTAGGGTTGTGGCTTTCTGCTGATGTGGCGGCTGGTGCAAGAGCAAGGCAAGCTAGCGAGAGGAGTGACAGAGTGCGTCGCGTCATAGTGTCTCCGGGCGTGGCGAACAGCGGCAGTATAGCGGCGGGGCGTGGCTTGCGCCAAGCATTTCTTGACCGTATCACCCAGGGTATCGTTCTGCTTTCCTCTAACTCAAAACAAAAGCTGTATGCTCAGGTCACGCCCATGAAGCTGCTTTCCCGCTGTAGGTTGGCCTGTTGCGTCCTGATCGCGCTTCTTGCTGTCACCTGCGCCAAGAGAGCGGCGGCGCAGGCTTCGCCCACGCCGAACAGCGAGCCGGAGGTCCTGACCTCGCCTGCGGGCACCACAGAGGTCGGCGTGCTGGGCCGTGCAGAGTACCGCATCGATGTGCCCGCCGCGTGGAACCACGATCTGGTCGTCTTCTACCACGGTTACTCGGAGTCGCCGTTCCGGTTTCGGCTCGATAGCAGCATTGGCGCGCAGCCCGAGCAGATGTTCCGCCGCAACTTCGCTGTCGTCCAAAGCGGCTACTCCGACACGGGCTGGGCGCTGCAGGCTGGCTATGTCGACACGGAGGCGCTACGCCGCTACTTCATTAAAAAGTATGGCCAGCCTCGGGAAACTTTTGCCGCGGGCGGCAGCATGGGCGGCGCACTCACCATGATCACCATGGAGCTAAATAACAAGGTCTACAGCGCGGGTCTTGACCTGTGCGGCGCGGTCGGCCCCAGCTACGTACACCTGGACCGGCGCTTTGCCCTGCGCGCGGCTTTCGACTATTACTTTCCCGGCCTCATGGGGCCGCTGGATCCAGTGCCGCCGACGTTTGAAGAAAGCGAGCCCCTGCGTCAGCGTGTACTCGCCGCATTGCGCGCAAAGCCGGACGCAGCGCTGGCCATGCGCGAACTCACCCTGCTGCACTCTGACGTGGAGGTAGCGCGCGCGATTGGCTACTTCACCTATGTCATTGCCGACATGCAGAAAAAGGCAGGCGGCAATCCCTTTGACAACCGCAACTACATCTACACCGGCACAAGCACGGTTACCGCCACGGACTACGCGCTGAATGACGGTGTGCGTCGCTATGCGCCGGAGCCGCGCGCCCGCGACTACCTGATGGCGCACTACTGGCCCAGCGGCCACCTGACCCGGCCCATGCTGGCGCTGCACACCATTTACGACCCGCTCATCCCTGCCACGTTCTTGTCGCTGTATGCCAGCGAAGTGGCCCATGCCGGCTTTGCCGACAACCTGGTGCAGCAGTATGTTCACCGCGAAGGCCACTGCACGTTTACTCCGGAAGAAGTTGGCCACGCCTTTGACGAATTACTGCTCTGGTCGCGCACCGGCAAGGCTCCACCCGCCGGCCTGCTGCGTTAGGCTGCTGCCGGCTAGTTCTGCGCAGCAGAAGCCGCCGACCTGCAGCCCTGCTTTCGGGAGCGGCGACACGCCGACGCTCTGTACAGAGGGGTGCTGCCAGCCAGTGCAGTATGCTGGCGCTACCTTCCATAGAGGTGCTCCGTGATCCCCATGACGGTAGTACGTTGGTTGCTGTGCACCGGACTGTGCGTGCCGCTGGTTACCTGCACAGGCTGTGGTGGTGATGTGTACCTGCTGCACGCTAATGGAACAACCACAACAACGGCGGGTGGCTCCACTCCTGGCGGCAGCACTCCGGTCGTTGCGATGCCGACAACTCCGGCGGTCATTACGGCCGTCGTTCCAGCCGTGGTGCAGGCGGGCAGCGCTGCAACCGTGGTCACACTTTCCGCCACTGGCATCGGCGGAGGTGCCGCGGTGCTGGTAGACGGCGCCAACCATGTTGCGACGTTGGTCAGCAGCACGACCGCCTCGGTCATGCTGTCGGCGGCCGAGCTTGCTACCGGCACTCGGCATACCTTCGCCATTCAGAACTCCGGAACCACTGTGTCAAACGCCGCAACGGTGCTGGTTACCGGCGGGTATTGGGCCTTTGGTGATTCCATCACCTACGGCTATGGCGTACCCTACCCTGCGACTGGCAACTATGCTTATCTTCTGGCATCAGCGTATCGCCTCAACTTCGTGAATAGCGCCCGTGGCGGCGACCAGGCCTGTGACGTGTGGCCGCAGATGTTCCGCAGTGGTGCCGGGTACACCAGGGCAGCCGCGCCCCTGTTTTCGCTCATGATTGGCACTAACGATGTGGACGTCAAGGACACCGGTGCCTATGAGACTGTCTTTACCGCATGCGACCTGGCCGCGCTCAGCTGGCTGGGCACACCGCGAATGGCCAAGGTGCTGGCAGGGGATGCGGCCCTCGCCACGTCCGGCACATGCAGCGGTACCGCACTGGCCGACCTGCTGGGAACTGTCGCCTGCTCTGGCGGTTCCGGCACCGTGAGCGCAACGCTCAGTACCAGCGGCAACCCCATCTACGTGTGGTACCTGATCAGCGACAGCGCAAACCCTGGCGACGGCATCTCTGTCACTCTGGATAGGGCCGCCCAGGGCACCTTCACCACGCGGACTGCCGTGCCCATTGCCACGGCGAACGGCGGCACACAGGGCATGGCGGTCGTGCGCCTGCCCACACCCGCCGGCAGCCATACGGTGAGCATCGCGACGGCGGGCTTTGCGGGAGTTCTGGGCGTAGGCACCAACCCGGCGAGCGGCGCTGACCGCCCGCGTCTGCTGGTCGGCGACCTGCCCAACCAGGCCTACGGCACGCCGGTCGCACCCATTGCCTCGCAGCTCGTCTACATCGGTCACACAAGCGATGTAGAGCAGATGCTGCAGGTTGACGGCATGGACGTACACCGCGCCCTGACGCGTTCCTACATGCTCGGCACCGTCTATGAGATGGCAGACCAGCTGCACCCCAACACCGCGGGCCAGCTGGAATTGGAAAAAGCATTCAACACGGCCCTGCCCTAACGCAGATGCCTTGGCAGTGGGCCTTCACTGCGACGTCACGTTAAAATGACGTATGGAGCAGCCGCAGGCCATCGCGCCGACGCCGATCCAATCCGCCGCAGCCGACATGTCCCCCACCGATTCCGGCCGGAACCTGGAGGCTGCCATACCTGCGCCCGCGCCGCTCGACCCGGCAGAGTCGCGCCGCCCCGCCTCCGCATGGCACGCGGCGTCCGGCGCAGACACACCGCAGCCGACAGACGTTCCCGGCGAGCCCACCGGCCAGCTTGAACCAGCTCTCCGAAGGGCAAACGGCCAGAAGCTCTCCTCGCACTTTACCTCCGCCACCTACCTGC
>CALMOM010000199.1 GCA_937873305.1 uncultured Terriglobus sp.
CCTGCTGCTGCCGCGCCGCCGCGCCGATGGCCGCACACCGTTGTGGCAGCAGCGCAAGCGCGCCTACGACCTGCTCAGTGTGGCGTCGCGCTATGCGAGTTTCCCCATGCTGCTGGAAGCCTACCGAGAGTGCCTGCGCGATGTGTTCGATATGCCGGCGCTGTCGGAGATCCTGCGCAGTATCGCCTCGCGGCAAATTCGTGTGCACACGGTGGATTCGCGTACACCGTCGCCGTTCGCGTCGGCACTGCTGTTCAGCTACGTCGGCAATTACATCTACGACGGCGATGCGCCATTGGCTGAGCGGCGTGCGCAGGCGCTGAGCATCGACCAGGAGCAGTTGCGCGAGCTGCTGGGTGATGCCGACCTGCGCGAACTGCTGGACGCGAACGCCATTGAGGAAACCGAAGAGCAGCTGCAGATGCTGGCCGACGACTACCGCGCGCGCACCATGGACGGCGTGCATGACATGCTGCTGCGGCTGGGCGACCTGAACCGGGCGGAAGTGCTGCGCCGCGTGACCTCGCCGGAGATCGCCATCACCGTGGATCGCCTGCAAAAGGCGAGGCGCGTGCTCGAACTGCGTATCGGTGGCGAAAAGCGCCTGCTGGCCGTGGAAGACGCCGCGCGTTACCGTGATGCGCTCGGCATCCCGCTGCCTCCAGGACTGCCTACCGCCTTTCTGCAGGCCGTGCCGGACGCGATGGTCGACCTGATCCGCCGCTTTGGCCGTACGCATGGCCCGTTTACGACGCAGGACGTTGCCACGCGCTTCGTCGTGCCTCTGGAAACGGTGGAGAGCGTGCTGCAAAAGCTTGTCGGCAGCGGACGCGTTGTGGAAGGTGCGTTCCGCCCGGGCGGCCAGGAGCGTGAGTGGTGTGACGTAGAGGTACTGCGCACCATTCGCCGCAGATCGTTAGCCAGGTTACGGAAAGAGGTGGAGCCGGTCGAGCAGCAGACGCTGGCGCGCTTGTTCACCCACTGGCAGGGCGTGCTAACGCCGCGCCGCGGCCTGGATGCACTGCTTGACGTCATCGAGACCCTTCAGGGAGCGCCACTGCCCGCATCACTGTTGGAGACGGAGATCCTGCCCGCGCGCATGGTGGGTTACAAGCCCGCGGACCTAGACACGCTGATTGCCGCGGGCGAAGTGACGTGGGCCGGCTTTGAGCCGCTCGGCGAGCGCGATGGCCGCATTGGCCTGTACCTGGCGGAGAAGCTGCCGCTGTTGTGGCCGGTGGTAAACACAGCGCAGGCAGCCTCCGTCATTGAGGACGGTAGCGCGACAAAAGACCGCGAGAACCGCATCGTGGAGTATCTGCGCTCACATGGTGCGAGTTTCTTCCAGAACCTGCATGACGGCACCGGCGGCGGCTATCCCGGCGAGAGCATCGAGGCAGTATGGAACCTTGTCTGGCGTGGTGCCATCACCAACGACAGCCTGCAAAGCCTGCGTGCCTACACTGACAAGAACGGCGGCAGCCGCCAGACCAACCATCAGGGCAAGCCGCTGCGCCGAACACACAACCAGGCTGCCAATTTTCGCAGCCGCCGTACCACACCGCCCACTGCGCAGGGCCGCTGGGCATTACACCCGGCGATGCTTGCAGGCGAACAGAATGCCACGGAATGGTCCTACGCTGAGGCGCATCAATTGCTGCAGCGCTACGGCGTCGTCTTCCGCGAAACGGCCCATGCAGAAAACCTGCAGGGTGGATTTTCCGCCATCTACGACGTGATGAAGGCACTGGAAGAGAGCGGCAAGGTGCGGCGCGGTTACTTTGCCGCCGAGCTTGGCGCAACACAATTCGCGCTGCCTGCAGCGCTCGACCTTCTACGTTCGTTGCGCACCAAGCGTCCCGATACGGACCCTGAGATGATTGTGCTGGCCGCCACCGATCCCGCGAACCCCTACGGCGCGCTGCTGAAGTGGCCGCAACCAGCCGACGGCAACAGTTCGCTGACGCGTACGGTTGGCTCACGCGTGGTGCTGGCGGATGGCGCGCTGGCCGCCTACCTGCGCCGCGGCAACCCGAACCTGCAGGTCTTCCTACCGGAGGAAGAACCCACGCGCGGCATAGTCATGCGTTCGCTCGCGCGCTACTTCGTCGTCATGGCGCAGACCACGGGCCGCATCAACGAACAGGCCGAACACACCGGCGGCATCGGCATGCTGATTCAAACCATCAACGGCGTCGCCGTCGCAGAGCACCCCATGGCACGAGCGTTGCTGGACGCGGGCTTTCAGGCAGCGCCCATGGGCTTTAACCTGCGCCGTAACCTGCCGCCGCTGCCCGGCGTCAGCCTCACCGCCCAAAACGGCGGTCGAACCGTAGGCAATGCTTAGTGGTGGGGAGAGGGTGAAAGGCTCCGCCGCTAGGAGGCGAGCAAGATATGCATGAGTTACCTAGGCAATTTGAGTTTCTGCGTCCTTACGATAAATGGGTTGAAAGTGACGACGCTCTGCGTTCTGAAATCGCTGAATCTACTAGCGATGAGGAATTGAAAATGTTCGTAGAGGCAGTGGCACCACATTTCGAAGCCATAAATACCTACCTTGACGGGCATACCGATGAGGCTGCATGTAACTTGGGCGCAATCGCAGAAGCAGCTTGCGAAGCACAATGGGACTTGGAGCGCAGGAAGGCCGATGCCTGAGGGAGATACCATCTTTCGTGCTGCCCGTGCCTTGGCAAAGGTTCTGACGGGCAAGCATGTCACAAAGTTCGACACCGGCTATGCGCACCTGGCAACCGTGAACGATGACCGACCTGTGGTTGGCCGCGTCATCGAGAAGGTGGAGGCCAGCGGCAAGTGGTGCCTCATGCACTTTTCCGGCGACCTGATCCTGGTGACGCACATGCTGATGAGCGGGTCGTGGCATATCTACAAAACGGGCGAGAGGTGGTGGTCGCCGAAGAAGGCAATGCGTGTGCTCGTCGAGGTGGAGGGCTGGCAGGCCGTCGCCTTCAATGTGCCGGTGGCAGAGTTCCACACGGCAGACACGCTTGCGCGCAAGAGCAGCGTGCCAAAGCTGGGGCCGGATATTCTCTCCGGCGACTACACGCCAGAGTCCGGCGTCGATTCGTTGCGTGCACGTGCACAATCTCACCCGGACGACGAGATCGCCAACGTCTTGCTGAACCAGCGCGTGTTGGCCGGGCTGGGCAATGTGTACAAGAGTGAGGTCGCCTTTGCCGCTCGGGTGCATCCATTCCGCGCCATGAGCACCATTACCGAAGCCGAGATGCTGCAAATGGCCGACGTTTCGCAACGGTACATGAAAGCGAACATCCTGGACGGCTCGGGCGACGGCATCATCACCTACAGCGGCAGCCGCCGGACTACCAACAACGCCAACGAGAAGAATCGGCTGTGGGTGTATGGCCGGCGCGGGCTGGAGTGCCGGCGCTGCGGTGGTACCGTGGAATACCGCAAGCAGGGACCCGGCGCGCGCAGCACCTACTGGTGCCCGGACTGCCAGCCGTGGATTGGGCCGGGAGATGCGGTGAAGGGCAGTGCTGCGCCCATCCGGCGGTCGCGCGTGGGCTGCTGACGCGTGGTGTCGATGCGTTCCTCTGTAGCAGGCAAGGGCCATGGAACTGCTAGCATCGGTGAGATGGTTCAGGACAGCAGCAACAGTACCGCAGGCGCGCCGGTGCGCGTTCGCATTGCGCCCTCTCCTACAGGCGACCCGCACGTCGGCACGGCCTACATCGGCCTCTTGAACTACCTCTTCGCGAAGCAGCGTGGTGGAAAGTTTGTGCTGCGTATCGAGGATACGGACCGCACCCGCTTTGTGAGCAGCAGCGAACAGATGATCTTTGACGCGTTGCGCTGGGTGGGGCTCCAGTGGGATGAGGGACCAGACGTTGGCGGACCGCATGGCCCATACCGGCAGAGCGAGCGCACGGAGATTTACCGTGAGTACTGTCAGCGCCTGCTGGACAGCGGCACCGCCTACCGCGCCTTTGAGACAGCCGAGGAACTGGAAGTCGAGCGCAAGGCGCAGATGGCCGCCAAGCAGGCACCGAAATACGCTGGGCCTAGCCGCAACTACACGCCAGACCAAGCCGCAACTGCGCTGGAGGCGGGCAAGCCGTATACCATCCGTCTGCGCGTGCCTGGCGGCGACAAGGGTCCGGGCATCGCCTCGACGACCTTTCGCGATGAGCTGCGCGGCAACGTCACCTTCGACCACAACAACGTGGACGACCAGGTGCTGATGAAGTCTGACGGCTACCCGACGTACCATCTGGCCAACGTGATCGACGACCACCTGATGGGTATCACGGATGTGATCCGAGCCGAGGAGTGGATCAGTTCCACTCCCAAGCACGTGTTGCTGTACCGCGCCTTTGGGTGGGATGTACCGCGCTTCTGGCACATGCCACTGCTGCGTAACGCAGACAAGAGCAAGATCAGCAAGCGTAAAAATCCGGTGTCGCTTATTTACTACCGGCAGGCTGGATTTTTGCCGGAGGCAATGCTGAACTTTCTAGGCCTCATGGGCGGCGGCATGGCCCAGCCAAGCGAACAGGAAATTGTCACCAAGGGGCTGGACACCAAGCTCAGCGACAAGTTCTCGCTTGCGGACATGTTGCAGCGCTTCGACTTTCTGCGCATCTCGCTGGGTGGCCCGGTGTTCGACCTAGTGAAGCTCAAGTGGCTTAATGGCGAGTATCTGCGTGGGCAAACCACCGAAGAGTTCTTAGAGGCGCTGCGGACGACGCTGCTGAGCGACAGTTACCTGCGCGAAATAGCACCCCTGGTGCAAACGCGTATCGAGACGCTTGCGCAGTTCGGCGATATGGCCGACTTTTTCTTTAAAGATGACGTGCAGCCATCGCCTGAGATTTTTGTGCCCAAAAAGCGCACCCTGGACGAGACGCTTACCTTTTCCGCAGACCTGCTTGCCGCAGTGGAGGGATGCGAGTGGACTACAGAAAGCATCGACGCCTCCATGCGCAGCCTGATGACGGACAAGGAGTGGAGCGTAAAGGAAGGCTTCATGCTGCTGCGTGCCATCCTGACCGGCAAGAGCGCTTCGCCGCCTCTGTTGGAGAGCCTTGTCGTGTTCGGCAAGGCACGGTCGCTGGACCGTGTTCGGCGATTCCTGGACATGCAGAAAAAAGCCGCTGCGATGGCGAGCAGGAAGTAGCGTGAACTTGCTCCAGCGACCACACGGCACAGTGGCAGCCGTTCTGCTTGCAGCCCTGCCGCTGCTGACAGGCTGCGGCTACCATGTGGCAGGCAGTGCCGCGCATGTGCCGGGTAATGTTCGAGTGCTCGCAGTGCCCATGTTCAAGACCAACGTGCAGCAGTTTCACACAGAGGTGGCGATTACCGATGCCACCATACACGAGTTGAACACGCGCACCCGCTACCGCATGACGCAAGCGGATGACCTCGACAGCAGCGATGCCATGCTGCAGGGCACCGTGCTCACGGAAACCATTGCGCCGCTAACCTATGATCCAAGCACAGGCTCCACGTCGTCGTACCTGGTGCAGATCACGGCAAAGGTGGTGCTCACCGCGCGCGACGGCCGTGTGCTCTACCGGAATGACAAAGTGTCTTTTCGAGAGCAGTACCAGTCCACGCAGGACCTGAGTGCATTCATTCAGGAGGACGGCGCAGCCGTCCGTCGCCTGTCACGCGACTTGGCTGGCCAGATTGTCAGCGAGCTTCTGAACAGCTTTTGAATGGCGCGCATTTTGATCGAACACTCTTTATTTTGACGGGAGTAAAAAGAATTCATTTGCTATGGCTGACTTTGGGACGTGTGCGTAAACTTCGGCCACGATTCACCTGAGGTTCTCCCATGCGTCTGTGCTCTGCTCTACTCTCTCTCGCGCTGGCTGCCACGGCGGTTGCTGCGCACGCCACCCCCTACACCTATAGCATCTATGGCACTTTAAACACCGATCCGAACGTCTTGGTCACCGGCATGACCACCCTCAACCTTTTTGTCGCAAACCCTTCCGTCACAAGCATCTTCCTGAACTTTTCCAATGGAACTTCGCAAAACGGTATCGGAACCTTAGGGCAGGACGGTGGCCATAATGTGTATGTCGGTGCGGCAAACGATCTGTTCACGTTTACAGACGATCTGCATAACTACACGACGAGAGGTGGCACCTTCAACCTGGCGGACATGTCGGGAAATTATGTCGGTCAGGTCTTTAATGGCACGCTTACCGCCATCGCCCCCGCGCCAGAGCCATCCAGCATCGCCTTGGTAGGCACCGGACTGTTAGGCGTGCTAGGTGCATTTCGCCGCCGCTTTGCTTAGAGGGACGGTACTTACAGGCACAGGTGGTCCGCACTGAGGTGACCACCTGTGACAACCTGGAGTACCACTCTGAAAGAATAGGGATGTGCCAACGCTCCGTTCCTTTGCTGCAGTTGACCGTTTCCTTGCAGAACTGAACACGCCTGCCATGCGCCCGGGCTATGTGCTGCTGGGCAGCGCGACCTTTCTCTACGAGCGGGCGCGGCGAGGTGTACTTGCGACGCTGGTGCCGTCTGACCTGCGGGACTTCTGCCTTCACGACTTAGAGCTGAGCAGCGACACAACGGTCTTTGACGTGCTGAACCTGGCGCAGACGCCGTCGCTCATGGCGCCGTTTCAGGTGCTGTTTGTTCGCGGGCTGAAATCGCTGTACGGGCGAGGAGCCAAAAAGGACGAATTCGCGGCGCTGGAACGCTACTTCCGCTCGCCTAATCCGCAGGCACTCCTCCTCTTTGTCGCCGACCACCTATCACTGCCCAGCGACTTGCGCCGGATGGAGCGCGAGGACAAGGAGCGCTACGACCGCGTCCGCGAAACGCTGGGGGAATGGTGTGGGATAGTGGAGCTGCAAGCCGTCTCGGAGGAGGATGCCGTGCAGTGGGTGCTAGCCACCGCTACGGAGCGCGACGCATCCGTTGACGGCAACGCGGCGCGCGAGCTGGTGGATGCGCTGGCCGGCGACATGATGCTCATCGCAACCGAGCTGGAGAAATTGCTGCTGTATGTCTCTGCGCCGCTGCGTGGCGACTCCCAACACGGCGCACCCGCTGCAGTCACGCTGGCGGACGTGGAAACCATGGTCCTGGCGGCAAAGCAGCGCTCGCTTTACGAGTTGACGGACGCGCTGAGCCGGCGTGACCGCGCCCGCGCCTTGGCTCTGCTGCATGGATTGTTGAACGCGTCAGACGGCGGCGAGGATTCTGCCATCGGGCACCTGTTCATGCTGGCCAAGACGTATCGGCAGATGCTCGTACTACACGAAAAGAACGTGCGCGACTCCCGCAGCATTTGGCAGGTGCTCTGGCCCGGCTTCCGGGTGCCGCCGTTCGCGGCGGACCTCCTGATTCAGCAGGCAAGGCGCTTCAAGACAGCGGGGCAAATTGCCGGAGCGTTGCGCTCCATCGCAAAAGCCGACCTGGATCTGCGCAGCGGCCCCGTGGACAAGACGCTAGTACTGGAGCGGCTGGTGCTTGCATTGACCGGGGAGCCCAACTCCGCAGACCTGTCGCACCACTCAGTGGTGGCATAAGCTCGAAGCTCACTCCACTCGCGGTCACGCGAGCGGGTTCAGCACGCCAGACTAGCCTAGGTTAAGTCGTCGGTATCATAGGATGGTTTACGGCCCAACCTGCGCGTGCTGTACGGCTCTTCGCCATCGATGAGCGCGCGCACCAACACGTCGTCCGTGTCGTCTGCCCCGGCATTATCCTCGACCTCCGCGACCTTGGCTCGGCTTTCCCCCGGCTCCGGCAGCGACTCCAGCAGTACCGTCACGTGGGCCACGGCGGTGCCTTCGTGGTTCAGGCCCTCTGGAGTCTTGGCCTTGATGCTGACATCGCGATCCGGAATGTGGAGGAGATCAGCCACGCGAGCGCGCATTTCGCCTGCGATGGGTACGATCTTGGGTCGTTGCAGAATCAGGACACAGTCCATGTTCACGATGCGGTAGCCCGCCGTGGCAATCTCCTCCAGGGCTGTTTCCAGAAAAATTGTGGAATCAGCATCCTTCCAGCGCATGTCGCTGGGCGGGAAAAAAGTACCAATGTCGCCCGCGCTCACCGCGCCCAGCAGGGCATCGGTGATGGCGTGGAGCAGGAGGTCGCCGTCGCTGTGCCCTGCCAGGCCTTCCGGATGCTCGATCTTCATGCCGCCGAGGACAAGGGGAACGCCTGGCTTGAATGCGTGCGAGTCAAACCCATAGCCAATCCTCATACCCATCGGTGCTGCTCCCTTTGTGGTCAGGCACCGCGTCGATGCCTGCCTAGCAGCATATATCTCCGAACCGGGCCTGATCTACCAGTTGGCAGGAGCGAGAGAGGCAGACCCGCTATACTTCACACTCGATGGTGGTCCACGTAATTCTTCCTGCCGCAGGCCTCGGCACTCGCATGGCGACGCCTGGCGCAAGTGCCAAACAATTTCTCACCCTGGGTGGTATTCCCATCCTGATCCACAGTTTGCGAGCCTTCGCCGACAAAGCTGGCATACGCTCGATTACGGTTGCGGTGCGGCCCGCTGAGATGGAACGTATAGCCCAGCAGCTGCAGCAGTTCAGCCTGGCAGAACGGGTCCGGGTGGTTGCGGGGGGTGAAACGCGCCAGGCATCTGTCGCCGCGGCGCTGGCGTCGTTGAAGGCCTCACCAGACGACATCGTGCTGGTGCATGACGCGGTGCGACCGCTAATTGATGCGGCTACCATCAAGCGTACGATCGAAGCGGTGGCAAAGCATGGCGCGGCAATCGTTGCGCTGCCGGCCACTGACACCATCAAGCAGGTGGATCGCACGGCGGATGGAGCCATCATCACGGCCACCATTCCGCGTGAGCGCATCGTGCAGGCGCAGACGCCACAGGGGGCACGCTATGCCGACTTGCTGCGGGCCTTCCAGGATGCCGAGGAAGACAGTTTTATCGCGACCGATGAGGCCAGCCTGCTGGAGCGCGCAGGCATCCCGGTTGCGGTGGTACCCGGTTCGCCAGCAAATCTAAAGATTACCCAGCTGGGCGATCTGCAACTGGCCGAGTTCTACCTGCAACAGCGCGGGTAACGCCGACGGGCGGAGGTCCGAGTCTTTCAGCGCAGCGCCGTGTCATAGCCAACGGGAGCAATCCATGCATCGCTTTACCCCACATCTCGCTCTTGCCCTGTTCGCCGTCGCTGCCACTGCCGCGCAGACTCCGCGCCCAGAAACACAGGCGCAATCCGCGGCTGGGCAGGCCGCGTGCACCCCGCAGCAAGCCATGCAGGCGGAGCAACGGCAGGATCTGGAGGGTGCTATCCGCGTCTACACCTGCCTGAGTCAGGCAGACCCACGGGATTGGCGGCCCGTGGCTTCCATCGCCGGTGTGTATGGTGTAATGAATCGCCCACAGGATGAGCAGCAGTGGGCCACGCGTGCCATCGCCTTAGCGCCGCAACAGCCGGGACCCTACATCAATCTGGGCAATGCGCAGGCTGAACTACACAACATCGCCGGCGCACGCGCCTCCTTTGAGAAGGCGTTGGCAGTGGCCCCCACATCGTCGGTTGGAGCGTACAGCCTGGGCGTGCTGGCAGACACGCAGCACAACACGCAGGAGGCGGAGCAGTGGTATCGGCGTGCCATTTCTATTCAGCCGCGGGACGAAAACGCAGAGGTGTCGTTGGCTGCGCTGCTGGGCAACACCGGTCGTGTGCAACAGGCGATTCCGATTCTGCAAAAGGTTGTGGCCGACAACCCGCAGGCGCAGGACGCACGCGACATGCTGGTACAGATGCAGGGCGGCGGCCAGCGTCCGCCCGCGACAAACGGCGGGGCTCCCATCGAGCGGCGTTAGTCGCACCCCGCTGCGCTACCGTGGTGAGCATGACTCCCGACAGGCTTTTTCAGCTGGCCAGCACCGCCGTAGGCCCGTGCTGGCTGTTGCTGCTGATTGCTCCCCGCTGGCGCTGGACGCAGTGGATCGTCACCTTTGTCTGGCCGTTGCTGATAGCGTTGGTGTATGTTTGGCTGCTGCTGGGGCATAAGCCGCCGCCGGGCAGCGGATTCAGCGCGCTTGGGCAGGTGCAGGCGCTCTTTTCGTCGCCGTATGCGCTAGTCGCGGGCTGGATCCACTACCTGGCCTTTGATCTCTTCATCGGCGCATGGGAGGCGCGGGACGGCCTGCGGCTCGGCATCTCGCGCTGGCTGCTACTGCCCTGTCAACTGCTGACGTTTCTGTTTGGTCCCGCGGGGCTTGCGCTGTACCTGCTGCTGAAGCTGGTGCTGCGGCATGAGGCGGGTGCGGAAGCCTACCGCGAAGGGACCGAATGACGAGGCACTGCGGGAGGGAGACCTGCTGCTGAAGGCGTTGCTTGCCGGGAGCAGGCCACTGCGGTTTGCGCTGGTGTGGCAGGTGGTTTTGCTGGCCACCGGGGCAGTTGCAATGCCGTTTGATCCTCGACGTATTCTTGGCCTGAACCCTTGGATCAAGCCGATGAAGTTGAGATCTCGGTCATCGTCTTTCTGCTGACCATCGCTCTGCGGGTAGCTCACTTCTTTGCGCTGCACGCCCTGCAGGTGCTGCCCCTCGCAGGGCTGTTCCTGTCGCGCGTGCGGCTATCACAGGCTACGCAGGTGGTGGCGCTTTTCCTGTTTGCCGCAGCGTATACCGGTGGCGTGTGGTGGCTGTTTGCCTCTGCCATGCACGGGCGTCCGCTGCTGTAAGGTGTCCGTCACCGGCTTTGGGACTTGTGGCTAGCCTGACCCCATGCCAGAGCGCAACTCGCCTACGATACTTGCATGGCCTCCAGGCTGCCCCTGAACACGGCATTGTTGCGCCCCGGCGATCGCGTCTGTGTTGCGGTGTCAGGCGGTGCCGACTCAACGGCGCTGCTGTTGGCACTGGCAGAGCAGTCGGCTTCGCTCGGCGTCGGCCTTTCTGCAGCGCACCTGCACCACGGCATTCGCGGTGCCGAGGCGGATGGCGACACTACGTTTGTGCAGGCGCTTTGTGACCGATTGAACCTGTCCCTCCACGTGGAGCATGCCGATGTGCCGACTGGAGCGAAGGCTGCGGGTGAGACGTTAGAAGAAGCAGCCCGCAACGCCAGGCTGCAGATGTTCGACCGTCTGCTGGCGTCCGGTGTAGCGACCGCGGTAGCGACGGCGCACACAGAGGATGACCAGGCAGAAACAGTTCTGATGAAGCTGATTCGGGGTGCTTGGACGGAGGGCTTGGGTGGCATTGCACCCGTCCTGGAGCGTGCGTCCGGCCGTGTCATACGCCCGCTGCTGGGTGCAACCCGGCAGCATGTGGTGGCATTTCTGGAGCAGCGTGACACGGCATGGCGCGAAGACAGCACAAATCAGTCGCAGGCATACACCCGGAACCGGGTGCGGTCGCAGTTGATGCCGCTGCTGCGCGAGTTCAACCCGTCGGTGGCCGCGACATTCTCGGCCACAGCGCAACTGGCTCGCGAGGAGGAAGCCCGCTGGCAGCCAGAGATCGCACGGCTTCTGGGGCAACTCGCGCTCCTGGGCAAACCGGTTCGGGGCGGCGGGCGCGCCGTGGCGACCGCGCCTGGGGAACAATCCATCGGGTTTGAGCTGGAGCGCCTACGCTCGCTGGATCTGCCTACTCGGCGCCGGTTGCTGCGCGCCGCGGCGGAGCGGCTGGGTAGCCGGCTCAGCTCGGCGGAGACACTGCGCATCCTGCTGTTGGCGGGCCTAGCGCCCGCGGGCACTCCGCCCGACCCTACGGTTCCGTCGAAGCCGAACAGCCGGGTCGACCTGCAGGGTGGGCTGCGAGCAGAACGTTCCATGCGCGAGCTCCGACTGTTGGTGCGATAGCGCCGAGCACAGATTTGGCACGATTCCGGCAATCCGCTACCGCGCGCCTCATACCCGCGCTATGATGGACCGATTACACTCTGGATGGCGCTAAGTGTGCAGCCCGCCTCGCATCCAGCTTTAGTTCCGCGCGTCTAATAAAGTGGCTCAGTTTGCAGGCGGCCGGACCGCGCTGCCGTCTTCTGGCCAAGAGAAGAGGGAACAACCTTGAATTCCACTGTAAAGACTGTTCTGATCTGGGTGCTCATGATCGCCTGCCTGCTCTCGGTGTGGCAGTTTGTCATGCGCAGCGCCGGGGCTGGACACGACCAGGCTATCAGCCTGTCGCAGATGCAGGACTTTGCCGACAAGGGCAAGATCTCCGAAGTGACCGTGAACGGTACGGATGTGACTGGCAAATTCAAGGACAGCAAGGAATCGTTCCATACGACGATTCCGGCGAACTACCCGGATTTGTACAAGACGCTGCATGAAAAGGGCGTGAATATCACCATCAAGGACCAGAACAATAGCTTCTGGTTTGCCGCGCTGGTGCAGTTCCTGCCCATGCTGCTCATTTTGGGTGTGTTCCTGTTTTTCCTGCGCCAGATGCAGTCGGGCGGCAACAAGGCCCTGAGTTTTGGCAAGAGCCGCGCACGCCTGCTAAGCCTCCAGCAGAAGAAGGTGACGTTCAAGGATGTCGCCGGTGTGGACGAAGCCAAGGAAGAGCTGAAGGAAATCATTGAGTTTCTGCGTGAGGCGCAGAAATTTCAGAAGCTTGGCGGCCGCATTCCGAAGGGCGTACTGCTCGTCGGACCTCCGGGAACTGGTAAGACTCTGCTGGCCCGGGCTGTTGCCGGTGAAGCGAATGTACCGTTCTTTTCCATCTCCGGTTCGGATTTTGTGGAGATGTTTGTCGGTGTGGGTGCATCACGTGTTCGTGACTTGTTCGAACAGGGTAAGAAGAACGCTCCATGCATCATTTTCATCGATGAGATCGACGCCGTCGGACGTCATCGGGGCGCAGGGCTTGGTGGTGGTCACGACGAGCGTGAGCAGACCCTGAACCAATTGCTGGTTGAAATGGATGGTTTTGAGGCGAACGAGGGCGTCATCCTGGTTGCCGCGACCAACCGGCCTGACGTGCTTGACCCTGCGCTGCTGCGCCCAGGCCGCTTCGATCGTCGCGTCATTGTTGATCGTCCTGATATCCGTGGCCGTGAGGAAGTCCTCAAGGTGCACGCGAAGAAGGTGCCCATGGCTGACGACGTGAACCTGAACATCCTGGCGCGTGGCACACCGGGCTTTAGCGGTGCCGACCTTGCCAATATGGTGAACGAGGCCGCCTTGACAGCGGCGCGATTTAATCGCAAGGCCGTACACATGTACGACTTCGAGATTGCCAAGGACAAGGTGCTGATGGGTGCGGAGCGCAAGAGCATGCTCCTGACCGATCACGAGAAGAAAGTCACTGCATACCATGAAGCCGGTCACGTACTGGTTGCGGCAATGCGCGACCATAGCGATCCGCTGCACAAGGTCACCATCATTCCACGTGGCATGGCGCTTGGCGTTACGATGCACCTGCCGCAGGAAGATAAGCATTCCGTGACACGGGACTATCTCGAGTCGCAGCTTGCAATCTTTATGGGTGGACGCTGCGCTGAGGAGATCTTCCTCAACCAGATGACCACGGGCGCTGGCAACGATATCGAGCGTGCAACGGATCTGGCCCGCCGCATGGTGTGCGAGTTCGGCATGAGCCAGATGGGCCCCATGACGTACGGGAAGAAGGAAGGTGGCGAAATCTTCCTGGGTCGTGAGATTCAGCAGCACCGCGACTTTTCCGACTCTACCGCTGAGGCGATCGATAGCGAGGTCAAGAAGTTTGTGCACGACGGCTACGAGTCTGCATACAGCATCTTGAATAGCAATCACGACATCATGCATCGCATGAGCACAGCGCTTTTGGAGCGTGAGACTCTCGATGCGGATGAGATTAAGCTGCTGATTGAAGGCAAGGAACTGCCGCCCATGCGATCGCCGCTTGCACACGCGGAGCCCGGTCAGCCCGAGACGCAGAAGGTGCTGAAGCCGGAGGGTCGCACTCCCGGGTTTGGCGAAGGCCGTCCCTCACCCGCCTAACGAACATCCACGAACTGACAAAGGCTCACACTACAGTGCGGGCCTTTTCTATTGATATCGAAGCCGGCTTGACTGGGGCTCTACAAGGACCAGCCGCAGGTCGCGCAGGTTGTTACCAGTTGGGCCGGTGTGGAGTGCATCGCCAATCGCGTGCAGCAGCGGCGAAGTGTTGAAGTGCAGAAGGGACTCGGTTGGTTTGTAACCAGCGGCAGCGGTTCGCGGCACGGTCGTCTCATCACAGACAGCCCCGGCAGCCGTGCTGTTGCCATCCACTCCGTCGGTTCCGGCGGAAAGCACGGTTGCCGAGCGGCCAGTTGCGGCGAGCGCCTGGGCGCACCAGAGGGCAAACTGCTGATTGCGCCCGCCCTCGCCCGGCATTCCGCTCAGGCTGACGCCCACCTCACCCACGGAGATAAGGCAGGTCGACAGCTGTTCGCGCCTGCCAATCATGTGCGCATGGTCGAGCAGGTGGCGCGCCGCAGCCCGGTACTCCCACTCGTCGCAGGAGTTATCCACCGCGGTATAGAAGCCGCATGCCTGCGCTGCACTTCGCGCGGCCTCCACCAGGTGTTCGCTTGAGAGCACCACTTCCCAGCGAGCACGGCTGAATGCTGGGTGGTTCGGCTTGGGCGTTTTCGGCAGCAGGGGTGATTGGAGCCATTGAAGCACACTCACAGGCAGAGTGGGTGCATTCACTGGTTGCAGCAGGGCGCGGCAGTTGGCGACGGTTGCGCTGTCCGGCAGCGACGGCCCTGAGCCGATCGCATCGGGCGAGGCGAGCGGCACGTCTGAAATCAGCAGGGTGCACTGCAGGGCTGCAGCCCTTGCAGCCACGGCCAGCCTGCCGCCCTTTACCGCGGACAGGTGCTTACGCAACGTGTTCATGGCAGTGATACCGAGCCCAGACCCGACAAGTGCCTGCGAGAACGCGCGAAGGTCGTCCAGCGAAATAGCTGGTGTCAGTGGCCGCTCCACCATGGCGGACGCTCCGCCACTCACCAGAAACACCACGACGGTACGTGGCGTGACGCCTGCCAACACCCGCAGGATGGCATTGCCGGCCTGTAGGGACGATTGCGTAGGAAGAGGGTGATCACCACGCAGCAACTGTGCTCCAGGTAGCGCTGTCGGCAGGGTCTGTGCCGGTGCTACGACGATGCCACTCAGTTCAAGTCCGTGCAGGGCTCCTGCAGCAGCCTGGTACATAGGCACTGCAGCTTTGCCCATAGCGATCAGCAACACGCGGTCTACCTCGTGCCGACCGATCATCGCATCTGCCAGGCGCACATGTGTCCCGTCCAGCAGAATGCGCCTGCGCACGGCTGCCACGACGTCGATCTGCTGCAGGGTGTCCGCAAAGATGCGTCGCGCTGCCGTCCGCAAGTGTTCGCTCACGCGGCAGGCCTGCGTACAGGAGAGAGTGCAAGCCAGATCACTCCAGCACCCAGCATCAGCGCCGCTGCCGATCCCGCGAGGCCCGCACTGTAGCTGTGGGTGCGGTTCAGCAGGAGACCAGTAGCGTACGGCCCCAAGAAGCCACCGACATTGCCAACCGAATTGATGACGGCGATGCCAACCGCAGCAGCGACACCGCTTGCCATGCGCTGGCTGGCTGCAGCCCAGAATACCGGCATGGAACTGAACACACCGAAGGCCGCCAGCGAGAGCGCGAGCACGACGGAGAGTACAGAGGGTGCAAGTGCCGTCAGCGCAAAGCCTGCTGCCGCAGCAAGGAATGAAAGCACAAGCATCCCGCGTCGGCTGGCGCGCTGGTCAGACAGGCGTCCCCACAGCAGCATGCCAATTCCGCCCAGCGCGTACGGGACCGCATTGACCCAGCCCAGCATCTGGAGGCTGACTCCGTGGCTGGCCAGAAGCCGCGGAGTCCAAAAGCCAAGCTCATACAAGCCCACCATGAGAGTGAAATAGCCAACTGCAAACAAGATCCACACCTGCCGCGCGGGCCTGCCCGTACTGTCCATTGCGCTGTTTACCCGTTCGTTGGCGATGGCCTTCCGCAATGCCACCTGTTGAGGAGGCTGCAGCCATCTAACGCCACTAATTCCGGCGGGTAGGAGCCACGGCACGGCACAACCCACACCGATAGCGGGCAGCCCTTCCAGCAGGAAGAGCCACTGCCAGCCGCGCATGCCGTGTGTTCCGTGCAGCTGCATTAGCGCTGCAGATACTGGAGAACCCACAACGCTGGAAAGGGGTATGGCAAAGTAAAACAGGGCTAGCATACCGGCGCGCGCTGAGCCGGGCAGCCAGCCCGTTAGGTAGTACACGATGCCGGGGAAGAAGCCCGCCTCTGCTGCGCCCAGCAGGAATCGCAGCAGGATGTACGGCTCCGCGCCATGCACGAAAGCCATGCTCGCGGACACGATGCCCCAGCAGATCATCAAAACGCTGATCCATCGCAGCGCGCCAACGCGCACCAGCGCATAGTTGCTTGGCACGGCAAACAGCAGATAGCCAAGAAAGAAAATGCCCGCAGCCAGCCCATACGTGGCCTCGCTGATGTTCAGGTCCCGGTTCATGGTCAGAGAAGCGAAGCCGATGTTTACGCGGTCAAGGAAGGCGACAAAGTACAGCAGCACGAGCGGGGGTGCCACACGGAGTGCAACCGCACGGTAGATGCGCGGCATGGCGTCTGGAGAGGCGGCCTCGCGGGTGGGGTGCACGCAAGAACTCTACTTCATTGCTGCGGTCGTACGCAGCGTTAAGGACACGCAGCGCAAGCCTCACGTTCAGGCGTGGAAGCTCTGGCTAGCTGAAGGGCTTTGTCGGCGCTTTGCTGCACAGGCTACTTAGCGGTAAAGGGTTGCTCCACCGCCAACGTCTTGGGTGGGTAGCAGGCGGCCTGGTCGCAGGCCTGGTAACGAAGTTCAGCCTTGAGCGAGTGCTGACCGGTTGCTGCTTTTACATGGGCCATGAGCACCACATCGCCCTGGTACACGTCAAGCTTCTGCTTTGGTTCAAATGCGAACGCGAAGGGTGTGCCGACAGGAAAGTCGACCGCGGTCACCTCTGGATCGCCAGCAATCATCGCAACCACTAGCTTGGTGGGGATTAGCATGTCGCTCTTGGGCGTGTGGGAGTTGATGTGAAATCCCGGCTCCACCCGGAAGTGCAGGTTCACAGTCGCAGCCCTATTTGCCGCGATGCTCTGGGCGTCGGCAATGAAAGCGACATGGTCGCCTTTCGATACAGCCCCGGCATCACCGGCCATCGCGCTCTCACCCGCACGTGTAGCGGGAGGCATCAGGCTGACGCCGCAGACCACGCCGGTGACGAGCATCACGCTGGAGAGGCACTGAGCAACGTGTAGACGCATCTTAGCTCCCCACTACAATCTTTTGGACGTTCTGTTCGGCCTCGTCCTTGCTTGCGAGCCCAATGGCCTGAGCTACGATCTTGCCGGAGCGATCGATGAAGAAGGTGGCGGGTAACACGTCGAGTCCGCCGTATGCGTCGCCGACCGACTTGTCGCTCATAAGGATGGTGTAGTCCACGCCGGTACGTTCCAGCGTCTTTTTAATCTGATCCTTGACTTCCGCAGACTGCGCATCATCGTCCTCATTGATGCCGACGACTTGTAAACCCTGTGCCGCGTACTTCTTTTGAAAGTCCTCAAACCAGGGCATCTCCACTTTGCAGGGAGTGCACCACGTCGCCCAGAAGTTGAGCAATACGGGCTTGCCCTTGTAGTCGTTCAGTGACACGCGCTTGCCGGTACTGCTGGTAAGCGTAAAGACGCCTGCTGGTTTGCCACGCAAATCTGCGACCGTTTCGCCGCCTGCGGTAGCAGTCGCGGTTGCCCCCTTTTTGTCGACAGCAATGGTCATCTGTTGGTCGCGCGCCCTTGCCTCTTCCGCGCGACGTGCGTGCAGGTTATGCACACCACTCCAGACCAGCAGGGCAACCACAAGGACGATCAGACCACCGACGACGGCATTTCTCATGCGGGCAAGCTCCAATTCAGCAGATGTACGTGGCACAGAGGCAGATGCGAAACATCTGTGTGCTGCAGGTTGGACGCGTTCTACGTCCTTGCCGTCTCGCGGACGGAAGAACGTCTCCGTGCAGCAGTGCCGCCCGGCTGCGCTGGGTACACTGGACGTACGCCATCGAGCCGGAACGGCCCGTGCGGGAAAGCACACAGAACGTCAAAATGCATCGCTGGTCAAAGCTCTTTATTCCTACACTTCGCGAAGCACCCGCCGACGCCGAGGTTGCAAGCCATCAGCTGCTGTTGCGCGCAGGCTACATCCGCCAGTTAGGCGCCGGTATTTACAGCTACCTGCCGCTGGGCACGCGCTCCATCCACAAGATCGTCGCCATTGTGCGCGAGGAGATGGACTGCATCGGGCAGGAGTTCTTTCTGCCTGCATTGCTGCCGCGCGAGCCATGGGACGAGAGCGGCCGCTGGACCGGCATGGGCGACAACATGTTTCGCCTAAAAGACCGCAAAGGCGCGGACCTGTGCCTGGGCATGACGCACGAGGAGATTATGACCTCCATCGCGCGCAACGAGATTCGCAGTTACAAGCAGTTGCCGCAGATCTGGTACCAGATCCAGACCAAGTTCCGCGACGAGCCGCGCCCAAAATCGGGCCTGCTACGCGTGCGCCAATTCACCATGAAGGACAGCTATAGCTTCGACATCGACGAGGCCGGGCTGGATGAAAGTTATAAGAAGCACGACGAGGCCTACCGCCGCATTTTCACGCGCTGCGGGCTGGAGTTTGTCGCGGTAGAGGCAGACAGCGGCGCGATGGGCGGATCGCAGTCGCAGGAGTTCATGGTCTACACCGAGGCGGGTGAGGACTGGATCGCCTCGTCACCGGACGGCAGCTACGCGGCAAACATTGAGAAGGCCACATCGAAATTAGGGCCGGTCAAAGATTTGGAACCTACGGGCAACGGCTTGCCGGAGTTGGTGCATACGCCGGGCAAGGCAGCTATCGCGGATGTAGCAGAGTTCTTTGGCATAGAAGCTTCACAAGACATCAAGTGTGTGGCTTACATGGGTCAAATGCCCGGCTCCGATGGCAGCGTGCTTGAAAAGCCCGTTGTTGCTTTCCTACGCGGTGACCACCAGGTCAATGAAACCAAGCTGGCCGGTGCGGCGAACTGTAATGAGGTGCGCCCCATGCAGCCGGATGAGTTGAAGAAGTACATGGATGGCCCTGCGGGTTATTTGGGACCCATCGGTCTGCACGTGCTGCCGGTAGAGGCGCTGAACGTAAATCGCGGCTTCTTCACCCGTGGTGCTGGCATGGACAAACTGAAGGGCGTTTCCGGTGACCTCCTCTCAAAAATCAAGGACGAGCGTGCCTCCACCGTGGTGCTGGACGAGGGTCTGCTCGACCGCAAAAACCTCGTCGCAGGTGCGAACCGCGCGAACTACCACTACCGCAACGTAACGCCAGGACGCGACTTCCAATGGACGGTCGCCGCCGACATTCGCAACGTAAGCGCGGGCGATCCGGACCCGGTCAGCGGGCAACCGCTGCGACTGGGCAAAGCGGTAGAGATCGGGCACATCTTCAAGCTCGGCTATAAGTACAGCCACAGCATGGGCGCGCGCGTGCTGGACCGCAACGGCAAGGAGACGACGCCGATCATGGGGTCGTATGGCATCGGTATCGAGCGCATTTTGACCTCGGCCATGGAGCAGTCCGCCGCGAAGCTGGGTAAAAACGATCGCGGCGAATGGAGCTACGTGCTACCCGGGGCGATTGCGCCGTATGATGTGGTGGTTTCTGTCACCAAGCAGACCGACGCGGCTCTGGCTGAAGCGGGTGAGCGTATCGCCGCCGACCTGGAGCGGGCGGGCTTCGACGTTCTGCTGGACGACCGCGATGGCAGTGCCGGGGTCAAGTTTAAGGACGCCGACCTGATTGGCGTACCGTACCGCGTGACCGTCGGCAAGCGGCTAGCGGAAGGGTTTGTCGAGGTGGTAGACCGGCTGAAAGGCGCAACCGAAGAAGTGGCGGTTGCCGAGGTCGGCAACGTACTGCGCCGTGTGCAGGGCTAGAGACGCGTCCAACAACGCAGGGCAGTGTGGAGGCGAATGGCGGTCAAGGTAAGGCTGGGCGGCGAGCGCGGATATACAGCAGGCAGGCAGATGCAGCGGGGCGGCCGGCGCAGGCCGTTCTGGCATCGCTTACTGTTGTTCTTTGTTGCCATCGGCGTCGGCTGTGCGCTGCTGAGTGGACTGATCTTCGCCTACTACTACCACGAGTATCAGCAGGTGGTGGATCAGCGACTGAGCAGCGGACCGCTGTTTGCCAACACCGCACAGATTTATGCCGCACCCAAGCAGGTACGCCTGGGTCAGACACTAACCGCCGCTGACATAGCGCAGGATCTGCGTCGTGCCGGCTACAACCGCGACGCGCAGATGGGTACCTACACCCAGAGCGGTAACGGCATTACGGTCAAGCCGGGTTCGGGGTCGTTCCATTCGACGGATGGCGCGACCATCGACACCACCGGCGGCACTGTCCAGAGCATTACCGCCGACAATGGAGCACCGCTTAAGGCGTACGAATTGGAACCGCAGGTCATTACCAGCCTGAGCGAAGACAAGAACCGGACCAAGCGCCGCCTGGTAACCTATAGCGAGATACCCAGGAATATGGTCAGCGCAGTCACGGCCATTGAGGATCGCCGCTTCTTCGAGCACGGCGGCATTAACTACACCACCATGGTGGGCTGGGTATGGCACGACCTGATCGGCGATCGCAAGATACGCGGCGGTGGCTCTACCCTGACCATGCAGCTGGCCAAGCTGCTGTTCGTAGAGCCCAATCGCTCCAGCACTGCTGCCTTGTTGAAGTACAAGGTGCGGCAGATCATCGTGGCCTTCCAGTTAGAATCGCGCTTCACTAAACAGCAAATTTTCGAAATCTACGCCAACGAGGTACCGCTGGGGCAGCGCGGCTCCTTTGCCATCAACGGCTTCGGCGAAGGTGCGCAAGCCTACTTCGGCAAGAACCTACGGCAGCTGACTACGCCTGAAGCAGCGCTGCTGGCTGGCATCGTGCAACGGCCCAGCTACTTTAACCCGTTTCGCCATCCGGAGCGTGCACTGGAACGGCGCAATGTGGTGCTGCGCTCCATGGTGGAGACAGGTGCGTTGACGCCTGCGGCCGGGGAACGGGTCCAGTCTGAGCCGCTGCACCTGACGCCGCAGAATGTGGACGCCAGCGAAGCCCCCTACTTTGTGGACCTGGTGCACGACCAGTTGCAATCGCGTCTGGGCGACACCGCCAATGCTGGCGGTACGTTGCGCATTTATACCTCGCTGGATCCTGACCTGCAGCGCGCTGCGGCAGAGGCTGTGAATGCACAGCTGGCCAATGTGGACGAGGCCGTGCGCCGCGACCGCAAGGGCGCAGCAGGGCCTGTGCCGCAGGTAGCGCTGGTGGCACTGGACCCGCACACGGGCCAGGTGCTGGCCCTGGTTGGCGGCCGCAATTACGGCATGTCTCAGCTGAACCACGCCAACAGCAAGCGGCCCACGGGCTCTATTTTTAAGCCGTTTGTGTACGCCACCGCAGAGGCAGGGGCAGTCAGCGGCCAGCAGCTGGGGCAGAGCACGGATGAAGAGGGCAACACGAGTGGTGGCGGTATCTTTACCGCCGTAACGCAGCTGAGCGATGTGCCCACCACGTTCACCTTCGACGATGGGCGGCAGACGTACAACCCGCGTAACTATCTGGGCCACTACCACGGGCAGGTCAGTGCTGCCGTGGCGCTGGCGCAGTCGCTAAACAATGCGACCATCTCACTGGGCCAGCAGGTAGGGTTTGAGAACGTCGCCGCCCTTGCGCGGCAATCGGGCATTGTGAACGCAAAGGGCACGCCCTCCGTTTCGCTGGGCGCGTACGACGCTACACCGCTGGACATGGCCGGAGCGTATACCGTGTTTGCCAACGGCGGTGTGCACCTTTCTCCGTGGCTCCTGAGCAGCGTTCGTAACGATCGTGGTGACGTGGTAGGCGACTTTACGCCGGAAGCCAAACAGGTGATGGACCCGAAAGCCGCTTTCCTGACCAGTAATTTGCTGGAAGGCGTCATGAACTTTGGCTATGGTTACGTGGTGCGCCAGCGAGGATTCACCGCGCCTGCCGCAGGCAAGACGGGTACCAGCCATGATGCGTGGTTTGCTGCCTACAGCAGCAACCTGATCTGTGTGGTGTGGGTGGGGAATGACGACTACAGCAACATCAACTTGACCGGTGCCGTGCTGGCCGCGCCCATCTGGGCCGACTTTATGAAGCGTGCCCAGCGGCTGCCGCAGTACAGCGACATGAAGCCGTTTGAACCGCCGGCAGGCATTAACGAGTACCACATTGATAAGGTCAGCAACCTCCTGGCGGATGAGAGCTGCCCCGCCGCGTACACCCTGGCCTTTCTCGACGGCACCCAACCGCAGAGCACCTGCAGCCACATGGGTGACAGCGGCCGCAGCCTGATGGATCGTCTGTTTGGCAAAGACAGCGACACCGCCGGGACAGGGTTTACCGGTGGCGGCAAGACGCCTGATGGCCAACCAGAGCGGGAAGAGGAACGGCAACACCGCAACATCTTTCAAAAGATGTTCGGCCTGGGTGGCCACCAGCGGGATGAGGACGCGCCAGCAGCAGCACCCGCTGCGCCTCAGCGCTAAAGCCTTCAACCCTCCTGCAGGTAGGCCCGGCTGTTGAGTAGGTTGCGCTCCATGGAGCGCGAGTAGTCCGTAACTTCGTCGGCGCGCTTGCCGCTTTCCACGGCGCGGCCAAATTCGGAGCGCATGTTCTGCATTTTGGCTTCCAGGTCGTCCAGTGCGCTAAAGACCACGGCCTCTGGTGTCATGGGCAGCTTGGGTGATCCGAACTCATACTTGCCGTGATGCGACAGGATCAGGTGTTCCACCAGAATGCGCAGCCGGTCCGGAAATCCCTCGATCTCTGCCACATGTTCACGCACAAGGCCAATTGCAATGGTGATGTGCCCCAGCAGCTGTCCTTCGGTTGTGTAGCTGAAGCTTGACTTCCAGGCCAGTTCGCGGACTTTACCGATATCGTGCAGGATGGCTGCCGTCATGAGGAGGTCGGGGTCTACCTCATCGGAATACTGCGGCGCGACCCGGGCGCACAGGCGCAGCAAAAATACGACATGCTCCAACAATCCACCCACCCAGGCGTGATGCAGCATCTTTGCCGCGGGTGCGGTCCGAAAGGCCGGACCAATCTGGGGATCGTTTAAAAAGGTGCGCACCAATTGCTGTAGGTGTGCATTGCGAAAGCCATTAACAACAGCCGTCAACTCAGCCCATAACTCATCCAGGTCGTATGCGGAAACCGCCTGGAAATCAGCTGTCTCGATCTCGTGTTCCGCAGCGGAACGCATCTGCAGCAGCGAGAGCTGGAAGCGGTTTTGGTATCGCTCCACCCGGCCGCGCACCTTCACATAGCAGCCCTGCGAACAGGAGGTAAGCGCAGCGGCAAACTCCTCCCACATGCGGGCTTCAATGGTGCCAGTCTTATCGGTCAGGGTGAGCGCGAGATACTGGCCGCCGCCGCCGCGTTTGTCACGTGCTGACAGTTGCGACAGGAGGAAAAACGAGGTGATCTCCGTGTTTTCGAAACGGCCCGCGTCGGAGACGTAAAAATCCTTCATGCTCCCAGAATACGAGGAGATTAGTGCGGTGCCGCAACGATCGAGGGAACGCTAAAGCGCTCCCTCGAACTCCTTGGTCAGTTAACGAGGATCCAACGAAGTTTGCGGAAGGGGCTGGTTGCTGGTGGGCGATACGGCACCGCCGCCTGTCGGGGGCGTTTGGCTGGGGATGGGGCTGCCGGGTGCTGGCGTAGTCGTGGGTGCCAGAGTGGTGGTGTCACTGCTGCCTAACTTTGTGCTGGTGCCCGCCGCCGCATTGGCTGCAGGATCATCCGGCTTTACCGGGCCGTTGAGCTGGTGCAGCCGGTCCGGCAGGCCGTTGTCCTGCAGTGGTGCCTTCGCCTCAATCGGCTTTTCCTGCAAGCGCTCTTTCGGATCGCCCTTTTTACGCTTCTTCTTTTTCTTGACGGCGTCGCTGCCGTTCAGGCCTAGTGCCTGTGCCTGCGTGGCCTTGGTTTGCTTTTCATCCGTGGTGGCCACAACGGGCGTGGCACGAACTTTCTCCGCAACCTTGGCCTGCTGGCTCGCCTGCTTTTTCTGCTTCACCTCGACTTCGCGGGACGCGAAGCGTGTTTTTACCCGAGGGCCGGCCTTTGTGGTGAGCGGGTCGTCTTCCGGTGGGGTGTTGGTTGCCACGGTATTGGTCGCCTGGGCTACCGGGCTAATGACCTGTCCCGGGGCGTTTTCTGCTGCAGCCGTTGTTGCATCCACAGTACCAGCCGGTGCTCCGCCAATCGCTTCCGGCAGGGCAGCCCGTGGTGCCTGGCCAAAGCGCACTTTTTCGCGCTTCGCCTTCTTCGGTTTGCCGTGTTTGTCAAGCTCCTGCACCGCGGGTGTGGCGGCGGCCACGGCGGTGGCGCGGGTTTGAGAGAGGCGTACGGTGCGTGCCGCATCTAAACGCTGCTTTTGCGTCTGCTTTTTGGGAGCCGGTGGAACGTACGCGGCGAAGACCGGCTTGGTTTCCTTACCGCTGGCACCGCTGTCCACAAAGCCGGGCCGCAGGTCGATATAGGCTTCCTCGCGCAGACGAGTCAGGTATGCGCGCAGCGCGGGCTGGATGGCCTCCTGGTACATTGCGTTCTGCACTTCGCCTTCTACCTGCTCCAGGGGCGGCGTACCGGCCTGTTGGTGCTCTGTGGCCTTCAAAACGACAAAGCCCTGGCGTGTGCGCGTGGGCTCCGTAAAGCCACCGATGGGCAGCGCGAATGTCTTTTGCTCCAGCACGGGTGCGAGAGCACCATGCTTAAACAGGCCTAGGTCGCCGCCCTGTGCCGCCGTGGGTCCGCCTGAAGAAGCCTTGGCTGTTGCCGCAAAATCCGCCCCCGCCTTCAGCTTGGCGTAAATGTCATTTGCAGACTTTTGTGCGGCCGCAATGGTGGCGTCATCGGCATTGGCAGCGGTAGGCACCAGGATCTCCGAAAGGCGCACCTGCTCTGGCTGCGCAAACTCGTCCTTGTGGGCGTCGTAGTACTTTTGCTCATCAGCGCGGTTCAGCCGGATGGTGCGGCCCACCTCGTCACGCACCACATCGCCCGTGATGATGTTGTTGCGAATGCTTGCTTTGAAGTCTTCAAAGCTGACGCCCTGCGAGCGCGCCGCCTGCTCGAGCGCTTCCATGGTCGGAATGTTGTTCTGCTTGCGAATGTCGTCCAACCGGCGCACCAACTCTGCGTCGGCGTTGATGCCCAATTCCTTGCCTTTGGAAAGCAGCAATTGCTGGTCGATCAGGTCGCGCAACAGGTTACGCTGGCGCTCCGCTGCGTCACCCGCTGCACTTGGGTTCTGCGCGCTTTCGCTTCCTAGCTGCTGCATCGCCCGCTCCAGGTCCGAGCGGGAGATGATGTTGTCATTTACGCGAACAATCACGTCTTCCACCACTGTGGCGTTGGGCGTGATGGACTGTGTCTCCGGCAACGTGTACTGCGGTGCAGGACCCTGCACCGGGGCAAGCCCTGGCGTTTGGTAGCGTGGGGTGGGCAGCGGCTTGACGGTAGCGGGGGCCTGTTGCCCAAGCGCAACCAGGGACAGACTGCTGCACGCAACGGCAAGGGTGCCGGCAAGGGCGGCGCGGTAAAACCTGGAAAACTCAGTCATGCGTACCTGTGGGTAAAAAGCTGAGGCAGTGCGGGTTAACCGCGGATGCCTGATCGTTGGACGGCTCTGTACAGCCCAGCGTCCCCTACAATTCTACGCGCCAGGCAGCGCCCGCCGCCCTGCAGGTCTGCGATGCAGACCACAAGTACCTGTACGAAAATGGTTGCCGACGGTCTGCGTTGACACTCCGTTGTATACTCCGTCTTACTCTTAGGCAGCCTAACTCTGTTTGGGTCGCATTTGGCAGTACGGCATCCAAACAGTACTCCCTAGAGAAGTGTCACCCGCGAGGTACCACGTCAGCCATGCCAACACGCATCCGCCGCGCCGCTGTTTCACTGTCCCTCTTTATTGGAACCTGCGCCGGTGCCGGTGCGCTGCTGAACGGACGTGTAAATGCACAGTCAGCCACTGACGAGACCACGGTGCGCGACAGCCTGCACCAGTTCACCGACGTGTATGCCGTCATCGAGAACAACTACGCGGACAAGCTGAATAGCGAAAAGATCGACAAGGTCATTTACGACGGTGCCATTCCAAATATGCTTCACGTGCTGGACCCGCACAGCAATTTCTTCGACCCAAAGGCATACGCGCAGATGCGCGAGGACCAGCACGGCCACTACTACGGCGTGGGTATGCAGATTCAGCCGCAGCTGGGCAAGGATGGCGTGCAGCGCGTGGTTTGCGTCAACACCTTTGACGGTTCACCCGCGTTTAAGGCAGGCATCCGCCCCGGCGACGCAGTCGCGTTTATCGAGGGCAAAAGCGGCGACGGCATGGACTCCCTGTCAGTCAGCAATCTGTTGAAGGGGGCCAAAGGCACGCATGTCACTGTGCAGATGCTGCGCGAGGGGCAGGATAAACCGCTCACCTTTGACCTGGTACGCGATGAAATCCCGCGTCCAGCTGTTGATTTGGCGTACATGATCAAACCGGGCTTTGGGTACATGCACGTAAGAGATTTCAGTGACGAGAATACCGGGCATGAAGTGGGCGATGCGTTAGCACAGTTCGGGCCGGGCCTGCAGGGCCTGCTCATCGATTTGCGGGGTAATCCCGGTGGCCTGCTGAATGAAGCGGTCGCAATGAGCGACAAGTTTCTGACGAAGGGCGACGTGGTCGTCTCGCAAAAGGGCCGTTCGTTTCAGGATGTGGTGTACAAAGTCAACCACGGTGAGAGCGGGAACAAGTACCCCATCGTAATTTTGGTCAATCGCAACACCGCGTCTGCCGCGGAAATCGTCTCGGGCGCCTTACAGGACCATGACCGTGCCCTGATTGTGGGCGAGACCACCTTTGGCAAGGGCTTGGTGCAGACCGTATTCCAAGTTGCTGATAATACCGGCCTGGCGCTGACCACGTACCACTACTACACACCCAGCGGCCGCCTGATCCAACGCGACTACAACGGCGTGTCGCTGTATGACTACTTCTACGTGCGTAAGGACGCCAAACCAGCCGACAAGTCCAACCTGGAAGTTAAGCAGACCGACAGCGGACGCACTGTATACGGCGGTGGCGGCATTACGCCCGACGAAAAGATTGAGTCGCCCCGTGCCAACCAGTTCGAAAGCAATCTGCTGATACATGGCGCATTCTTCGACTTTACAAAGCACTATCTGGCGCATCGTGACATCAGCAAGGACTTTCAGGTGGATGATGCAGTACTAACCGATTTCAAGACCTTCCTTAAATCGGAAAAGGTCGAGTACAGCGACACAGACTTCACGGCAAACCTGCCCTGGATCAAGGCAAACATCAAAGGTTCGCTGTTTACGTCGCAGTTTGGCACAGGCGCAGGTTTCCGTGCACGTACCGACGAAGATCCGCAGGTGCTGAAAGCACTCACCTTCATGCCGGAAGCGCTGGCTTTGGAAGAGCGCGGCAACAAAAATCGGGAAACGCGTACGGCCAGCGTGCGGTAACAGCTCTGTTTGTGCAAACAAGAATGCCGCCCGATACCGGGCGGCATTCTTACCTTTCAGGAGCTCTGGAGCGGGAGACCGGGATCGAACCGGCGACATTCAGCTTGGGAAGCTGACGTTCTGCCACTGAACTACTCCCGCTTACATGCCTATTGTATCGATTGGTGGACTGAGCGCCACCAAAGACGCGCCGGATGTTTTGTATTTCCCGTAAAGACCGGACGCAAGCGAGCTCGCACTGCGTCCTACGCGATTTTTGCGTTCCATCCTACGCTGTCTCATAAACGGCACTAGAGCCTTGTAGGAGTTAAACATGTGTGACGTGATCTTGAGATTGCCGGAAGTGAAGAAGTTGACCGGCCGGAGCCGGAGCACCCTCTACTTGAGGGTTTCTAAAGGTACCTTTCCATCGTCAGTGGCGCTCGGCGCCCGCGCTGTCGGTTGGCGGCAGAGTGACCCTCACCGTTGGCTCGCAGCTCTCCAGAGTCGAGTGAAGCGGTGATCAGCCTTGCCAAGCTTCGCTGCTTAACGAGAGTCTTGAACCCATATTCATAAACATCAACGACAGCAGCGCATCACGTCAGCAGCAAACCCGCCAGTTTGCACGTGGCGTGCTGCTCAGATCACGTCTGGTCAAGTGGAGCGCAAACCAAGGCGCTCTTGGATCGTCTATGTTCAATTTTCAGTCTTCGTCCTTGTCTCTAAACGATAGCCGCTTAATTAAGTTCGACTCAATCTGCCAAGCCTATGGTGAATACATTCACGGCTTCCAATGGGATACATATGGATGCTTGACCTTTCGCACGGTCGTCCCAAGGAAGCAAGCCTTCATAGCCGTGTTTGAGTTGTTCCGCAGCTGTAGATCAGCTGTGGGGTGTAACGTGGCCTACATAGCAATTCCGGAGTGGAGAACATCCGGTTGCGGTATGCCTCCCATTCCGTTGCACTGGCATCTTGTCGCGGCAGGCCCGCTGCAGAAGTCAGGCGATCGTATGAACGCCATGAGTCATCACTGGTCAGCAAACGGCAACAGCCACATATGCAGATTCCAACCTAACCAACCTGGAGCGTATTATCTGGCGAAAACGGCCGCCTATCCAGACTTCGACATTCTGTAAGGGATCTCGAACGGATGAACTATACCGGGCCACAGAAACTCCACGAGGCTCTAAGAACTTCAGATTACGTTCCGGCACATGTCAAGCACCGTATTGTGAGCC
>CALMOM010000200.1:0-12975 GCA_937873305.1 uncultured Terriglobus sp.
GTACATGGACGTCCGCCCACGGGGACAAACATCTGCGTCCGCTCCATGGCCAGGCGCACGGGAGCGTCCACGACCTTGGCAGCCATGGCGCACAGGATGACATGCGACCAGGTAGAACCTTTCGAGCCGAAGCCGCCGCCAACATACGGATTGACGACATGGACGTTATCCAACGGTAGGGCAAAGTGCTTGGCCAGCGTCTGCTTGTCGCCAGAGATGTACTGCGTCGCATCGTAGACCGTCAGCTTTTCGCCATTCCATGCCGCGATCGTGGCATGCGGCTCCATCGGGTTGTGCGTCTGCAGCGGCGTGGTGTAAGTCTGCTCCAATATGACGGTTGCCTTGGCCCAGCTTGCGTCGGCCTCGCCGGGTGTCCGAGCAACGGGCGCGCTGGCACTCTTGGGCCTGCGTGCCTCACCCAACCGCTTGTCAAAGCTGAGCTTTGCGGGTGCTTGTTTATAGCGCACCTTGATGAGCGCCGCAGCCTGCGCGGCCTCCACCTGTGATTTGGCAATGACCACGCCAATGGGTTCGCCGTTGTAGTACACAGCACGATCCTGCAGCAAAGAGAGTGTACGCACGGCAGGCGGCTTGGGTGCAACGATCGGCAACTTGGGCGCATTGAACGGCGTAAGAATTTTGACGACGCCCGAGGCCCGGTCCGCCGCGGTCGTGTCCATGGAGAGGATTTCGCCGGATGGCACAGAAGCCTGCACCAGGTAGGCGTACAGCATTGTCTTGCCAGCCGCATCCTTTTGAATGTTGGGCGCGAACTCTGCGGCGTAGCGTGCTTTGCCGGTGACCTTCAGCTTGCCGTCGTAGCGGTACGGCATCTCTTTGCCGTTGCCGACCGGCTTCTGTTCTTCCTGCAATTCCATCATGCTGCGGCTCCTTCTGCGCTGCGCTGCGTGCCTTGCGCGGCCAGCGTTAGGCCGCGCACGATCACTTGCTTGGCCAACTCAATCTTGAACGCATTGTGCTCGTAGCCCTTCGCGCCCTGCATGGCAGCCTCTGCCGCAGTCTTGAAGGTGGCTTCGTTCGCAGGCTTGCCGATGAGGGCCTGCTCGGCAGCCTTGCTGGTCCATGGCTTGTGCGCCACGCCACCCAGCGCCAGGGCAACGGACTTGATGCGGTCACCGTCCAGCTCGAGGCCAGCGGCCACCGACACCAGCGCGAACGCATAACTCTGCCGGTCACGTGCCTTCAGGTAGTAGCTGTGCGTGGCGAACTTTGCGGCAGAAGCAGGCAGATGCACACCGGTGATCAGCTCGTCGGGTTGCAGGTTGGTATCCAGTTGCGGCGTCTTGCCTACGAGCCGGTGGAACTCACGCACCGGCATCGTACGCTTGCCTTTGGGGCCGCTGATCTCCACAAGGCCGTCCAGTGCGGCCATGGCCACGCTCATGTCTGAGGGGTTGGTTGCGATGCAGGTGTGCGCGCTGGTGGGGCCCTCGTCGGTTTGGCCCAGCACGGCGTGAATGCGATTAAAACCCTGGATGGCACCGCAGCCGGAGCCGGGCGCACGCTTGTTACAGGCGGGCAGCGACGGATCGTAGAAGTAGTAGCACCGTGTCCGCTGCATTAGATTGCCGCCGGTAGTAGCAAGGTTACGCAACTGCGCCGAGGCACCCGCAAGGATGGCCTGCGAGAGCAGCGGGTAAGTCTTCAGCACGTCGGGCGTGTTAGCCAAATCGCTGTTGCGCACGAGTGCACCGACGCGGTGGCCACCCTCTGCGGGTACTACCTCTGTCAGCATCTGTAGGCGCGTAATGTCGATCAGCGTGGATGGGTTCTCCACATTCTGCTTCATCAGGTCTACGAGGTTGGTACCGCCGCCAAGCAGCTTCGAGCCTTTTACGGCAGAAAGCGAGTGCACGGCAGCTTCCGGATTGGAGGCGCGTTCGTACTGAAAAGGAATCACAGGTTCACCTGCCTTGCGACCGCGCGAACGGCCTGCACAATGTTCGGGTATGCGCCGCAGCGACAGATGTTGCCACTCATGCGTTCGCGGATTTCGTGGTCAGTCAGCTTGGGAGCTTCCTGCGTGCAGTCCTCGAACGAAACGACGGAGGCCTGCTTTGCCTTTATCTCATTCAGCAGCGCTGTGGCAGAGCAGATTTGCCCGGGCGTGCAGTAGCCGCATTGGTAGGCGTCGTACTCAAGAAACGAGGCCTGCATGGGCGAGAGTTCCTCACCGTGCGCCATGCCTTCGATGGTGGTGACCGGGTCACCCTCGGCGGAGACGGCCAGCAGTAGGCAGCTATTGACGCGGCGGCCATTGACCAGCACCGTGCACGCACCGCACTGACCGTGGTCGCAACCCTTCTTAGAACCAGTGAGGTCCAGGTGGTCGCGCAAGGCATCCAGCAGGCTGGTGCGGGTGTCCAGCTGCACGGCGTGGTCCTGCCCATTGATGTTGAGCGTGACGGATTTTGTCCGCGCCGCTCCGCTTGCAATGGCTTGCGCCTGCGTGGTTTCAGCAGCCACGCCACTCGCCAGCCCTGCGCCTAGCGCGGACGCCGATTGCAGGAAGGTGCGGCGGCTTACCTCCCAGGCATGCCGCGCTTTGGGTTCAGAGGGTTCGACGGTGGAGTCTTCCACGTCCTGGCATTTGGAACTGCTCATATGCATAAACCTTCAGGGAAAGTATTGAGTGGACGTGGAGGTCAGGGTCTGACTGCCTCCACGTTATGTGTCTTATGATGCCGTGGAGAGAGGCGTCGGCTACTGCCTTCCTGCGAGCCGTGTATGGGTTCGGATGGGATCGTATGGAGTCATCTATTCCGACTAGAAAACAAGGTGTCTGCCCTTGTTCGCCCTACATCCCCAAGGAGTTAGACGCTCGGACACATGCCGCAGCTTGGTATTTGAGAAGCATCGCGGTAAACTTGGATGTTTGCTGCGGGTAAGCGTACCGGGCATGTGTGACCAGGGCAACGGAGGAGAGAGCATGGCAAAGCGCAGAGGCAATCCGAACTGGGGGAAGCCGGAGCCGATTGGCCCGGTGGTCCCCACGGTGACATCGTTTGAGCTGGTCGTCAAAGAGTACAAGTTAACGCCGGATCAGTATGTGCGGTCGACCCGTTTGCGCGAGTGGGCACGGAGAAACAAAAACTCGAAGTACATCCCGGAGGCGCTGCTGGAAGCGTGGGGCTTTGAGATTGAGTCGACGCTTTAAAGAGGCAGCTAGTAGCTGGTGAGCAGCTTTCTGAAGAGGGGTCCGCGTTTTGCGGACCTTTTCTGTTGCCGCAACATCGGATAGCAGCATAGGACCTTATATGCCTGAGAGCCCATTTGTGGATGTGCCGGAAGCCCTGCGCCAGTTTGCCGCAGGGCGCATGATCGTTGTCGTGGACGATGAAGACCGCGAAAACGAGGGCGATCTGACCCTTGCCGCCGAGCATGTGACGCCTGAGGCCATCAACTTTATGGCAAAGTACGGGCGCGGCCTCATCTGTCTAACGCTGACCGAGGAGCGCGCCGACTACCTGCGGCTGCCGCCGATGGCGTCTGAGAACACCTCGCGCTTCGGCACGGCGTTTACCGAGAGCATTGAGGCGCGCGAGGGGGTGACCACCGGCATCTCCGCCGCGGATCGCGCGCGCACGATTCTCACGGCTGTTAGCCCAGGCCGTACCGCAGCGGACTTGGCGCGGCCGGGGCACATTTTTCCGCTCCGTGCACGCAAGGGCGGGGTGCTTGTCCGCGCCGGTCAAACCGAAGCGTCGGTGGACATGGCGCGCATGGCAGGTCTCATTCCTGCGGGCGTCATCTGCGAGATCATGAATGAAGATGGGTCCATGGCGCGGGTGCCAGACCTCGTCGAGTTCTGCAGGGTGCATGATTTGGGCATGCTGACAGTAGCGGAGTTGATTCGCTACCGTCTACAGCACGAACGCTACATCCATCGTGCGGCGGAGACCGTGCTGCAGACACCCTGGGGCGAGTTCCGCACCATTGCCTATGAGAGCGATGTGGAAGAAGGGGAGAGCCACCTGGCCCTGGTGCGCGGCGACGTGGGCGCTTCCGGCGGGTCTGCGCCCGTCCTGGTGCGCGTGCAAACACATAGCTTGGCTGGCGGCATCTTCTCGCACGATCGGGGTGAGTCGCGCGTAGGTGTCGAGAACGCTCTGCGCGCCATCGCCGAGGCAGGACGTGGCGCGTTGATCTATCTGCACACCGGTAGCCGTGGCTTTGCCATCGACCGCACGTTGACGCCGCCCCGGATGGTGCTTCATCGGGGCGCTGCGCCGGATCAGCAACAGACCCTGCGCCAGACCGGTATCGGTGGGCAGATCCTCTGTGACCTGGACATCAGCCGTGTCCGCTTGCTGGTCACACGACCGACTCACGTGCCTGCGCTGCAGGGCTTCGGCATCGAGATCGTCGAACAGGTGCCCATGCAGGCGACCAAAGTTACTTAGTTATTTGGGTACTACGGTAAGGGTCAGCGCGACGCTTGAGGCGAGTGTCGCGCCGCTGGTTGAAGTTGCGGTTACGTGAAAGCTGTACGTCCCAGGCGCCACGTAGCGGATGCGCGGATCGCCTCCGCCACCACACCCTACCGTCGTGATCAGGAACGACGCAAGCAGTACCAGCAGCGCTGCATGGCGTCTGCGACGCGGCACCAGCAGCAAGGCCGCGGGCGCGAGGCACCACAGAAGCTCGCGCTTGCTGAACGGGCTCGCGTTCTGAGTCAGGTTGACCGCGGATACGGTGGTAACGGTGGCCGTTGAACTTTGCGCCGATCCCGCCAGCGTCACCGAAGGAGGGACCAGGGAGCAGGCCGCATACGCCACCGGCATATCCGCCGTGCAGGTGAGGGCAACCGTACCGGTGAAGTTTCCAGTAGGTGTGACGGTGAGTGCGTAGGCCGCAGGCAAGCCGGCCTGAACAGTGATGCTTGTTGTTGTGGCAGACAACGTAAACGCTCCGGTTGCTGTACCAGCCGGCAGCGCGGCCGTACCGGTTATCGAGGCGGTGAGCGGAGAGGCCGGATCATTGCTCGTGACGGTGAGCAAACCCGAGGCTGCCCCGGCCAGCGATGGCGAGAACGCGACGCTGAGCGCGCAGGAGGAGCCAGGTGCCAGCACCGTGCCGCAGGTGGACGCGACTGTGAAGTTGCCCGACGCCGTTACCGCAACTGCTCCCACCGGGCTGCTGCTTGTGTTCTGCAGCGTTGCGGTCAAAGTGTTGGCGCTACCGACAGGTACAGTACCAAAGTTCAGCGATGAAGGCGTTAGCAGCAGGCGAGGCGGCAGCACCGCTCCGGTACCGGTAAGGGCGACGTTGAGCGGTGATGCGGGGTCGGTGCTCTGAATCAGCAGCCGGCCTGCAACGGCCCCGGCCATAGCTGGCGAAAAGCTCACCACAAGCGTGCAACTCGAGTTGCTGTTTAACGTCGTTCCGCAGGTGCTGGTGACAGCAAAGCCGCTCGATGCTGAAACTACGATCTGGTTGACAGGCGAACTGCTTCCATTCGTCAGTGTGAGCGGGAGTGTCGCGGTGCTGCCCACCGGCACAGAACCGAAGGCAAGAAAGCCGGGCGTCACGGTGAGTTGGGGCACCGAGTTCGCTCCTGCGCCCGACAGGGCTACCGTCAGCGGCAAGGAATTGCTAGCCGTTTGCACCGAAACCGTACCTGCTTGCGCGCCGGTCCCAAGTGGTTGAAAGGTGACAAGTACGGCGCAGGTGGAGTACGCGTTCAGGGCGACACCACAGTTGCTGGTGACACTGAAGCCCGAGGTGGCGGAGAGCAGGAGGCTGCTGGCAGTGGTCCCGGTTGGATTCGAAAGGGCAAATGACAGCGTGGACTGGCTGCCCACGGCAACCGAGCCGAAGTTCAACGCCGACGGTGCGGCGGACAGCGTGGTGATTGCCACGCCTGTCGCCTGAACCCCGTTGCCATTCAGCGGCACCAGCCTCGGCGAGGCCGGGTCGGTGCTGGTGATGGTAAGCACGCCGGAGGCAATGCCCGCGGCGGACGGAGTATAGCTGACGTTGACAGCGCAGGAGGAGCCAGCGTTGAGGGTGGTGAGCCCGCAGGTAGTGTTGACGGCAAACCCTGCGCTGGCTGTAAAGGCCAAGCCGTCCACCGCCGAGCTGCTGGTGTTTACCAGGGTGAGCGCATGGATGGAGGCGCTACCCACAACCACGTCACCAAAGCTGATAGCGGTTGGCGACGCCGCGAGTTGTGGTTGCGTTCCGACGCCCGAGATGGGCAGGGTCAGTGGCTGAGAGGTGGCCGAGGAGGTGACAGAAAGGGTAGCGCGGAAGGTGCCCACCGCACTCGGCCTGAATGTGACCGCAACGGTGCAGCTGCTGCCTGCCGCAAGCACCACGCCGGCCGAGCCGCAGGGAGTGCCGCTGCTGAAGCTCGCCAGCGAGAAGCTTGCATCGCCGGCAATGCTGGACGTTCCCAGCGTGACGGGTTGGCTGCCTGTGTTGGACACCGTCGCAAGCAGCGACGCGGTGTTCTGCACTAATACACGGCCAAAGTCGAGCGTGGCGGGTGCGAGTGCAATTGCTTGAGCCTGCCCCGAGTTCCCATTGGAGTTCAGCTGGCCAAGCAGGCTTACAAACTCGAGGGAGGCACTCCCGTCGCTTTGCAATTCCAGTGTTCCCAGCGCAGCAGCCTGCCCCTGCGGCAGGTACTGCACCGCCACGCTGCAGGTGTTGCCCGGCGAGAGCGTGCCACAGGTTGAGTTAGCCGTGAAGCCGTTGGTCAGCAGTGGCACTTGGAAGTGGAGGGTAGTCGTACCAGTATTCGTGACCGTTACTGTCTGCGCAGACGACAGGGTTCCCACGGCACTGCTTGTAAAGGTGAGTGATCCCTGCGATGTGGTGAAGGCGGCAATCGCCATGGTGTTGTTCGGGGTCGAGACAAATACGGGTGTGGCCGAGCCAGCCAGGTAGATGACCCGTGGAGCGTCATTGCTGTCGCTTTCCAGGACCAGCGATCCGCTGTCTGCCTCCGTTGCGTTTTGGCTGCTGCCCGTGGCGGCCTGGAAGACGGGAGCATACGTCAGTGTCACCGTGCAGCTTGCCCCAGCGGCGAGGGGAGCACCGCACGTGGTCGTCGATGCAAAGGGCTGTTCTGAGACGATGCGCCGAACCGTGATGCTTGCCGTTGCACCCACCGGGTTTGTCACCGTCAGCGCGCGGGTAACGGTCTGTCCGGAGGCGACCTGTCCAAAATCCAGAACGCCGGTTGGAGTCAGGTTGCCTGTGACGGAGAGAGTTGATGTACCGCTGGCGGCGTAGCCCTCCAGGTATGCCAAGGCGCTTTGTACCGTGTGATCGCTTGCCGCTGTGCCATGCACAAACAGCGTGCCGGTCACGTCAGCCGAGGTCAGCGGTGTGTACTGCACCGTAAGGTCGCAGCCTGCCCCGGCTGCCAGCGTGTTGCAGGTTGAGCCGGTCAGCGCGAACTGACGGGGTGTTTCTACATCGACCACCACGGACTTACCAGACAAATTATTGACATGGAGTACGCGCGAAAGGCCCGGAGTGCCCGTGACGGCAGCACCAAAGTTGACGGAACTGTGCTCACCCGGCACGATCTGCAGGCCTGCGGCATCCGCCGTGTACAGTCCCTCCAGCCCGACCGCGTACTGCTGTGTGCTTGGAGCGCTGGCGGGCGATGTGGTGACCGGCACCATCAGCGTACCGCTGACAAGGTTGGCGCCTGGTGTGTACGTGATCGGGAGTGTGCACGAAGCCCCCGGGGCCAACGTGCTGCAGGAGCCTGACACGGTGAACGAAACGTCGCTGGTCACAGGCGTCCCAATCGACACGGCAACACTGGAGGTGTTTGTGACCGTCACCGCCTGGGACACGGACTGCGTGCCGGGCACGTTGTCGAAGCGGACATCGGTGGGCGCAAAGGCCACTCCAGGGTCCGCCGCGCCCGTCCCGGTAAGTGTGGCACTTGCTGTACCTGCGGAGGGACTTACCGTCACTGCACCGCTGCGTGCACCTGTTGTCGACGGAGCGAAGCGCACGGGTATGACACAGGCCGCACCGGCCGCCAGCGTACCGGCAGCGCAGCCCGGGGCACCGGTGCTTTCGCCTGTGCTCGAAAAGTCGCCCTGGAAGGACATTCCGCTGGTGCTAACCGCGTCAGGGGTGCCGTTGGTGAGGGTCAAGAATGTTGTTGCAGAGGTGGAGTGCACCGGTACCGTGCCAAAATCCGGGCTCACCGGTGTCAGTATCAGGCCTGTCAGGGGGACGCCATTACCGCGCGTGGCAACGGCAGCAGGCTGCCCACCACCGGGGGATGTAATCGTCAGCGAACCCGCTTGCGCACCGGTGGACCTCGGTTTGAACTGCACACCCAGATAGCAGTTCAGACAGGAACCGGTAAAGCTGCTGCTGTAGCTGCTGGCCGGATAGGTGCCGTGGCCGAAGCCGGTGTCTTCCACCAGCAGCACGGTGAAGTTGCTGTCGGACGAGCTGACGGTGAGAGAGCGGAAGCTTTCTGCGACCTTTACCCATTGCACCGATGGCGTGTTGAGCGGGGTGTCAGGAAACTGCAGGTTGGTTGTCGGGAGAATGGCTGTCCCGGTGCCGCTCAGCACAACATAGGCCGGTGAACTGGAGCCTGCCGTGACGGAGAGCAGCCCCTGCCTGCTGCCTGCCGCGGTTGGGGTAAAAATCAGCTGTGACGTGCAGTTGGCCCCGCCGTTGAGCGCGGCAGGGCAGCCCGAGCTGAAGGTGAAGTCACCGCTCGACGACAATGCGAGCGGGAACGCGACGGCGCCTGCGTTGCTGATCGTTACCGTTTGTGTCTCGCTGGACGCCTGCGTCACGTTGACAGCGTTGGCAAAGGTGATTGCGGCCGGAGAAATCCGCAGATTGGGATTGGTTGCAGCACCCGTTGCGGACGGCTGCGGCAGCGTTTCGCCGAGCACTGTGACAGACAGCCCATCGACCGGCAGAGTCAGCGCGTCACTGGAGGGCGCGCCCGCTGCCTCATACGAAAGGTCGATACGGCAGACGGAGTGCGGCTGCAAGCTTGCTCTGCAACCGTCGCTTACGGTAAAAGCGCTGCCGCTGCTTATTACAGCGGTGTGCGACAACACCTGGTCGCTGCTGTTTGAGACGTACAGGTAGCGGGCACTGCGCAGACCGCCGACGTACTGGCGACCAAAGTCAATGGTGCCGGCAGAGACGGCAAGCGCCGCCTGCTGCAGGTACCCGCTGACGAGAATGTCCGTGTTCCCCAAATGCCAGTGTGCGTTGACGGCACCGTCTGTGCCGTTGGCTGCGGTCTGCAGGGCCAGCGTCACGGTGCAGGAGCCACCTGCCGCCAGCACCTTGCTGCTGTTGCTACCCGACGGTGTGCAGGTGGACGCTGCCTCCGTCAGGCTATAGGCAGAGCGGCCGGCGACCGCGGCGTGGGAGGCAAACGTCTGCGTGGTGCTGCCGAGATTGGTGACCGTCAGTGTGCGCGGAACCGTGCTGGAGGTGGCGGTGACGATGCCGAAGTCGAGTTCGCGGGGCAACACCGCGACTACCCGCGCAGAGTTGGAGGTCGCGGGCAGAGCGGTGGTGAACGCCGGGCTGTTGCTGGACTGCACCGTGACTGAACCGGGGCCGCTGCCTGTGAGCAGCAGAGCGCACTCGGCCGCAGGCGCAAGCGTTGCACCGCATTCGCTACTTACCTGGTAGCCGCTCGCGGTAATCTGCACGTTCCCTGCAGGGGCTGTACCCAGGTTCCGCAGTAGAAGGTTCGGCAGATCGTCTGCGGACAGGGCCAGCGTGGGTGCGGCGCCCTGGGGTGCGAGCAGTGCAAGCAGACCGGCGCTGCCACTGCACGCGCTGCCGCTGCAATCGGCCGAAGGCAAGCCGTCCCGCACGGTAGAGGGGAGTGACGAAGTAGGGGCGGAAGCTAGCGAGAGATCGAAGGTCTCGGATGAGAGCAGGTCCGAACTCAGCGTGGGTGCAATCGACCCTGCAAAGGCAACGCTGCCTCCTGGGAGCGCCGCGATGCCACCTTCCGCCGCGGGCAGGCTTGCGTACCCGCTGTTTGCAACCGGCAGGCCGCCGAACCGTGTCGCGCGGTCAACGGAGCCGGTGGTGTCTACATGCACCGCAAAGGCGTTGCCCGTGCTCTCCACCGTGGCGAAGGGAAAGAGCGGTACCACCGCGGCGTTTTGCACGGAGCCTGCCAGCCACATGGTTCCGTCTCCGGTGGGCGTTACCAGGGACTGGGTTGCCGGAGCCAGCAGGGTGGAGGATAGGACCGCCGATCCGTCCAGCGCCATTCGCACCGCTGCCTGGTAGCGCAGCTGTGACGCAATGGGTGCCTGCGCGCGCGTCACCGGGAAGAGACCCGTAGCGATGTCGCCAGACAGCAGCACGCTACCGGTGCCAGCGTGGTCGACGGCGACCGACGTGAGGCCATTCCCGGGAATGAAGGTGGAGAACACAAAGCCGTCACCCGCCGGGCTAAGCTTTGTCATAAAGCCGGACGCGCTGGAGCCCTGCGCTGCGCGAAAGGTGGGCACCAGAGCCGCCGTGGTCGGGTAGCCCGTCGCGGAGGTGGTGCCAACGATGTAGGTGTTGCCGCTGTTATCCGCGGCCAGCGCCGCCGGTGCCGTATCGCCATTGGCACCCGTCAGGTAAGTCGCGAACTGCAGCGTTCCGGACGCAGTGGTGAAGCTTTCCACAAAGCCATTGCCGCTGCTGCCGTACGCAGGGCTCTGCTGGATGCCACTAGGTGTGACGGGCAGGGTCGAGCTGAAGATCGATCCGGTCACATAGACCGTACCGCCGGATACCGCGATTGAAGTCACCGCGAGCGGTTCCGCGCCGCAGAAGGTAAGCCATTGCTGCTGTAATTGCGGTGAAAAGCGCGCTACGAACGAGTTGGTGCGCGTTCCTGCGCGGTTCGGAAAGGCAGTGCCAGAGGTGCCCGTCACGCTGCCTAGCGAGTTGGTGGTGCCCGCGACATACACGCTGCCAGCGGCGTCAACGTCCAGCGCAATACCTGCATCGCCGTTTTGGCCGATGTGCGCTTCGCCCAGCAGCTGCGATCCATCTGCGCTGTACTTTTGCAGGCGAACGCCGTCGCCCGCGTCGAAGAGGGTGTACAGGTTGCCTGCTGCATCGCTACGCACGCCACGGAAGGCGCCCGCATGGTTCTGAGCGCGCAGGCCCAGCAGTGTGAGCTGTTGGGCGCAGGCGGGTGCCGCCAGCAACAGCGTACTGAGGGCTGCAACAAGGAAAGATCGGCAAGTGCGATGCATACGTGAGGGCGTTCCGGTCCGGTTTGCGGACACAGCTATTTACCCACGGAGAAGAGCAGTAATCTGTGTCTCATTCTGCGATGAGTTCACGAAAATATGACCGCGTTCACTAATGGGCTGCGGCGTGCTGCCGATAGAGAGGGGTCTGGCTAACTATAGGACAGCGAGCCGAGCTTTGAAAGGGTGGAACAGGTAGCCGAGCCCACGGCTGTTCATCTCTTGCACAAAGCGTTCGTGGTCGCTGTACAGGATTGCCTGCAGGCCAGCCGCTCTGCCTGCTTCGATGTTTTCCTGCTTGTCATCGATGAACAGGATGTTTGCCGCTGGGACGTTCAAGCCCCTGATAGCTTCCGCGTAGATCGCAAGGTCGGGTTTCCGGATCTTCAAGGCATGCGACCAGATTGTGTGGTCGAAGTTCCCGATCCAGTCGAAGCGGGCGCAGAGACCCTCCGCCATGGCATCCGGCATGTTCGACAGGATGCCGGTGGGAAAGCCTGCCGCATGCAGGGCGGCAAACCACTCCAGAATGGGCATGTTCATGTCGGTCCACAGATCGACATCGGCAGTCTTCAGCGCGCTGAGTTCTTTCGTCGTCAGTTCGCGGCTGGCAATGCGTTGCCAGTACACGTCTCCCGTGAACAGACCGGCATCGTAGTCGTCGCGCAACGCCCAGTACCGCTCCTCCAACTGCGCTTCCGACAGCCGGCCAATCTCGCGCATGCGGCTCCAGGCGGCTTGGTTAGGCGCAAGCGTAAGAACCTTGCCGAAGTCGAACAGCACCGCCTGGATGTAGGCCATGGAGCGATTGTAGCCACAGCCAGCCACTGGGTTAGCGACATGCCCGGGCTGGTGGGTAGCATGGAAGCAATGCACTTTGCCGCACGCACCAGCTTCGATCTCGAGCCGTCGGCCTACGGCGCTGCTCTGGGTGCGGCACGTGCGCGCGGTGGTTTGCTCGACCTCACGGTCTCAAATCCGACACGCTGCGGACTCACGATTCCCGCTGGCATGGCAGAAGCCCTCAGCGACCCGGCCGTTTTGCAGTACGACCCGGACCCGATGGGCCTGCGCAGCGCGCGAGAGGCCGTGTCGCGCATGTATGCGGAGCGCCACCGGGTGACCGTCAGTGCCGATGACATCCTGCTGACGGCGAGCACCAGTGAGTCGTACAGCTACCTCCTGCGGCTGTTTTGCGAGCCCGGGGATGCGGTCCTGGTGCCGCTCCCGAGCTATCCGCTCTTCGACCTGCTTGGCGCACTGCACGATGTCGAAGTGAGGCCGTACACTCTGCTGCGGCACGATGGCTGGCGCGTGGACATCAACACGTTGCGGGCTGCGCTGACGCCTAGGACACGGGCCATCTTCGTGATTCATCCCAGTAATCCAACGGGTCACTTTTGCAGTGCGGAAGATCGCAGCGCTCTGCTCGCGTTTGCTAGGGAGCACGACCTGCCGCTGATCGTCGACGAGGTCTTCCTGGAGTACGCACTAGAAGGCGAGGCCCCAAGCTTTCTATGTGGCGGCGGGTCTCCAACAGTCGAGGCAGAATTGATCCTCACATTTGTGCTCGGCGGCATCAGCAAGCTGCTCTGCCTGCCGCAGATGAAGCTCGGCTGGATGGCCATGCAGGGTCCGCAGGACCTGGTCGCTGCCGCCATGTCACGGCTCGAGGTCATCGCCGACACCTTTCTCAAGCTGGGACTGATCCAGAAGCCGGTGGTGG
>CALMOM010000200.1:12985-33910 GCA_937873305.1 uncultured Terriglobus sp.
CCGCCGCAAGTGACCCTGCCCACGTGGCTAGTCCATCAGCAAAAGATTGCAGCGGAGGTGCGCGATCGCACTCTCTCCAACCTGGCAGAGCTGGACCGTGTACTACCCGAAACCGTAGTCAGCAGGCTGCGGGTGGAGGCGGGCTGGACCGTGGTGCTGCGTGTGCCCGCTCTTGGCTCGGATGAGGAGCTTGCCGTGCACCTGCTCGAGCAAGCGAACGTAGCCGTCCATCCCGGCTCGCTATATGGTTTCCCTTGCAGCGGCTGGCTGGTATGTTCGTTGCTGCCGCGTACAGCGGAATTCAGCCTGGGCGTCGCTGCTTTACTCAGGTTCTTTGCGGCGCGCGCTTAGCGGACCCTTTCCAGGAACGGTAATTCGGACGACTTTTCCGCAGGCTGTGCCCGACCGTCAGCCGCTGGTAGCACATCCTGTGCGGCCTAGAATCGGAGCATGGCCGCTGACTTCACGCACCTGCACCTCCACACCGACTACAGCCTGCTGGACGGTGCCTGCGACGTAGATAAGCTGGCCGCGCACCTAAGCAAGCTGGGCCAGACCGCCGCCGCCATGACGGACCATGGCAACATCTACGGTGCAGTGCACTTTGCCGATGCCATGAGCAAGAAGGGCATCAAGCCCATCATAGGGTGCGAGCTGTACCTGTCGCAGACAAACGACCACCGCGAGCTGAGCGGCGGTTACAACCACTTTCTGGTGCTTGCTGAAAGTGACGAGGGATACCGCAACCTCGTCCGCCTGACCAGCGAAGCCGCTGTACACGGCTTCTACCGCAAACCACGCGTCAGTAAGGAGTTCCTCGCAAAGCACACCGCCGGTCTCATCGGCTTTTCAGGCTGCCTGGCTGGTGAGCTCAACCAGCACCTGATGGGCGGCAAGTACGACGAGGCCAAACGCACCGCAGGCCAGTTTCAGGAGATGTTTGGCAAGGGCAACTTCTTCCTCGAGATTCAGGACCACGGCCTGGAGCCGGACCGCAACGTGTGCGACCAGCTGTTCAAGCTGGAGCGCGACCTCGACATTCCGCTGATTGCCACCAACGACGCGCACTACATCGGTGGCGACGACAGCCGCGCGCACGAGATCCTGCTGTGCGTGCAGACTGCCGCCTCCATCAACGACCCCAAGCACTTCAAGTTCGACACCGAGCAGTTCTTCATTAAGTCCGCCGAGGAAATGCACCGCACCTTCGCCGGGCATGAAGAGGTGTGCACGCGGACCATGCAGTTTGCGGACCGCTGCAACGTGAAGCTGTCGAAGGTACAAGATCCGTTCCCGGCCTTTCCCGTGCCGGAAGGCATGTCGCTCGACGATTACTTCGAGCAGGTGTGCCGCGAAGGTCTGCGCAAGCGGCTCGACACCGCCGTGTCGCACCTGCGTTCACGCGGCCTGCTGCGTTACGAGATCGCCGACTACGAAGTACGGCTGCAGCGCGAAATTGACTGCATCAAGGCCATGAAGTTTCCCGGCTACTTCATGATCGTGTGGGACTTCATCCGCTACGCGAAGGAGCAGAGCATACCTGTCGGTCCGGGCCGTGGTTCCGCCGCAGGTTCTCTGGTGGCGTACGTCATGGAGATTACCGATGTCGATCCCCTGCAGAATGAACTGCTGTTTGAGCGCTTTCTGAATCCGGAGCGCGTCAGCATGCCGGATATCGACATCGACTTCTGCATGAACCGGCGCGGCGAGGTGATCGAGTACGTCAAGCGCAAGTACGGTGCCGACCAGGTCGCGCAGATCATCACCTTCAACACCATGGCGGCCAAGGCGGCCATCAAGGATGTGGGCCGCACGCTCGATATGCCTTACGGTGAGGTGGACCGGCTAGCAAAGATGGTGCCCGCAACCATCGGCATCACCATCGAGCAGGCGCTGAAGGACTCGCCGCCGCTGTCGCAGGCTTACGATTCAAACCCACAGGTCAGGGAAGTAATCGATGCGGCGATGCGCCTGGAAGGCCTTGTCCGTGGCGCTGGCGTACACGCGGCAGGCGTGGTCATTGCGCCGCAGCCGCTGACCGAGTTGGTCCCCGTCACGCTCACCAAGACCGACGACCTAGTCACCGCCTACGACATGAAGGCCGTCGAGAAGATGGGCCTGCTCAAGATGGATTTTCTTGGGCTCACCACGCTTACCGTCATCGACGACTGCCTCAAGCTGATTGTGTCGAACCGCGGCGAGACGGTGGACATGGCGACCGTTCCGCTGGACGACCAGGTGACCTACGAAAAGGTCTTCCACAAGGCACTCACGTCTGGCGTCTTCCAGTTTGAATCGGGCGGCATGCGCGACGTGCTGCGCCGCTACAAGCCCACCACCGTCGAAGACCTGACCGCGCTCAACGCGCTCTACCGTCCCGGCCCAATCCAGGGTGGCATGATCGATGATTTTATCGAGCGCAAGTGGGGCCGCCGCGCCGTGGAGTACATGCTGCCGGACCTTGAAGACCTGCTACGCGAGACGCTGGGCGTCATCGTCTACCAAGAGCAGGTCATGCAGATTTCTTCGGTCATCGCGGGCTACTCGCTGGGCGGTGCTGACCTCCTGCGCCGCGCGATGGGTAAGAAGGATCCCGTGGCCATGGCAGAGCAGCGTGAACTGTTCATGGCCGGTGCAGCGAAGAACAAGCACCCCAAAGACAAGGCAGGCCAGCTCTTCGATCTCATCCTGCAGTTCGCTGGCTATGGCTTCAACAAGTCGCACTCCTCGGCCTACGCGCTGCTGGCGTACCACACGGCCTGGCTCAAGACGCACTACCCGGTGGAGTTCATGGCCGCGCTGCTGACCAGCGAAACGTCGAAGCCGGAGAACGTGGTGAAGTACATCGGCGAGTGCCGCGAAATGGGGATCACCGTTTTGCCGCCCGACGTCCAGGTGTCCGACGCGAACTTTACGCCCAGCGGAGACGCCATCCGCTTCGGCCTTGCCGCCATCAAGAACGTGGGCGGCAATGCCATCGAGACCATTACCGCCACGCGCCGCAACCTGTACAGCGAGGGCAAACAGGGCTTCCAGTCGCTCTATGATTTCTGCGAAACAGTAGAGCTGAAGCTGCTGAACAAGCGCGTGCTCGAGTCGCTGATCAAGGCGGGTGCCATGGACAGCTTTGGCTCGCGCGCCCGCGTGTTTCTGGCCGTAGACGGTGCCATGGAGCGGGCGCAAAAAGCACAGCGCGATGTAGCCAGCGGACAGAGCGGCCTCTTCGGCCTGTTCGACGCCAACCCGTTTGCCGCCAGCGCCGCGCCCACAGACGATCTGCCCAAGGCACCCGACTGGGATGAGCACACCCGCCTGCAAAACGAAAAGGAAGTGCTTGGCTTCTTCGTCTCCGGCCACCCCATGGACAAGTACCGGGAAAAGCTGCGCAACCTGAGGGTGGTCGACACGGCGACTGCGTGCGAGATGAAGCCTGAGCCAGTCGTGTTCCAGCGGGGCCAGCGCGAACCACAGAACGAAATCCAGATCGCAGGCGTCATCACCGGACTGAAGCCGGGCAAGAGCAAGCGCAGCGGCGAGATGTATGCATCCGCATGCCTGGAAGACACGCTCGGCAAGATCGACCTGATTGCTTTTCCGAAGGACTACGAACGCCTGCAGGAAGCGCTCAAGATCGACGTTCCAGTGCTGGTGCGCGGCTCGTTGCGAGGCGAAGAAGACTCAGCGCCAAAGCTGTCTGTAACGGCCATCACCGCACTCGAAGACGTGAAGATTAAGCTGCCCGAGGCGCTGCGCATCAAGGTGCCGCTGCACCATCCGGACGCAGCTTTGCTCGAGAAATTAATGCGAGTCTTCGCCGACGCACCGGGCCCTGGCAAACTCCTGCTGGACCTAGAAGAGCCAGGCGAGTTCTGTGCGGTGCTGGAGCCCAGTGGCTTCTCCGTGTGCGCGGACCGCCTCTTCATCGACCGCGTGGAAGACCTCGTGGGTGCGGGTGGCGTAAAGGTAGTTAATTAGAGATCTCTAATTTAGTAAGAACGGTTTCCAATCTGGAAAGAGTCACTTACAGCGCAGGTACAGTCTCGTTGACCCATAAAAGGGCAGATGGTCTGCTTAGGCCATCTTCACTTCATGAGGTTGACATGCGCTTTCGTCCTCTTGCTTTACTCTCTGCCGCAGTTGTCTCGTTCGCTTCACTCTCTGCCCATGCGGACAGCTACCTCTACGCTGTCTCAACCAACTTTTCAAACTTCCAGGTGAGTGGCACCATTACGACAGACAGCAACTTTGGGCTGCTCGATGTGAGCGACATCACCGACCTCGACCTCACGCTGAGCGGCTCGACGCTGTCCGACACACTTGCATACCAAAGTTCTGACATCGAGATGAGCGGCTTCGGCCTGAGTGCCGCGCCAGACGGCCTGACTTTTGACTACGACGCCCCCGGTGCCAACTTTCTGATCCAGAACCTGTCCACCGGTACGTACGTCTGCTTTCAGACGAACGGCTGTGACGACTACTCTGGCGCGCACGAGTCCATCAGCATCGCCGGAAATCCGGCACTTGTGCAGCAGCAGTCCGGCGCTGTTTCAATTGCCACCTTTGTCCCCCCGGCGGAAACGCCTGAACCCTCCACACTGGTGCTGCTGGGCACCGGAAGTGTTGCCGCGGCTGGCCTAGCGAAATGGCGTCTGCGCGTCGTCTAACGGCAGGCATTGCTGGTCGGCAACCGTATAATCGCTCTAGTCTCATGCCAGAACTCGACGCAAAGCCAGCGGTGGCTCCCGTAACACAAGCTTGGCGTAAAACGGAAGTGGCCCGTAATCCGCAGCGCCCTCACCCGGTCAATTTCGTGGATGCGCTGTTCACCGACGTCAGCGAAGTGTTCGGGGATCGCTGCTTCGGCGACGATCCCGCCATCCTGGCCGCCATGGCCCGGTTTGACGGCGATGCTGTGCTGGTTCTCTGCAATCGTAAAGGCCGCACCACCCGGGAGCGGATGCAGTTTCGCTTTGGCTCGCCGGAGCCGGAGGGATACCGCAAATCGCTGCGAGCCATGAAGTTGGCGGAAAAGTTTGGGCGGCCAGTGTTCAGCTTCCTGGACCTCGCGGGGGCCTACCCAGGTCTGGGTGCGGAAGAGCGCGGCCAGGGCGAAGCGATTGCGCGCAACTTGATCGAGATGTCGCAGCTTCGAATTCCGACCCTCACCACGATCACGGGCGAGGGTGGCTCAGGCGGCGCGTTGGCGCTGGCTGTTGCCGACCGGGTACTGATGCTTGAGAACGCGATTTATTCTGTGATCTCGCCCGAGGGCTGTGCGTCTATCATGTGGAAGGACGCCAGCAAGCGCCAGCAGGCGGCAGAGGCGCTGAAGTACACGGCACCCAACGTCGCGGCGCTGGGTTGCGTGGATGACGTGATTGCTGAGCCCGCGGATGGCGCGCAGGCCGACCCAGTTGCGGCCTTTGATTTGATCCGAGAAAGTCTGCGGCGTCACTACCTGGAACTGAAGGCGCTGCCTCTAGACGTGTTGCTCGAGAAGCGCTATCAGAAGTTCCGCGGCATGGCAGAGGCCTGCACTGTGACTTCGAGCCGATAACGAAGGATACCTGCCCTGATCTCTGCGAAAACGAGTCGCGAACATTCCCCGGTTCTCCGGCCCGAGTTTCTGTTTGTGCTCGCCCGTATCTGGACGGTCGTTAGTCTCGCGGGCGGTCAACTCGCGGGAGCGCTCGCTGGCCCGGACCGGGGGGACGCTGCCCGCTACGGCGCTGCTGCCGCACTCCTCTTTGCAGGATTCTGGCTGCTGGCACGTTTTGGGGTCAGGGACCTGCGGCCGCTCAGCAGCATTGGCCTGGTCAGGCGGCCAGGACTCCGCACAGAGTTCGGCAAGGGCGTGGCGCTGGGCTGGGCTATCGGGCTGGCCATGGTGCTGCTGCCTGTGCTCAGCGGCCATTCATTGCTCCGCCTCGATCTTTCGCCGGGTTCGTGGGGACGCCTGTTTACGAGCCTTTGCTTGCTTCTGCTGTTTGCTGCCTTCCTGCAATTGCTGCTGGCAGGCCTGCCCATGCGGCGGCTGGCGCGCGGCGCCGGACCGGGCTGGGCGTTGACGGCCATTGCCGGGCTCACATTACTGCTGGCAGCGCTCAGCGGTCGAAGTTCTGTGTCTGACTGCTTTTTCGTTGTGCTTTCCGTGACCCTGTTTGTGGTTGGCTTTTTGCGCACGCGTGCGCTTTGGCTCCCGCTGGGATTGCAGGTGGGCTGGACGGTAAGCCAGAGTCTGCTGTTTGGGTCGCCGCTGCCTCACACGCCGCTGGTGAGCGGTGTGGTCTTTCTGAACGGCCCGGTAAGAGCGCCCTGGCTGACGGGCGGCGTGGATGGACCGGAGTCGCCGGTCTATGCATTGTTCGTACTTGCCCTCGCGTTGATGGCGCTTGTACGCGTGACCAAGGAGTACGCATGGCTGTACACGTACCAGTCGCCCGTCGCAGCCGGGTACCCCATGGATGTGCCTCCACCTGCCCAGCATGAAGCGCAGTTCGCTGCCAACTCTCCACCGCCGCTGATCCAGATTGCGCCTGTGGCAAGCACGTCCGAGCCACGCGGTTCGCAAAACTTGTAGAGACCCACCGCGCTTTGTTGCAGGATGCAAATGGCGGTACGCACCGCTTGCATCGGTGGTAGTGCAGGGTCTACTGTTCCAGCATCGGTTGTCGATTTATGTGGACTCAGGTCACATTGACGCTTCTGCTGGCTTTAGGCAACACGGTCTGCGTGGCGTCCGGTCAGACCGAAAGAGCCGCCTCGGTCAGCAAACCCGCGCCGCAGCGGGAGGTGTTCGGGGTGGCGGCTGAAACCGCCTTTGGCGAGCCGCGGCGCGGGTTTGCGCCCACACGTGTCGAGTACACGCACGCGCCCATGGACGTGGCTGGACGACGTGAGCTGGTACGAGCCATGTTGATGGAACAGGGCTTTGCCCATCGCAGCCTGCCCCTGGGCGCACCCGGCCTGGCCATGCACGCCAATGGCCGCCTGACCGTCGACGGACAGACGCTCATGCGCCGCCTGTACAAGGACGGTTCGTGCGCAGCGGCCGGTGATCGTGTGATGGTCACCGACATCAGCGTGCTCCCTGACCGCATTTATGTCGACGTGAACGGCGGCCCGTACCTGCCACACCGCTTTCTCCGTCACCTTTCGGTAAACGGCATGCCCCTGGCGGGCGATGGCCAGGTGGGCGAGGCACCAACCGGCACCAGGATCACCCTATTATTCGAGGGTGAGACACCCCGCCTTTCTGCGCCAGAACTAAAAGCGTTACTTGAGCCTCTCTTGGACTTTGGGCTGAAGAGCGCAGAACAGGCCTATGCCGATACGCTGCCCGCACCCATCAAGAAGGCCATTGAAGAGCATGACGTGATGGTCGGCATGAACCGACGCATGGTCCTCGCCAGCCTGGGCCAACCCGAAAGCAAGTTACGTGAACGGGCAGCCGATGGTGGCAGCGCCGAGGTGTTCGAGGAGTGGATTTATGGTCACACGCCGCAATCGATTCGATTTATCCGTTTCCGCGGCGACCGCGTCGTCCTCACCAAACTGGCGGCGCTCGGCAAGCCACTGGTCATTCACGACCGTGACGAGCTGGCCAACTATCGCGACCCCGGACTTATTCACGAGATTAGGCTAGGTGACGCCGTTCAAGCGGCAACGGGTGAACAGGAAGCTACCAAAGCTCCGTCTCTCAAGCTGCCGGAGGAGCACCCGGCAGAGCAGCAGAATAAGGCGCACACCCCGACGCCGTAGAGCGCGCGAGCGCCTAGACACGGGCATTCGTCTGGGTGCTCCGCCCGTTGTTCCCGAAACCGGCGCATAGCGTAAACTGTTCCTGTTGCGTGAGAACTTGGGCGTGCGTTCTTCCGCGTATGCCCGGTACCGGCTGTGCCGGTACACTCGCGAATCAAGCCTACAAAGAACGGCGCATGCGCCAGGAGAAGAGAGCCAATGGCTAAGATTGCCAAAACCGGTGACCGCAAAAAAGCGATGGACACCACCAAAAGCACCGACTGCCCGAAGTGCGGCAAGCCCACACGCGTGGTGAAACGCGTAAAGGACCGTGAACGCAACACGCCAGGTGGTATGTATATCTCCTGCTCAGTCTGCGACTTTTTCGAGCGGCTCTAACCGGAAACATCAGGCTGGATGGGAGCTACCAAGTCCCATCCAGTTTCACCTTTTGCTCAATGCTGTAAGGCCGAGTCAATCTGCCGCAACACCTGATCGGCAGCCGCAGCTGGATCGTTGGCCCGGGTAATGGGTCTGCCCGCCACGAGCATGTTTGCTCCCCGGCGAATGGCGTCGTAAGCGGTCGCCGTGCGGCGCTGGTCATCGATCGGCGATCCTGCGGAGCGAATGCCCGGTGTTACCAGCCAGAAGTCCTCACCAACGGTCGACCGCACACTTGTCAATTCAGCGGGTGAACAGACCAATCCCCGAACATTCGATTCTGCAGCGAGTGCGGCAAGCCTGCCGACCTGCTCCTCTGCCGAACTGCGCACACCCACTGTCTGCAGATCGGCTTCGCCCATGCTGGTAAGTACGGTGACTGCGAGCAGCCGCAGGGATGCGGGCGCGGCGTCTACGGCCGCCAGAAGCATGGCAGGGCCGCCGCTGGCGTGTACCGTGAGGAGTTCCGCGCCGGAAGCGCCTGCAACCCTGACCGCGGCTGCTACCGTATTTGGAATGTCATGCAGCTTCAGGTCGAGAAACACGTGCAGCCCGCGTGCAACGAGCCTGTCCACGATGGAGCGGCCCTCCGCCAGGTAAAGTTCCAGGCCCACCTTGACCCAGCGCACCTGACCGTTCAGCCGCTCCACCAGCTGCAAAGCCTCGTGTGCTGTGGGAAAGTCCAGGGCGACAATCAGGCGATCTGCGGCATCCATCGCGTCTCAGTGTATCGCCCCGGAGTGGCAACGCTATGCTTGTGAGGTGAGCCCTGCGCACGCCAGACCGATTGCATTCACGGTAGCGGGCTTCGACCCATCGTCGGGCGCCGGGATCACAGCCGATCTTGCCGTTTTTGCGGCACAAGGCTGCTTTGGCACCTCTGCGATCACGGCGCTCACTGTGCAGTCCACCACTGGCGTTCGACGGGTTGAGCCGACCGATGCAACGCTGCTGCGGGAGACGCTGGCTTGCCTCCACGAAGACCTGCCGCCCACCGGTATCAAGATCGGTATGCTGGCCAATGCCCAGCTGGTGAGCGCTGTCGCAGACTACCTCCGCACGCTGCGTGCGGAGGGGCGTGCCGTGCCTGTGGTGCTGGATCCCGTGGTCGCGTCCAGCTCCGGTTGTAGCCTGCTTGATGCGGACGGCCTGTTGGCGCTGCAACGTGATCTGCTGCCGCTGGTCGACATGGTGACGCCCAACACGGAGGAGCTGCAGCTACTCACCGGCCAGCCTTGTGGTGACGAGCCGGCGATTCGCGCGGCCATGGCTGTGTTGTGTGCAGAAGCGCCCCACGTCTCTGTCGTGGCTACGGGCGGACACCGGCCGGAGCCGAATGACGTCGTGCTGCAGGATGGTGCCTTCCACGTTTTGCGGGGCCAGAAGATTGTCACAAGGGCTACCCACGGAACAGGGTGTGCCTTCTCCAGCGCGCTGCTGTGCGGCCTGCTGCACGGAAATGACGTAATCGGTGCCGCGGAACGTGCGAAGCGATATGTTGAGGGAGCGATGCTCGCCGCCGAGCCACTGGGTCGCGGCAAGGGGCCGATGCGACTGAACTGGGCTTCAACGGCGTTGTAGGCATGTGAAGGAGTCTCGTGGTTTGACGATGAGGATCCTATGAGCACCCATACCATTGCGCTGCCGCTTGGCCCGTTTCAACCACAGGACGGGGAGCGGAGGCGGCAATCGCAGCAACCTCGGCGGCAGCGCCAGACGCCAGAGCAGGGACGTGCGCTCGAAGTTCTGGCCCACGCCGTGGAATACCTCGTCGACAGCCGCCTGTTCGAACAGTGGGAGACGCCTGCCGATGCAGAGGCCGTCCACCTGCTGATGTCGTGCTCGCTTGCCGTATTTGGAAGTGGGCACGACGTGAAACCGTGGCATGAGCGGGTCCAGCATAGCCTGCTGAAGCGACTGCACCTGCAGGGCAACAGGACGCGATAGGGGGAACCGTCCTGATACACTCCATGAGATGCCGGAAGCGCTGACCATTCAACTCAACGGCGCAGCGAGGACCTTGGACGAGCTTGGCCCTGCGCCGACCGTTGCAGCCCTTGTGGAGTCGCTGCAGTTTAGCGCGGACCGCGTCGCTCTCGAGCGCAACGGCGACATCGTGAGCCGAACCGCCTGGGCCGACACCCCGCTCCTGGCAGGCGACCGGATCGAGATTGTTCATTTTGTAGGCGGCGGTTAGGGCGTCGTTCCTGCGGTTTCGGTCTGCGGCGGCGCAAGCTAGCTGTCCTATGACTCATCGCCGCCCACTTGCTCCATGCGGGCACCGCTGCGTTTAAGCCCCAGGCCAGCAGACTCAGAAGAGTCTGAACGACTCGCATGATCCCGGTGAGGGGCGCAGACGAGCCGTTCAGCAAGGCGTTACCCGTGGCTTAGAACTCCACTCGGAAGGAGACCTGCCCAGTCCGGTTGCCTCCAAAATCAGAGCCACGGGATTGGGTGATCAGGCCGAAGCTGGCGGAGGTCAACGTCAGGTTCGGGTCCGCCAGGTTGGTGTGGTTTAGCACATTGGTAAAGGTCCCCTCTGCCCGCACCTTGATGCCCTCTGCCAGCAGAAATGACTTGCTGATACCGGCTGAGAAGTTCGTGGTGTTCGGGCCGTGGATGTCGCCGGTGCTCTCCGTGCCGTAGCGGCCAATCGGCAGCGATCCGATACCAACGTCGCAGGTGCTGGCAGGGGTAAGCGCTGCGCCGTTGCCGGGGCAGGCAAAGGAGTTCAGGCTGACCCAGGCATTGCGGTTACGCGGCCCTGCGTTCGCGTCGCGGATGCGGTCTGGCCGCATGTTGGCACCGCCAACGTAGGTGCCGGAGCCGTTGCCCGCAGGGTCAATGGTGCCGGTGGGAAAGGTCGCTGTCAGAAAGGGCCCCGTCTGCCACAGCACTATGCTGCTCAGCTGCCAGCCTCCCACAAATGCATTGGCGAGGTGGTTCAGGTTTCCGGCAAACATCTTGCCACGGCCAAACGGCAGCTCATAAATGACCGTGGTCAGCGAGCGGTGACGCCGCGTGCCGGCCACGTTGCCGTAATCCTGGGCCGCGTTGAAGCTGTCCGTGGGGTTGTAGCCGCCCTGCTCGTCCACAAAGCCGGAGCCGGTGACAAAGTTGCCGTTGGTGCCTTGGTTGTCCGCCAGATTCTTCGCGAGCGTGTACACCGAATCGATGGAGAAGCCGTTACTCAGCCGCTTGGTCAACTCACCCTGGAGGGAACGGTAATCCGCCGTGGCACCGGTGCTGCGACGTGTGATCTGGTAGAAGTTCGGGAATGGATAGTCCGTCTGGGCCGCGTCCGAAGCCAGCCGTGAGTTCGATCGCGGCAGCTGGTTGAATTGCGGCTGCCACACCAGGTGCCAGGTATGCATGCCCACGTAGGAAATGCGGCCTCCTAGGTTGTGGCCGAAGTCGTGATCCAATGACAGATTGCTCTGCAGCGAATAGGGGTCGTGCCAATTCGTATCCACTGCCGCGTAGAAGTACGCACTGCCCGGTGTGGGCACGAACGTGTTGCTTGCCGTTGTGTTGGGGAAGGCAAAGGTAGGCTGGATGACGGCCCCGGCTGCCGTGCGCTGGTTATAGCTGTTCGTGACGATCTGGTAGTTCTGCTGCAGGGTTTGCGCGATGGCGTAGAAGAGGGCACCGGTTGTTGTGATGTTGTAGTAGCTCACACCCCCGCGAATTACGGTCTTGCCATCGCCGGACGGCTGCCAGGCGAAACCGAAACGCGGCATAAAGCGCAGGAACGACGTTTTGCGCAGTCCGGTCGGCACACCTGCCTGCGTGTTTGTGACGATGGGAGTGCAACCAACGCCCGGAAAGGCCGCCTGCCCGGTAGCGTACGGGTTGTTGACGCCTGCGGTGGGGCATGCGTTTACGTTGGCAAGCTCCTGCACATCCAATGCGCTGGCGTACCCTGCCGGGTAGATCAGCCGCCCAGTACGCGCGATGGATGGATCGAAGTTACCGGCCAAGCCATCCGCGGCAGACAGCGCCGGGTGCAGCTCGTAACGCAAACCATAGTTCAGCGTCAGGTTCTGTGTCGCCTTCCAGCTGTCCTGGCCATAGAAGGCGTAGCTGTTGGTAGCAGCGTCGTTGTCCTGCCGAATGGTGTTGGGCTGGCTCTGGAACGGTACACCCACCAGAAAATCCGCGAACTGGTCGCCGGTGGCCGTATTGTTCGCGTCGAAGAGGAACGTGCCGTAATTGATCGACGGCGTGGAACCGCCTGCCTCGGTAAAGGCCTGCAGGTGCCGGATGTCCGCGCCGAAGCGCAGGGTATGGCTGCCGCGCTGATAAGTGATGTTGTCGATGTACTGAAAGACACGCGATTTCTCGTCAAAGCCCAGTCGCGACCCAATGGACGTGATCGTCGCGGCGCCCCCGTTGAAGTTCAGGTGCGGAATACCGTTGAAAAAGGCCGGCGTTGATAGGCCCTGCAGGCCAGTGCTGGCGGTAAAGCCGGGGCCGTCGAAGGGGTTGCTGTTGCCGTCGTCTTCCAGGGTGAAGCCGAACTTGAACTCGTTTGCCAGCCGTTGCGTGATGGCATAGTTCAGGTTGCTGGCCAGGATGCGATACCGCGCAAATGCTGTGCTGTTCGGCAGGGTCAGGTCCTGGTACTGACTCTGGTTATTGTTCTTGTACGAGTAGCGGGCCGACGCGGACAGCTTGGATGAGATCACCTGATCGCCGCGCAGATCGAACTGGTTTGAAGCAATGTCGTTGCGGCGCGTGCTCAGGTAGTTGTAACCCTTGTCCGCGATGGCGGCAGCCGTGGACAGGTTGGCGTCAATGTTGGGATCGGGGTAGAACTGCAGAAACCGTGCGGACGAAGCATTGATGGGCACACGGTTATTGGCATAGGTGCCGCCCGTAAACGGATTCGTCAGCGGCGTCGCGTCTTCCTGCGAAAAGTCTCCCTGCTTCATACGGACCGTGGGTACCGTGTCGTGAAGCACCGCGGTTTGGGGATAGCGCAAGCCCTCGTACGCGCCGAACAGGAAGCTCTTGTTGCGGCCATCGTACAGGTGCGGAATGCGGAAGGGCAGCCCGATGCTTGCGCCGAAGTCCTTGGCGTCCTTGTACGGCTTGGTGCTGGCGTCTGAGCCGTACGGCGTCGCATCCAGCGCGCTGTTCTGGTAGTACATGTAGGCCGAGCCGTGCACGCGGTTGGCGCCGCTCTTGGTCACGGTAGTGATTTCGCCCGGCTGGCCGTACTCGGCATTGTTATTCACGCCGTCCACGCGGATCTCAGAGATGGACTCGGCGGAAGGGAACGCATCGGCCTGCACGTTGTTGCTGGTCTGGTTCTGCGCAGAGATGCCGTCGACCGTGGTCTCCGTCTGCGACGGCAGGCCACCCTGGATGGAGTAGCGTACGGCAGGCGTGGGATGCGTCGACGGTGCAGGCGGGTACTGGCCGCTGTCCGGCTGCACACCCGGCAGCGCCTGCACCACGCTCAACGGCGAGGTCGACCCGTTGCCGCGATAGTTGGCGGGCAGGTCCAGCACGGCCTGTGGTGTGAGTACGGCGGAGATTTGCGCATTTTCAAGGTCGATGACGCCCGCGTCCGAGGCGTTCACGGTCACGCTCTGCGCGGCCTGGACGTTGAGCGTCACGTCGTAGCGCAATTGCTGGCGCGCCTGTAGTGCGATACCGGTAGCGGTGGTACTGCCCAGACCCTCGCGGGTCACAGTGATGTCGTAGGTGCCCGGCTCCAGGTTCAGGGTGCTGTACTGGCCGGTGTCATCCGCGGTGAGAGTGCGATCCGTGTTGTTGTCGGTGCGATGGAGCTTGATGGTGGCGTTGGGAACGCGGGCACCGCTACTGTCCTGTACGGTACCGGCGATGCTGCCCAGCGTGGACTGCGCTTGCGCGCTGATGGCCAGCACGGTGACGGCGGCAAGTGGCAATGCCAAGCCGCGGATGGGGCGGGTAAGCGGAAGGTTGTCGAGAAATACATTGCGCAGATTGATCTTCAAGTTGGAGCCTCTCAAAAGTGGTGGAGCGTTGCAGGTAATTGGCCGCTAGGTATGGGCCTGGATTGGGGTAAGCAGATTCAGTTTGGCGGTGCTGCGACCGCTACGCTGCGCCTGCATACGGTGATACCACCAGGCGGCCATGCCAAGCCCAGTGACAACGGAGGCGACGGCGCGGCCCATCCAGAGGCCGTACACACCGTGCCCCATGGGGAAGGCAAACAGGTACGCCGCTGGCATGCCCAGCACCCAGTTACCAAGGAGGCTCACCACCAGCGGGCTGCGCGTGTCGCCCAGGCCGGTGAGTGCCGATTCCAGGACGACAAACGTGGCGTCGCCCAGGATGAGCACAGCACAGATGCGCAGCAACTGCGTGGCCTGCGCCACTACCTGTGGGTCGTTGGTGTAGAGACCCGCCAGCCGGTGCGACAGCGTGAGAAACAGCACGGCAGCGGTCGCGCTGTAGGTGAGTGCCACCATCAGCGGGGCGGCTGCATTGCGGCGCACACCAGTCAAGTCGCTGCGGCCCGCCGCCTGCCCCACACGGATCATGGCCGCGTACGCCAGGCCCGTGGGCACCATGTAGACAAAGGCATTCAGGTCCAGCGTTACCTGGTGTGCGGCCAGCATGGTGGTGCCCAGCCGCGCGCACAGGATGGACATGTACGTGGAAATGCCAAGCTCCAGCGAGAACTGCAGGCCGGAAGGCCAGCCGATCTGGAGCAGGGCTTTCAGGCGTGTGTGGTCAGGTACCAGCATGCGCAGCGTGGGCCACACCCGCATATGGCGAAAGGCGAGCACCGCGCCCGGCAGAAGCATCAGCAGCATCCAGCAGCGCACCACCACGGTAGACCAGCCCGATCCGGCAATGCCCATGGCAGGCAGACCGCCGTGGCCGTAGAGCAGCAGCCAATCAAACAGCCAGTTCACCAGGCCGGACGTGATGAGCGATGCCGAGACCAGCAGCACGCGATTGACAGATTGCAAGAACCGCCGGATTGCCATGTACAGCATCAGCGGCAGCGTGGACCACACCAGCGCGTGCAGGTAGCGCTGTACTTCCGCGTAGAGCTCAGCTGACGTGCCAAATGTGGGCAGGAGAGCCGCAAAGCCAAGCGTAGTCGCGATAACAAGCGGGGTGCCGACCAACACGATCCACATGGACTGCGACAGCATCCGTACGCCTTCCGTGCGATCGCCCTGCCCGGCAGCCTGCGCCACAAAGGTTTCCAGGCCATTCAGCATGTAAATGGCAAAAAACGCCACGGCATAAAAGATGGTATTGCCGAGTGACGATGCCGAGATAGACAGGGCAGAGTGGGGCAGCCTACCGATCATCAGCGCGTCCACAATGTACGTGGACATCCAGCCCAACTCACCGAGCGCCAGCGGTCCGCCAAGGCGCAACGCGGCAAACACATCGGTCCGGAAGGTCTCCGTTCGCTTGACACCGCTGGTTGAGTTGGCTGCCGACCGTAGATCAGTGCCATGACCTTCGTTGCGAACCGCGGTGCGTGCCTGCATCGGGACTTATCCTATGCCAGAACGGAATGGGAGCCGCACGCTAACTTTGATTTCGTGAAACTGGCGGTCCAACCTGACCGCCACCGCACATTGGAGTACGAAGAGTGTCACATAGCTAAGGAAGTCGATGCAAACGCGTACATACCGTCGCCCTGAGCGTGCACAAACAATCGCTAACAGCTGTCGAGATGGACGCAGTACGCTGTTAAGCTAAAGGTTTTGCACGTTCAGAAGCGCGTTTTGTGCCACTGAATGGTACGTTCCAGGCCTTGCTCAAGCGTGACGCTGGGCGACCACTTGAGGACTGTCGCCGCCTTGCTGATGTCCAGGTATTGCTCCCGGATTTCAGTGGATGCGATGTTCCTGATGTCGGGCAGCAGGTCCGAACGTCCCATCATCGTGGTGATGATGTGCACGATCTCGATCGCTGTCATCCGTTGGCCTAGTGCAAAATTGAAGGCCTCGCCGCCGAGTTCTGGCGCGCCGCTGAGCGCCTCTGCGAGCACGAGGTAAGCGGCAGCAGCGTCCTGCATGTAGAGAAAATCTCGAACGAACTTTCCGTCGCTCCGGATGACAAAGGGCTCGCCTTTCAACGTGGCCTGGATAGCCCCTGGGATGAGCCGGCTCGTGTTCGTGTCGCCCTCGCCGAACAGGTTTGCACAGCGGGCCATCGCTACCGGGAGGCCGTAGGTGCGGGCATACATGATGCCGATCAGGTCGGCGCAACTCTTCGATACGTCGTACGGAAAGGTGCCCCGCAGCGGGTCATCTTCGCGGTACGGCAGGCGATCGCACGCGCCATAGGCCTTGTCCGACGAGGCGATCACAACCTCGCGCGCGGACGCTTGGCGAGCCGCCTCCAGCAGCAGCCACGTGCCGCGAACATTGGTCTCCAGGGTGCCGACCGGGTCCTGCTTTGCCGCGCCTACCAGCGTTTGCGCCGCCAGATGAAAGACGGTCTGCACGCTCTGCTGTGTCAACGTGTGCCGCAGCAGGTCTGCATCTGTCAGCTGACCCTGCACGGTGTGCATGGTGCGGTTGCGCAGCGCGGTTTCCAGGTAGCCCATGGGCTCGTGGCCGCGTACCAGGGCCGTGACGCGAGCACCCCGCTCCAGCAGCGCCCGAACCAGCCAGCTGCCCAGCGAGCCAGTGGCGCCCGTCACAAACACAGAGCGCTTCCGCCAGAAACTGCTCTCCATGGTTCTCCTTACCCCGTGCGCGACTCCGGCAGCCCAAGCGATGTTTGCCTTCGGATGGTGAGAGCCGCCGGCCGTCCAGCATGCGCATGCTCCTTTCAACAGTACAGCGGGCCACCTTGATGGCGACCGTATGGCAGTGGCACGTCGTTCGATGTGATGGGTATACTGCGTCAGACCAGCGGTCCTGGTAAAGGTAGAGCATGCTGAAAACGATCGCAGCGCTTTTAGGGATGGGGTTTGTGGCCATGGCAGCACAGGCGAGCGTCACCAAGGCGCCGTTCGGAACGACCAAAGACGGCAAGGCTGTTGAGGTGTACACGCTGCAGAGCGCCGATCTCGAGGTGAAGATCATTACCTACGGCGCACGCATCCAGAGCGTGCTGGCACCGGACCGCACGGGCAAGCGCGCAGATGTGGTCCTGGGCTTCGCCTCGCTGGCTGGATACGAGGGTGACAACCCGTATTTTGGCGCAGTAGTGGGCCGCTATGGCAATCGCATCGCAAAGGGCGCGTTCGACATCGATGGCAAGACCTTCCACGTGCCGATCAACAATAACGGGCAGTCCCTGCACGGCGGTCTGGTCGGCTTCGACAAGCTGGTCTGGTCGGCAAAAGAGATCGCAAACGGTGTCGACATGACGCTGGTGTCACCGGACGGCGACCAGGGCTACCCCGGCACGCTGACCGCGCATGTGCGATACACACTGCACGGCCACGACCTGCGCATCGAGTACAGCGCCACCTCGGACAAGCCCACCGTCACCAACCTGACCAACCATAGCTACTTCAACCTGGCGGGTGAGGGCAGCGGATCTGTTCTGAAGCAGACCATCACAATCAACGCAGACCGCTACACGCCAGTGGATTCCGTGCAGATACCGACAGGAAAGCTGGACCCGGTGCAGGGCACGCCGTTCGATCTGCGCACGCCGCACGCGATCGGCGAACAGATCGATACTGATAACCAGCAGCTGCAGCTTGGCAAGGGATACGACCATAACTGGGTGCTGAACGGCGCGCCTGGCACGCTGAAGTTGGCTGCGGTGGCGACCGACCCGGCGTCTGGCCGCACGCTCACCGTCAGCACGACGCAGCCCGGCGTGCAGTTTTACACGGGTAATTTCCTGGTCGATGGTGCCATCACGGGCAAGGCCGGCAAGACATACGATCGCCGCAACGCCTTCTGCCTGGAGACGCAGCACTATCCTGACTCGCCGAACCAACCTGCGTTTCCCTCGACGCTGCTGAAGCCCGGGCAGACGCTGCACACTACGACTGTGTTTGCGTTTGGCGCGCAGAAGTAAATGCATGGACACGGTGGCCACGGAGGTTACACGGTGAGCAAGAGGCATCTGTGCACGGCCGTTCAAGACTTCGTGACCACCGTGTTTAAACCCCAGGCGTCTTGCGAGCCTGCTTGCCGGTAAAGCGTTCCAGCGCCTCTGCGGATAGGCGCTGCTCCACCGTCAGCAGCTTGCTCCACACGCTGCCGGGGTACTCTGCCGACCACTCGTTGTAGTTGGCGATACAACAGTCCGGGCGCTCCGTTGATGCTTTCAGTGCACTCCAGGAAAGCGGCACGCTGACGGGCGCGCCCCTGCGCGCACGCATGCTGTACGGTGCCACTGCCGTTGCGCCGCGCTCGTTGCGCAAGTAGTCCAGGTAGATCTTGCCGGTCCGGGCGGCCTTGGTCATGACGGAGAGATAGCGCGTGGGCCGTGCACGCTCCAGACTCTGCACGAATCCATGTGCCCATGCTTTGATCGTTGCGAAATCATGCTCCGGCTCAATCGGGAAGACCACGTGGAGGCCTTTGCCGCCTGTGGTCTTCACGAAGCTCTGCAGTTTGAGCGAAGACAGCAGGGTGCGCACCTCAAGAGCGCTCTCCACGACGACCGACCAGGGCAGCGCTTCGTCCGGATCAAGGTCGATGACGATACGATCCGGCTGCTCCAGGTGCGCCTTTGTCGAGCCCCAGGGATGGACCTCCAGCACCGAAACCTGGGCCAGCCCGACCAGTGCCTCCGCGCTGTTGAGCGAGATGTATGGTTCCGGTTTGCCACCTTTCTTGTCGCTGACCATGATGGCGCCGATGCCCTTCGGCAGCAGCTGGTTGATGTGCTTCTGGTAAAAGCAAGGCTTCTCGCTGCCGTCCGGGCAGCGTACAAGGCTGAGCGGGCGGTCGGCGACATGCGGCAGCATCTCGGCCGAGACGGTCCACAGGTATTCCATCAACTGGCGCTTGGTCAGGCCGCTTGCCTGGTCGATGACCTTGCTGGGATGGGTGAGGCGTATGGCAGGGAGCGGTGCCACAGGCTTTGCAGCAGGCTTGGCCTTGGGGCTGCGTGCCGGTTTGTTTACCGCTTCCTCCGCGGGTGCGGCAGCTGGTTCCAAACTCTCGCGCTGCACCTTTGCGGAGGGCGGGCCGCTCTCGCGGCGTACCTCCAGTGCTGGCTTGTCGTCGCGCAGGCCCTGGAACGACGCCTGCCGCAGTTGCTGCTCCGCTGTCCATGTGGCGAAGCGCACCTGCGTCACCAGCTCTGGCCGCACCCAGTGTGCGCCACGCCTTGCCTCTGCTGTGACGGACTTGAACGGGCAGGTTTTCTGCACCAAGGGGTCCAGCCGGTCCCGCAGCATGGCGTGCAGCTTTTGTGTAAATCCGGTTCCGGCGCGCCCGGCGTAGGTCAGCTTGCCGCTCTCGTCGTAGTACCCCACCAGCAGCGAACCGATGCCACGCGAGCCATTGGACAGGTCAGTGAAGCCGCCGATGACGAACTCCTGCTGGAAGAGGCATTTCGACTTGAGCCAGTGCGAGGACCGGCCGCTCACATACGGCTCTTTGGCGCGCTTGGAGATGATGCCCTCGGCATGCAGCTTGCACGCTGCCGCAAAGATGTTTGGGCCATCGCCCTGCAGGTCTTCGCTCAGGCGCAGTTCATCGGTGTCATCGCCGAGTGCCTTTCGCAGCAGCTGTTTGCGGTCGCGCAGCGAAATGCCGCGCGTGTTGTGGCCATCAAGGTGCAAGAGATCAAAGGGAAAGAAGGTTAACGGATGCTTCTCATTTTTCTCGAACGACGCCTGTAGCCGTGCGAAGCTGGAAAGGCCCTCCGCACTCAAAACGACGACCTCGCCATCCAGCACGCAGGTGTGCGCCGGGATGCGTGCCAGTGCATGTGCCACGGACTTCATGCGATGCGTCCAATCCAGGCCGCTGCGCGTGTAGAGCGTGACCGACGCGCCGCGCTTGTGCGCCTGCACACGGTAGCCATCGAATTTCAACTCATGCACCCATTCCGCTCCGCTGGGCGGCGCGATCGCCTCGGCCGCCAGTTGCGGTTTCAGAAAGGCTGGCATGGCCTCCTTTGGCAAGTGCTGTACGTGGGCCGCCAGAGTGTCATTCTGCGCTTTTGAAGCTTCTTTGCTGGCAGCGCCACGTGCAACAGCCGTGCCCGCATTATCGGCGTCTGTCTGCTGACGGTGCCATGCCTGGCCCGGTGTGTCAGTCTCCTTCGAGTTCCACACGTGCGTGCTCTCCGCCGCAATCTCCTCGAGTGACCGGCCCGTCACGGCGGACAGCTGCGCCTCTTCCGTGATGCAGGGTGCGCCGGGTGCACGCTCGAACTCGTCATGCTCCTTGATCAGGAGCCAATTCGGCTTGCCCTCGTGCGCAGCCTTGCCGCCCATGCGCACCAGGGTCCAGTCGCCCTTCATCTTGGTGCCATGCAGGGCGAATTTCAGTGTGCCTTTGCGCAGTCCTTCATCCACGTCGGTGTGCGGCTCCCAGGTGCCCTGGTCCCACACCATGACCGTGCCGCCGCCGTACTGCCCCTTGGGAATGATGCCCTCAAAGCCACCATATTCCATGGGATGGTCTTCCACCTGCACCGCCAGGCGCTTGTCATGCACGTCGTAACTGGGACCCTTGGCCACGGCCCAGCTCTTGAGCACGCCATTCCAGCCCAGCCGAAAGTCGTAGTGAAGGCGCGTCGCGGAGTGCTTTTGAATGACGAAGGGCTGGCCGTCGCTCGCAGGACCTT
>CALMOM010000200.1:33920-34703 GCA_937873305.1 uncultured Terriglobus sp.
CCTTGGGACTGCCCGCTTGGTTCTGCCGTAATGGCGAAGTCGCGCATGGAGCGGTATCGCTCTAGCTGCTGATCGATGGCGTCGCCAGCCGAGGATGTGGCCGCCGGATGTCCGCCCCGGGGCGGCGTGCTGTTGTCTGGGTGAGGTGCGCGCCGGGGCATGTTTCTCCGCTACGCCGACTTGCGGCGTGGAACGTGACCCTTTGCCGCGCCGGTCTTGGTCGAGGCAGAACCCTTCTTTGACGCTTTGACCAGCGTCGGCCCGGGCGTCTCCTTGGCGATGTCAGCCTTTGCGGCTTTGGCTGCTGGACGCTTCGGCGGCTCGGCCTCCCGTGAGGGTGCGTCATCGCCTGCGCTGTTGCTCTGAAGACTGCTGCGCAGCGCGTCCATCAGGTTTACGACCTTGGCCCGCTTCGGAGCTACTTCCTCATCCTGCGGAATAGGCAGGTGGTTGACCTTGGCGTCCACCAACTCCTTCAGGGCGACCTCATAGCCGTCCTTGTAGCGGCCCGGGTCGAAGGTGGTGGTCTTCTTCTTGATTAGCTGCTCGGCAAGGTCGAGCTGGTCCTCTTCGATGGTGACCGTGGGTATGTCGCCAAAGTACTCGGCGGGCTTACGCAGTTCTTCCTGGTAGCGCATGGTGTACGCCATCAGGCCGGGAAGCTTTTCGTCCTTGTTGGCCATGAAGGCGACCACGTGTTCGCGTCCGGCGAAGGCGACTTTGCCAATGGCGACCTTGCCGGCCTGCTGCATGGCCTGCCGTACCACGGCAAACGCCTCCACC
>CALMOM010000201.1 GCA_937873305.1 uncultured Terriglobus sp.
TCATCACAAACCACGCGCTCATCTGGCCGCAGTCTTCGTTGCCGTCCAGGCCGTCAAAGTCGTTGCGGTAGTGGGTCAGGAGCAGGTCGCGCACCTTCTCCTGCGCCCTCCACGGCTGCCCGGCCCACAGGTACAGGTAGGCAATGTGATGGCTGGGCTCGTTGCCGTGCACGTACTGCCCGACAAAGCCAGTCATGTCGATCACGGTTTCGTTGGACACGCCAGGGTCTGCGGTGAACAGGGCATCCAGCTTCTTTGTAAATGGCTCGCGGCCGCCGAACAGCGCCATGTAGCCCTTCACGTCGTGCTGGACGAAAAAGGTGCTCTGCCAGGCGTTCGCCTCGGTGTAGTCGCGGTATTTGGGTGTGTGGCCGGTAGCTTTCGGATTGAAGTCGGGTGCCCACTCGCCGCTTTCCAGCTTTGGCCGGATGAACTGCATCTGCTTGTCGAAGACGTTGCGGTAATTCCGCGAACGTCCACGCATGATCTTCGCGTCGTCCGCATGGCCGGTGGCGTCGGCCACGTGGGCGCAGGCCCAGTCGGCGTAGCCGTACTCGACCAGCTTGCCGATGGATTCCTCCTGCTTGTCGGCGGGTATGTAGCCGTATTTGCGGTACAGGTCCAGGCCCATATAGGCATCGTCCATGTTGCGCTTGCGCATGGGTTTGTAGGCGCGCGCCCAGTCGATGCCTGGCACCTTCTTCACGCAGGCTTCAGCCATGATGCTGGCGCTGTGATAGCCGGGCATGCAGAAGGTTTCGCCATCCTGCAGCGGCCATACGGGGAAGCCGTACTTGCTCTCTTCCGCCATGCGCACCAGGCAGTTGACCATGGGCGCGACGCGGTCACTCTGCCAGAGCGTGAAGGAGGGGTGCAGCGCGCGGTAGGTGTCCCAAGTGGAGTAGGTGCTGTAGTTATGATCGTCCGGCCCCAACGTGTGGACCTTCTTGTCGAGCCCGCGGTACTGGCCGTTCACGTCGTCGTTCAGCGTGGGCGCGCACATCATGTGGTACATGGCGGTGTAGAAGATCTGTTTGTGATCACGGTTTGGCGTGTCTACGCGGATGCGCTCCAGTTCTGCCTGCCAGCGAGCCTTCGCTTTCGCGCGCACACCGGTGAAGTCCCAGCCTGGCTGCTCCGTGGTGAGGTTGAGCTTGGCCTGATCGGTGCTGACCATTGAGAGGCCGGTCTTCACCAGGACTGTGGTGCCCGGCGCAAAGTGCATGACGACTTTGAGGTTGGTGCCTTTCGCGGACGTGCCGGCAATTGGCTTGTCGTCGCTGAAGACCTCAGTCTTTGTGGGCTTGACGGAAACCTCGGTGTAGAAGTCGATCTCGCGGTCGGGTGCCCAGCGCGTGACATGACGGCTACCCTGCAACGCAGTGTCGCCGGTCACCGTGATCTCTGCCGACTTTACTGAGTCATAGTTTTCGCAGCAGTGCTGCCAGTCGAACAGGATATGGGCTGGTTCGCCCGCGGGGAAGGTGAAGCGCGCAAGGCCGGTGCGTTCCGTCGCGGTCAGGTCGGAAACGATCTTTGCGCCGCCGGCCGATTGGGTTTTCACCGTGTAGAAGCCGGGTTCGCCGCTCTCGTCTGCTTTGGCGAAGCGTGCGCGGAAGGTGCCTTCGGGATTTTTGCGCGCCTCTTCATCCTTGCCCGGGTTCAGCACGACGGGCCCGGTGCGTGGCACCAACAGCAGGTCCAGCATGTCGCCCACGCCGGTACCGCTCAGGTGGGTGTGGCTAAAGCCCATCAGCACCTCGTCATCCTGGTGGTAGCCGCTGCACCAGTCCCAGCCGGTCATACCGGTGTCGGGGCTTAGCTGGACGGCCCCAAAGGGCAGGGTGGCGCCGGGAAAGGTGTGGCCATGGCCGCCCGTGCCGAGGAACACGTTGACGTAGTCGGTGAGCGCCTCGGCGTGCTTCGGTTCACCGAACAGCTCGGTGGGAAGCAGGGAAGGCGTGGCGACGGCAGCGCCCGCCAGGGCAAGAAAGTGTCTCCGTGTGGAACTCATGGTGTCCTTTCGCGCGGTCGTGCGACGCTCGCGGTTTTATTCTATCCAGCGCACGCTCGCGGTGGCGGAAACGTATAAGACGCGGCTTTCTGAAACCCGAGGAGTGCAAGCATCATCTAGATTGGTGCAAACAAGTTGTAACGCGGTGGCAAATGCGACTGACTTGCTCCGACATTGCAGACGCTTTACACTACATCTTGTAGTCAGGAGATCAAGTACATGGCCACTGCCGTTTCTACTCCCGAGATCATTACCGCACCTGAGATTGTTACTGCGGCACCCACCCAGCCCGTCAACCTGACTACGTCGGCGCAGGCCAAGGTGAAGGAGATTATGGCCACGCAGGACCCTCTGCCAGCCGGTCTGCGCATTGGTGTCGTGGGTGGTGGCTGCTCCGGATTTCAGTACAGCATGAGCTTCGAAAACCAGCAGGGCATGATGGACAAGGTCGTCCGCTTTGATGATCTAAAGGTGTTTGTGGACGCGACCAGCGCCATGTACCTTAATGGCTGCACCGTAGATTATGTGGAGACGCTGGAGGCCGCCGGCTTCAAGTTTGAGAATCCTCAGGTGAAGAGTACCTGCGGCTGCGGCTCGTCTTTCTCAGTCTAAGGTTTTTTCCCACATTGGTTAGAAGGCCTGCCCGACGGGCCTTTGTCATGCGTAAAATCGATCAGCCGGCCAGGTCGGCTGCGATTTCGTCCAGGTCAACGCGAATGGATGTGTCCTTTACTGTCAGAACTCGCGTGTTAACGTAGCGACTCTCCTGTGCGGTAACAACCAGTACGTCGGTCCGCTTCGGGTCCACCACCCAAACTGCCTTCACTCCCATGGCGATGTAGTCCTCGACCTGGTGCATCGTGCGCTTGACTGTATCTTTTGGAACAGAATTTCGATGCAGAGCAGTGGGGCGTCGCGGATGATGGGTTCCGGCGTGTTCTCCCGGCTTACGACCATAATGTCTGGAATGCGGAAGTTGTCCGGCCGCACTTGCAGCCGGCATTCCACGACACTGTAGATGCCCCACTCACGTGCGTGTGCGCGTAAGTACGCGACAAGTGCACTCTGCCAGTCTCCGTGTTCCCAGGTGCCCATGTTCCGTATCTCCAAATGCCCGTCTACGTAGTCGCGGTCAGGGTGGTACATCGTACGCAGGTATTTCTCAACGGGTATAAAGCGCTTGCTTGGGGACAAGGGATAGCCCTTGGGTGAGAGGGTTGGATAACCTTTTGGGGGTGGCGAGTTGAACTCTGTCACCACGGGTGCAGGAGCGATTGCAATGGCTCCAGTATGCTCCCGAATCGGGTGCCGATGTGACGCTTTCCGGCAGCGCAGATCCCATCTGCGGCACGGTCCGTCTAAACTGGTGCAGACTGCCGCATGACCGAGTTCACCGTAAAACTGGCCGACGAACGTGGCCGCATTCAAGAGCAGACCCACCCTGCCGCCACGGCAGAGGAGTTGCGCGCGCGCTTTACACAGGCCGGCTACCTGGTCTACTCCGTCAAGGCACGCGGCGCGCTGAACGCGGGCGGCGCGCGCAAGAAGGTCAAGCTGCAGAATTTCTTGGTCTTCAACCAGCAGTTTGTCACGCTCATCAAGGCGGGCCTGCCCATCCCGGGATCGCTGGAATTGCTGGCGCGGCGGCAGAAGGACGAGCGATTCAAGGCACAGCTGGAGAATGTGGCCGCGCGCATCAAGACGGGCGAATCCCTTTCTGGCGCCTTCGCCGCGCAGGGCGGCTTTCCGCTCATTTTCACTACTACACTGTTGGCGGGCGAGCGCTCCGGCAACCTGGAGGAGGTGCTGCAGCGCTATACGGAGTTTCAACGCGTGTCGCTGACCGTGACCAAAAAGCTGAAGTCTGCGCTGGTGTATCCCACGCTGCTTATCGCGCTGGTGTTCGGCCTGTTCATCTTTCTGATTTCCTTCGTGGTGCCGCGATTCGCGCTGCTGTATG
>CALMOM010000202.1:0-8862 GCA_937873305.1 uncultured Terriglobus sp.
GGCCGATGGCGTCCACGTCGAACACGGCGGTCGCATCGGGATAGCTGCCCATCTTGGGCGGATCGCCGGTTAGGCAAAGAATGTTCTTGATGCCCAGCGACGATGCGCCCATCAGGTCGCTCTGGATGCCGAGCAGGTTGCGGTCGCGGCAGGTGTAGTGGATCACTGTCTCGATGCCAACCTGCTGCTGTATGTGCAGGCACAGGCTGCCTGCACTCATTCGGGCACTGGCGCGGGGTGAATCGGGCACGTTGATCGCGTGCACGCCGAGGTCGTTCAACATCCGCGCGCCCGCCAATTCCTTTGCCGGATCCAGCCCTTTGGGTGGCACAATCTCCACCATGTTGACGAACTCGCCGCGGGCAATGCGCGCACCCAGCGTGGACCGTACCTCCAGCGGCGGCGGTGTGATCTGGCTTGCAACGGCTGCGGCTCCTACGTTTGACACACCCTCAGCCTGCGCCTGGCTGGCTTTCAAGGAGGAACGCATTGCCTTGATGTGATGAGGCGTTGTGCCGCAGCAGCCGCCGATGATGGTGGCTCCCAGACGCATGGCCTTTCGCGCAAAGCTGGCCAGGTACTCTGGCGAAGTCATATAGATGCTGCGGCCATCAACGCAATTCGGCATGCCTGCGTTCGGCATCGCAGCCAGTGGCAGGTTTGTCACGCGGCGCATGCGCTCGATAGTGGCCAGCACCAGCTGTGGACCGTCACTGCAGTTGCAACCCACGGCTCGCGCACCGGCTGCCTCTAATAAGCGCACTGCATCTTCCGGCGAGGTGCCGTCCGCCACAGTGCCAGCGTCAGTCACTGTCACCATGGCAATCACGGGCAGGTGGGCGGCAACTGCCTTCACAGCCTGCAGGGCAGCCTCTGCCTCCGCCAGCGAGGTCACTGTTTCCACCACAAAGAGGTCCACACCAGCCTCCGCGAGGGCCGCGGCCTGTTGCGTGTACGCCTCGAGCATGGCAGTGGCGTCACGTTCGTCCTCCCGCAGGCCGAGCGAGCCCAGTGCACCCGCGACAGACGCGTGATGCGCATGCTTTTCACGCATACCCTCGACGGCTGCCCGCGCCAGGTGAACGGCAGCCGTATTGATCTCGGTGACTCTGCTCTCTAGCCCGAAACGCTTCAGTCGGACCGCGTTGGCTCCGAAGGTGTTGGTCTCAATCAACTCTGCGCCGGCCATGAGGTACTCCTCATGCACTTCGCGCACGAGCTGAGGCTCTGAAAGGTTCAGCTCGTCGAAGCACCGGTTGATAAAGACACCGCGTGCGTAAAACATCGTCCCCATTGCACCGTCGCAAAGGGTGGGGGTGGGTCCAAAGATCCTCTCTCGAACGTGTTTTTGTGCGTCGATTGCCATGGAATTCTGCATAGAAAGTGCACCGAGGTTATGGTAACGCGCCAGCTGCCGGCCCTGCCTGCTTTGGTATACTTGCAGAGTCTGCGGCAGGTAGAAAGTACACGCCGTTCCTGAGGTTCAGTTTGAAACGTGTTCTTGTGGTGCGGTCGGTGACTGCCCTTCTCATCGGTACCGTACTTGCCCTCCTCACCGGCTGCGGCTCACGCCCCTACAAGACGACAGAGAACCAATTTGCAGGACGGCCTGTACCGCCGTCTAAGCTCACACAGCGCGTGATGGTGGCGATTGCCCAATCCGGCCTTGCCAATGGCGGCTTAGAGCTGCTCGCCGCCAAACGCGATATTCGCGCCAACGTCTTTACGGCGAACAGCACGTTTACGGTCAGCGGCTTTGCCGCCAACGCGCTGCAGATCATTAGCTATCCGGAACAACTGCGGGGCTTTGTCTACGCGCAGGATGGTTCCATACAGACCATCAACTATTCGACAGAGGCCTCACTCGGTACCACGGCAGCATCTGCGGGGATTGCGAGTTCTTTCTTTGTTCCCACAGATACTGAGGCGGTGTACACCGCGATCGAACGCAACGGCACTTTTGTCATGTCTGCCCCGGCTTCGGGCTCGGCCACCGGCACCTCCATCAACACGACGTACACCTTTGCTGTGCCGAGTGTGTACAAAGTCATTGCGAATCCAAGCCATTCCGTTGTGTTGCTGATGTTGCGCAACTCGAACGACGTGTACCGGTTATTGCTGCTCAACAGCAATCAGGCTGCGCCACCGGGTTCGCTCACCTGCCAACCGCTGAACAAGCCTGTGTATTGCATCCTGCCGGTCGGCTCATCCCAGGCCGACGGTAGCATCCACGAGCCAGCATTTCACCGGCCAGTAAACGCCTACTTCTCGCCGGATGGGTCGCAGGTATATTTCCTCAGTTGTGGGCGCGAGTGCGGCGGCACTGCCGCAAACGGCGACGACACGCCGGGTCTCAACTTTGCCAACTTGAATACGCTTCGCACCGACTATTACCCGCCAAGCGCCACGTACACTTCGCCTGTCGTGAGCACAACGAGCGTTCAGGGCGGATCAACCGCTGACATCTCAGACGGCACTACGGTCTAGGTCGAGGGGCAATCTCTGCAGGCCGACAATCTCTACACGGGCAATCTGTCTCTCATCCCGCTATCGACCAAGATTGTCTCAACGGCCTACCCCATCTCAGATGGGACCCACAACAAATTGTTGTTTGCGGACAATAACACGCTTTGGATCGGTGCCACCAACTGCGCAACGGGAGAACGGGCGGCTCACAGTGGCAACCCGAACTGCCTGACGCGTTTCGATACCAGTGCAAGCACAGCGGCGATTGTCCCCAACGTTACGGTAGGCGGCACCACGACCGTTCCGTACCCAAATGAGAACTTGGACCCGTACTACTACGGCAGCCTAACCGGCCTTTGCTGGGTAGAGAACCTTGGCAAGGTCTACACGGCGTATGGCGGCCAGGTCCACGCGTTTAACACTGCGGATGGTTCCGAGATCAATAACACCAATATCACGGTGCAGGGTACGGCAAACGATGTCGCGTATATCGACGCGTCGACTAACGTGGCGAATTAGAGGGTGGACCTAGCCTCTGGCGGAGTTGCCTTGGCTGAACCTACAGTGAGGCGCGTCGACAGCCACACCAGTGCTTCTGGTGCCAGGCTGGCATCGTACAGCGGAAACACCGGCTTGCTGCGCAGAAGCAAGGCACTAACCCCAGGCCACTGTGACGTGTGCAAACTGTCCGTTCCGTCCGGCACAAAGAGAGCGTCCGCCCGGTCCAGGTAGCGCAAAGCAGACACTTTAAAATCGAGTTCGGTTGGCTGCAGGACCGCAAGGTAGAGGTCCGGTCTGACAAATCTCAGAATACTGTTCGACTCGATCAGGACGTTCTCCGTTCCTGCGATCTCTTTGCGAATACGTGGCATGGCCTCGTGCAGTGCGCCCTGCTGTGTGCGCACCCAGAGCACCCGCCTGCTACCCATCGCAAGCATCCGTGACGTGTCTTTTCCCGAGGCCGCATTCCGCTCTTCGCTGATGGCGACGGCATGGTCTCCGGTGGAGCAGTCGCACGGCTCGCCGTTCGCTGAACACACGTTGTGACCAAACTGTGTGATCTTGATGGCTGTCCATCGCAGTTGCCGCGTACTGGCGAGAATCTGGGTGGCGAGCGTCGTCTTGCCGATGTTGCGCGTATGACCGCCGACCACCACGACAGCCACGGCTAGCGACCCCTGCTCAGACGTGCCAAATCTCGCAGATACTGCTTCAACGGCCGCGCCGGTCTGCCCCAGAACACCTGATGCGGCCCGCGCAGCTTTTTGCCGCTCAACACACCGGCTCCTCCGCCGAGGATGACATCCTCGCCTACATAAGCATGCTCTCCGATGCCAACCTGTCCTCCGAGGATAGCGCCATCGGCCACTGTGCTGGAGCCGCTGATGCCCGTTTGTGCCGCAATGATGACGTTTCGTCCAATGCGACAGTTATGCCCAATGTGCACCAAATTGTCGATCTTTGTCCCTGCACCGATGCGTGTTTCTCCCAAGGCACCGCAATCGATTGTGGTGTTGGCACCAATCTCCACGTCGTTCTCCACAATCACGGTCCCTTGTTGGGGAAACCGCAGATAGGAACCGTCAGGCCGCCGCACATAGCCAAACCCGAGCGCGCCAATGACTGCACCGGCCTGGACAGCAACTCGGTTGTGCAGCACGACCCCCGCTTCTAGGACGACCCGAGGCCCGATGCTGCAATCATCACCGACGTGCACATAATCCCCAACAACCGCGCCGGCGTGCACCACTGTGTGCCGGCCTATGACAGCGGACACCGAAATGACGGCTGAGGCGTGGATCTGGCCCACGACAGCGGACTCCAAATGCCGAGCTACCTGTGCAAAGGCAAGCCGGGCATCAACCACGTGCAGCACGCGAGAGTCTCGTGTCTGTTCGGCAATTGCACTATTCGCAAGGATAAGGCCAGCATCTGATGAAAGCGCCTGCTGTAGCGCTTGAGCTGTTACTGCAAACACAACACAGTGCAGGTCAGCGCTGTCCGGCGCGGACACTCGATGGATGTCTCTTGCTAAAAGCGGCGCTGTTCCACCCGTCCACTGCGCTATTTGCTCCGAGGTAGCCACATTGACCTGTCCTTCTAAGATGCGTGCTGGCGCGTGTACAAGGATGGCTCTCCCGCGGGCCGGGTCTTCCAGCGGCGATGCAACCAGAGCCACTGCTCGGGATATTTGCGGATGTAGCCCTCTGTGACCTGGGCGAACAGTGCGGTGTTCTGCAATGCATCCTGTTCGGCGTCTGCGGATTGGTGGAGTTGCAGTCGCTCACCGAAATGCAGGATGTAGCGTTGTTCGCGATCATCCCACAGCAGAAATCCCGGGATTACCGCAGCCCCTGTCTTACGGGCGATCCTGGCAAGGCCTGAAGCCGTGCAGGCCTCTACGCCGAAGAAGGGCACAAAAACGCCCTGTGGCGGAGTCATATTTGTGTCCATCAGAATGCCGACGGCTTCGCCTCGCGCCATCGCGTGCAGCAAGCCGCGCGCAAAGTCATCCTTGTGCAAAACACGGTTACCGTGCTGACACCGGATGCCATTCACCAATCGATCAAGCAGTGGGTTGTCGAGACGCCGTATTACCATGCCCATGGGGTGGCCAAGCAGCGAATGCAGAAAGCTGGAAAGCTCCCAAGCACCCAGGTGACCTGTCAGCACAAGCACGCCCTTGCCTGCCTGTTTTGCGTTCAGATAGTGCTGCAAACCCTCGTAGCGCATCACGTGCTCGTGCGCGAAGGAGTCGGTGTACCGAGTCATGAGGCAAACCTCGGCAACATGACGGCCGAGATTCTGAAACGCCTTTTTTAACATCGCTGCACGCTGTCCTGAAGCCATTGCGGGAAAGGCAATCCTCAGATTCTGCTTGCCGGTGTGCCGGAGTTTGCCGGAAAGCCTGAACAGCAGGCTGCCTAAAGCTCCTCCAATCTGCCGCGCAAAGGGGCGGGGCAGCCAACGGAGCACCGCAATGACAGCGCGAACGGAATGATATTCAAGCCGGTGCCGCAGAAGAACACGGCCTGATTTGGCATCTAGACTCAAGCTGCAAGTGTATCGCCTTCACAGGAAACGCGGTTCAGATCGCTCTACTGGCGGACGCTGACAAAGTACTTGGCCACCGTACGGACGAACGGCCTGGCGTCAGGCGGCGTGGCAACATTTCCACCAAGGATCGTGCGAAAAGGTGTTGCAACGCCGTAAAAACTCCGTGTGTCTGCCTGATTCTGTGACAATACCGTCCCGTCAAGATCGATTCCGGCAAACAGCCCGCGAGAACGGGAGTAGGTAAGGAACTCCGCATTCAGCTTCCAGTCTGTGCCAGCCTGGGCGTTGCGGCCCACCGGTCCGGCTGCTGCCGCTGCGTCGCCGCCGATCTTAAACTTGTTCTTTAGCATGTGCTGCAGCCCGCCCGGGTTCATGGCCACCAGTACGAGGTCAGTAGACTGGCCGCCGATCTGAAAGCCAAAACTGCCGCCGGTCAGTTGCACAAACACCGGCGCACTCCAGCCGCGTCCTGTCCGGCAGGTTGCTACTCCTTGACCGTACTGCGCACCCACGACAAAAGCACCCTTTTTGAACCCAGGTATTACCACCAGGCAGTTGGCACCTGCCAATATCTGACTTGGGACTGACCGGTCGGGCGTAGCCATGATGTCGTCCAGCACGCTCACGGCCTCTGCCAATCTGTCATCCAGCTTTTCTCTCTCCGCTGCTCTCGCGGTAAGCAGAGCAGGCACGCACAGGGCGACCACTGCTACGCGTGCAAACCAACACGAAACCTTCATATGCAGTCTGACGAGAAAGCCGTACATCACGTTGTGCGAAAAAATGGGGGTCGTGGAACCGGCTTTCACCAGTCCCACGACCCCTCTTCTCCCAGGTCTGTGTTACGTAGATTCATCATGCCAAATGACTGCCGGCGGAACAAGTTACGATGGTCGTACGACCCTATTCGGCGAACTGCGCGGTCGAATCGACAGCCCGATTCAACTGCATCTCCAATGCGCGTACCGTAAGCGCCACGCGGTTCGGCACTGAAAACTTCTGCAGTAAGCGTCCAACGTGGGTCTTTACGGTTTTCAGTTCTACGCCAAGTGTGGCCGCGATTTCGCGGTTTGCCCGGCCCGCGATGAGCAATTCAATTACCTCTTGTTCCCTCGGCGTCAGTTGCACCTCTTTCGGGCGCTGCGTGTCGCTTGCGTAGGTGTCGATCAGGCTTGCCAACACCTTTCGCGGTGCCCAGATGGAGCCATCTGCCACGACGGAAATCGCCATCTGTATTTCGCGCTCGCTTGCGGTGTGCAACAAAAACCCTTTGGCCCCACTGCCGACAATCTTTTGAATGTAAGCAGGTTCTGCCCGGCTACTCAGCACGATGAGACGCAATGCAGGCCGTGCACGGCGAAAGGCTGCAATCATCGTGAGGACGTCTTCTTCCCTTGTGTCGAGCAATGCCAGCGAAAGTTCGCTCGAGTGACGCGCTTCCTGCGCGGTTAAAAAAACGAGTTCACAGGTGCTCTCCAGGATGGCACGGAGGCCCTCAGCACGCAGCGGGTCCGCACAGATAATGCCGACTCTCAGCCGCACTTCAGATGCTGGGGAGTCTGGCATGTGCTACAGCTTTGGCAGCGTGATGCCATGCTGCTTTTGATACTTGCCCGATCGATCGGCATAACTGACTTCGCAAGCCTCGTCAGACTGGAAGAACAAGATCTGGCACAGCCCCTCATTTGCGTAAATTTTGGCCGGCAGCGGCGTCGTGTTAGAGATTTCGAGTGTCACGTAACCCTCCCACTCAGGTTCAAAGGGGGTCACGTTCACAATGATGCCGCACCTGGCATAGGTCGATTTTCCGACGCAGATGGTAAGGACGTCACGCGGTATCCGGAAGTATTCGATGGAGCGTGCCAGAGCGAAAGAGTTTGGAGGGACAATGACGCTGTCCGCTTCCACGGTGACAAAGCTGCGCTCGTCAAACGCCTTCGGATCGATGATGGCGCTATTCACGTTGGTGAAGATCTTGAATTCGCGGGATACGCGCAGATCGTACCCGTACGACGATAGCCCGTAGGAGATGCAGCCCCCACTCACCTGTTTTTCAGAAAAAGGTTCTATCATGCCGCCATGTGCCTGTTCGCGGATCCAACGATCGTTCTTGATTGACATGTGCTCCTTCCGGTTGCGTAATTGGTACGAACCGCGAGTCCCCAGGATTGCAGTTACAATTTACCTGTTCACCCAGTTACCAGTGTAAGTGGCTATCTGCACTGTCCGCTGCGTTGCCCGACTTCTCCTCCAGGAAAGAACGTCCGTGATTAAGCAGGATCTGGTGCAGCGTATTGTCGACCGCGGCATTCCTCGTAGTTGGGCAGAGCCAGCGGTGGAGCGGCTGCTGAAGAGTCTAAAGGTGGCGCTCGTCAAAGGCGACCGCATCGAACTTAGGGGCTTCGGCGTCTTCACCATCAAACCACGGAAAACTGGCCTGGGCCGAAATCCACGGACAGGCGCTGAAGTGGGCATCGAACCAGGACGCGTAGTGCGCTTCAAGCCCGGCAAAGACCTGCAATCGCTCAAAGACCTGCCGTAGGTCTATGGTGCTCAGCTCAGGTTCACGGGATCCACGTCAATGACCAGTGATTCGCGTGGGATGGCACCCTGTGCGGCAAATGCCAACATGGATCGCAGGGTGGATTGCAGGTCCGTGCGGCGTCTTGCCTTGACTAAGAGGTGATAACGAAAGACGCGCTTCACCCGTGCTATCGGCGCTGCCGCAGGCCCGAGCATTTGCACCTCACGGTTACCGCGCGATTGGAACCATTCGCGAAGCTGGTTCGACCATGCCACAGCCTCCGCCAGCTCTGCCGAGCGAACCAGCACGTTGGCCAGCAAGCCATAGGGTGGATAGTGGAAGGGCCGCCGGAACTGAGCTTCCTGCCGCAGAAAGCCCTCTACGTCATGCTCCATGGCACGTCGTACGGCATAGTGGTCTGGGTGGTAGGTTTGCACCAGAACGCGTCCAGGCAGGCTCCCCCGCCCTGCCCTGCCACTTACCTGCGTCAGCAATTGGAAGACGCGTTCCGCCGCGCGGAAGTTCGGCAGCCCGAGTACATGGTCGAAGCCTACAACGCCCACCGTTGTCACGCCGTGTATGTCGTGCCCTTTCGCCAGCATCTGTGTGCCCACCAATAGGTTGATCTCGCCGCTGTGCAGTCGCTGAAGGATACGCTCCATGTCTCCACGGTTGCGTACTGCGTCGCGATCCATGCGACCGATGCGGGCCGCTGGGAAGAGTTCCGAAAGCCGCTCTTCGCCCTGCTGTGATCCTGCGCCCAGACTGTGCAGGTGCTCGCTGCCGCACGACGGACACAGGGACGGAACTGACCT